>JANMDK010000235.1:0-8299 GCA_031376265.1 Pseudomonadota bacterium
ACAAGATGTACGGGCCCAAGGGGATCGGCGCGCTGTATATCCGCAGGAAGCCCCGCGTGAGGATCGAAGCGCAGATCCACGGCGGCGGGCACGAGCGGGGATTCCGCTCCGGCACGCTGCCGACGCACCAGATCGTCGGCATGGGCGAGGCGGCGCGCATCGCCAAATTGGAGATGGCCACCGACAACGAACGCATCCGCATGCTGCGCGACCGCTTGTGGAACGGGCTTTCGGAAATGGAAGCCGTCGTGCTCAACGGCGACCTGGAAAAGCGCATTCCCGGCAACCTCAACGCGAGCTTCAACTACGTCGAGGGCGAGTCGCTGATCATGGCGATCAAGGACATCGCGGTCTCCTCGGGCTCGGCGTGCACTTCGGCTTCGCTGGAGCCGTCGTACGTGTTGCGCGCGCTGGGCCGCTCGGACGAGCTTGCGCACTCATCGATCCGCTTCACGCTCGGAAAATTCACGACCGCCGAAGAAGTCGATTTCGCGGTCAACCTGGTCAGGACCAAGGTGGCGAAACTGCGCGAGCTCTCGCCGCTCTGGGAAATGTATAAGGACGGGGTCGACTTGAATACGGTGCAGTGGGCGGCACATTAGAGAGGTGGCGTACCGAATTTGAATTTGGCGGATGGAGACGCTGTACCGAATTTGAACTTCCAAGTCTCCTCATTTTGAACATCCCCCCGGTTTGCGCGACGCGCAAACCTCAGGATGTTCAAAATGAGGAGAGATGGGGTAAAGCAGAAGCAGAAGCGTTTGAGTCCGGACAACCCGGCACTGGAGAACAAAATGGCATACAGCGAAAAAGTCATCGACCACTACGAGAATCCCCGCAACGTCGGCTCGTTCGAGAAGGGCGACGAATCGGTCGGCACCGGCATGGTCGGCGCGCCCGCCTGCGGCGACGTGATGAAGCTGCAGATCAAGGTCGCCAAGGACGGCACGATCGAGGACGCGCGCTTCAAGACGTACGGCTGCGGCTCGGCGATCGCCTCGTCCTCCCTCATCACCGAATGGGTCAAGGGCAAGACGCTCGACCAGGCGATGGGCATCAAGAACACCGACATCGCGGCCGAGCTGGCGCTGCCGCCGGTCAAGATCCACTGCTCGATCCTCGCCGAAGACGCGATCAAGGCAGCGGTGGCGGACTACAAGCACAAGCACGCTTCCGATAAGCAAGTCGCCAACGGCTAGAAAGGAAGACAGATGGCAATCACCCTGACCGAGAAAGCCGCCGACCACGTGAGCGGCTACCTCTCCAAGCGCGGCAAAGGCGTCGGCCTTCGCCTGGGCGTGCGCACCACGGGCTGCTCCGGCATGGCCTACAAGCTCGAGTTCGCCGATGAAGTGAACGCGGACGACGTGCTGTTCGACAGCCACGGCGTGAAGGTGCTCGTCGACCCCAAGAGCCTGCCCTATATCGACGGCACGGAGCTCGACTACGCGCGCGAGGGCCTCAACGAGGGCTTCAAGTTCCGCAACCCCAACGTCAAGGACGAGTGCGGCTGCGGCGAGAGCTTCAATATCTAGGCCGGACGCGGGTTAAAATCAAGATTGCACGACCCTCGCGTGGCCTGCCGACAGGCGATATACGCATGCGGAGGCACGTGGGAGGTCTGTGCAATGACGACGGGGGGCGAAAGCCCCTTTTTCATTTCAGATGACGCTAAACATCGCGCAGGACCACTTCTCGCTCTTCGGCCTGCCCAGCGCCTACACGCTGGACGCCGTGGCGCTCGAGCGCGCGTATCGCGAGATCCAGGCCCGCATCCACCCGGACAAGTTCGTCAACGCCGGCGAAGCGGAGAAGCGCGCATCGATGCAGTGGACCACCCGCGTGAACGAGGCCTATCGCACGCTCAAGGACCCGGTGCTGCGCGCCAAGTACCTGCTGGAGCAGGCCGGCCATGACGTCGGCTTCGAGACCAACACCGCGATGCCACAGGCTTTCCTGATGCGCCAGCTCGAATTGCGCGAGTCGCTCGAAGAGGCGAGGGACGAGCCCTCGCTGGACGCGATCTCCGCGCAGCTCAAGCGCGACCGCCAGCGGCTCGAAACGCTGCTCGCGGCCAAGATCGATTCGGAGAAAGACCTGCCGGCCGCAGTCGGCATCCTGCGCGAGCTGCAGTTCCTCGCCCGCTTCGGCGAGGAAGTCGGCAGCGCATACGAAGGGCTGGAGAAATAGATGGCGCTGCTGCAGATCTCCGAACCCGGCGAATCGACCGCCCCGCACGAGCACAGGCTCGCGGTCGGCATCGACCTCGGGACGACCAATTCGCTGGTCGCCACGATTCGCAGCGGCACGGCCGTCTGCCTGCCGGATGACCAGGGCCGCGTACTGCTGCCTTCGGTGGTCCGATTCTTCGGCGATGGTCATGTCGAAACCGGCTACGCAGCGCAGGACGAGCAATCGGCCGACCCTAAGAACACGATCCTTTCGGCCAAGCGCTTCATGGGCCGCGGGCTCAAGGACGTCGCGAATGCCGAAAACGCTCCGTATGATTTCGTCGACGAGCCCGGCATGGTGCAGCTGCGTACCGTGGCGGGCATCAAGAGCCCGGTGGAGATCTCGGCCGAGATCCTCAAGGTGCTGGCCGCGCGAGCCAAGGCTTCGCTCGGCGGAGACCTCGCCGGCGCGGTGATTACGGTGCCGGCGTATTTCGACGAGGCGCAGCGGCAGGCCACCAAGGACGCCGCGCGCGTCGCAGGCCTCAACGTGCTTCGGCTGCTGAACGAGCCGACCGCGGCTGCGATCGCCTACGGCCTGGATAACGCATCGGAAGGCGTGTACGCGGTCTTCGACCTCGGCGGCGGGACGTTCGACATCTCGATTCTTCGGCTCTCGAAGGGCGTGTTCGAGGTGCTGGCCACCAACGGGGATGCGGCGCTTGGCGGCGACGATTTCGACCATCGCATTTTCTGCTGGGTCCTCGAGCAGACGAAGCACGCCCCGCTGTCGGCGCAGGACACGCGCCTGCTGCTCACGAAGTCGCGCGAGGCAAAGGAGGCCCTGACCTTGCACGGCACGGCGCGCATCACGGCCAGGCTCGGCTCCGGCGACGTGGTCGAGGTGACGCTCACGACCGAGATTTTCACGAAGATGACGCATACGCTCGTCTTCAAGACGCTCGGACCGATGCGCAAGGCGCTGCGCGACGCGAACCTCACGGTCGACGACATCAAGGGCGTAGTCATGGTCGGCGGCGCGACGCGCATGCCGCAGATCCAGCGCGCGGTGGCCGAGTTCTTCAACCGCGATCCGCTGAACAACCTCGACCCGGACAAGGTGGTCGCCCTTGGCGCCGCGATGCAGGCCAACGTGCTTGCGGGCAACAAGACCCCGGGCGAGGACTGGCTATTGCTCGACGTGATCCCGCTTTCGCTGGGTGTCGAGACCATGGGCGGGCTGGTCGAAAGGGTGGTGCCGCGCAACTCGACCATCCCCGTCGGCCGTGCCCAGGAATTCACCACCTTCAAGGACGGCCAGACCGCGATGAGCTTCCACGTCGTGCAGGGCGAGCGGGAACTCGTGACCGACTGCCGGTCGCTGGCGAAATTCGAGCTGCGCGGCATCCCGCCGATGGCCGCCGGCGCCCCGCGCATCCGCGTTGCCTACCAGGTCGATGCCGATGGATTGCTGTCCGTCAGCGCCAGGGAGAGCACCACGGGCGCCGAAGCCACAATTACCGTCAAGCCTTCCTACGGCCTCGCGGACGAAGACATCTCGCGCATGCTCAAGGATTCTTTCGAGCACGCGCGCGACGACATGCAGGCGCGCGCATTGCAGGAAGCCCGGGTCGACGCGGAGCGGTTGCTCGAAGCGGTGCGTGCGGCGTTGAAGGTCGACGCGAACCTGCTTTCCGCCACCGAGCGCACCGATATCGACTGCCGCGTGGATGCGCTTGCCACGGCGGCGGCCGGCAGCGACCATCGCGCGATCAAGGCTTCCTCCGACGCGCTGAATCGCGTGACCGAGGATTTCGCCGCGCGGCGCATGGACCGCAGCGTCAAGGCCGCGCTGACCGGCCAGAAAATCGCAAACCTGAAAATCTAGATGCCCAAGCTCAAGGTATTGCCGCACCCCCAGCTTTGCCCCCAGGGCGCCGAGATCGACGCCAAGCCCGGCGTGTCGATCTGCGACGTGCTGCTTTCGAACGGCATCGAGATCGAGCACGCCTGCGAAAAATCGTGCGCCTGCACCACTTGCCATGTGGTGGTGCGCTCGGGCCTCGGGTCGCTGGCCGAGGCGACCGAGGACGAAGAGGACATGCTCGACAAGGCCTGGGGCCTGGAGGTGCAATCGCGCCTCTCGTGTCAGGCGATGGTCGCCGACGAGGACCTCACGATCGAGATTCCCAAGTACACGATCAACCACGCCCGGGAGATTCGCGAATGACTGCGCCGATGAAATGGACCGACTCGCGCGACATCGCGATAGCGCTCTGCGAGGCGCACCCGGAGGTCGATCCGCAGCAGGTGCGATTCACCGACCTGCATGGCTGGGTGCTCGCGCTCCCGGGGTTCGACGACGACCCGAAGAAATCCGGCGAGAAGATCCTTGAGGCGATCCAGATGCTTTGGATCGAGGAAGCCGCCTGAAAGCCGCCGGGTAGCGGACGCCGGGGAGGGCGACGATGCAGTCGGGACAACCGGTCCTCAGGGATATCGTGCTGGTCGGCGGCGGGCACAGCCATGCCGTCGTGCTCAAGCACTTTGGCATGCGCCCGATGCCGGGCGTGCGCCTCACCGTGATCTGCCGCGACACGCATACGCCTTATTCCGGGATGCTGCCCGGGTATGTCGCCGGCCACTACAGCTACGACGACGTCCACATCGACCTGCGCAAGCTCGCGGGCTTTGCCGGCGCGCGCTTCTTTGGCGACGAGGTCATCGGCATCGACCGGGCCGCGAAGAAGGTGATCTGCCGCTACCGCCCGCCGGTCTCCTACGACCAGCTCTCGATCAATATCGGCTCGGCGCCGATGCTCGGCAACGTGCCCGGCGCCGCCGAGCACGCCATACCGGTCAAGCCGATCCATGCGTTCAACGATCGCTGGCTGGCGCTGCTCGAGCGGGTGCTGGAGCACAAAGGCGCCGAATCGATCGCCGTGGTCGGCGCGGGCGCAGGCGGCGTGGAACTCACGCTGGCGATGCAGTTCCGGCTGGCAAACGAATTGCGCGCGCTCGGCCGCGAGGCCGATGCGCCGAAGTTCCGCCTGATCGACGCCGGCCCCCAGATCCTGCCGACGCACAATCCCGCCGTGCGCAATGCCTTCATGCAGGTGCTTGGCGAGCGCGGTGTAGAGATCTACGTGGGAGCCGCGGTGGAGCGCGTGGAGGCCGGCCGCGTCCACCTGGCCGGCGGGCGCTCGGTCGAGGCGGACGAAGTCGTCTGGGTGACGCGCGCGTCCGCGGCGGAGTGGCTGCGAGGCACCGGGCTCGCGCTGGACGAAGGTGGCTTCATCCGTGTGCGCGATACGCTGCAGACGGAAACCGATGACGCTATTTTCGCCGCGGGCGATGTTGCCGACATGGTGAACAGCCCGAGGGAAAAGGCGGGCGTGTTCGCAGTGCGGCAAGGCCGGCCGCTCGCCGACAACCTTCGCCGCGCCGTGGAAGGCCGCGCGCTCGTTCCTTACCGGCCGCAGAAGCACTGGCTTGCGCTCGTCAGCACCGGTGACAAGTGCGCAGTCGCCTCGCGCGGCGGGCTGCACGCAGAGGGCGGCTGGGTTTGGCGCTGGAAGGACTGGATCGATCGCCGCTTCATGTGCAAGTTCACCGACCTGCCCGCGATGGACGCGTCGAAAGCCGCAAGCAACGCGCCGACCTCGGTGAAGCTCGAAGCCGAGGAGGCTGCGCAGGCGATTTCCGCGATCGCGATGCGCTGCGGCGGTTGCGGCGCCAAGGTGGGTGCGAGCGTCCTTTCCCGCGCGCTTGGCGGCCTCAACCCCATCGAGCGCGACGACGTGCTGATCGGTCTCAAGTCCCCGGACGACGCCGCGGTCGTGCGCGTGCCGCCGGGCAAGGCACTGGTGCACAGCGTGGATTTCTTCCGCGCCTTCATCGACGACCCGTACGTATTCGGGATGGTCGCAGCCAACCATGCGCTGGGCGACATCTTCGCGATGGGGGCCGAAGCGCAGTCGGCCACTGCGATCGTCACGGTCCCGCCGGGGCTCGAGGCCAAGGTGGAGGACGTGCTCACGCAAATGATGACCGGCGCAATCGAGGTGCTCAACGAAGCCGGCTGCGCGCTCGTCGGCGGCCACACGGGCGAGGGTGCGGAGCTCGCGCTGGGGTTCGCGGTCAACGGCCTCATCGACGAGAAGCTCGCGACGGTCATGCAAAAGGGCGGCCTCGCGCCCGGCGATGCGCTGATCCTCACCAAGGCAATCGGCACCGGGACACTCTTCGCAGCGCATGCGCTCCTGCAGGCGAAGGGTCGATGGATCGATGCGGCGCTCGCCTCGATGGTCCAGTCGAACCGCCTCGGCGCCAAATGCCTGATCGGGCACGGCGCCACGGCCTGCACCGACCTCACGGGCTTCGGGCTGCTGGGCCACCTGGTCGAGATGACGCGCGCTTCGGGCGTCGATGCCGAGATAGAGCTTGCCGCACTGCCGGTTCTCGACGGCGCCGAGGAAAGTGTCAAGGCCGGGATCCTGAGCTCGCTCCAGCCGGCCAACGTGCGGCTGAGGCGCGCATTGCGTAACCAGGCGGAGATGGTCGGGCACCCGAGGTATGCGCTGGTGTTCGACCCGCAGACCGCCGGAGGGCTCCTGGCCGGCGTGCCCGCCGACCGCGTTGAAGCGTGTTTGGCCGAACTCCGCAGGCTGGGTTACCCACAGGCCGCGATCATCGGTCGAGTTCTACCGCAAGGCGACGCACTCGAGCCCATCCGGCTGCTGTAAACCGCCCTAGTATCATGGCTGTGCAGCGTTCTTGTAGGCGGTTCTCCTACAAGCGACCGGGGGCTTGTCCTACAAGAATCCGGCGCCCTTCCCATTACAGTTTCGCAAGACATCGGGGAAGGAGCAGGGAGTGACTGAACCCGGTTGGCAGCGTCACGCCGGAGCAGCCGTTTCCGGCAGGATTTTTTTTCAACGGCCCAGACCAGAAACGCCTTGTACCCGGCTTCATCCCGGGTAATGGCGCGCGTCCACTTTTCCAGAATCGACACAGAAGGAGTTCTTGATGGAGCAAGCGACGGCAAGCCCTAAGAACAAGAAGGACGCGAAGCTGCGCCAGAAAGCGCGATCGGTGCGATCGGCATCTGCCAAGCGCCCGCCGAACGGCGACGACATGATCGGCGTGCTCGATCCCGCCTTGCCGCAGCTGGCCGGTGACTACAGCGAGCTCAAGGCGCAGAACATCCTCGCAGAACTGCGCTCCCGCCAGGTGCTGGCCGGGCTCATGGCCTTCCGCGACGGCGACTTCTCGGCGCGCCTGCCGGTCGATTGGGCCGGCACCGACGGGCGCATCGGCGAGGCCTTCAACGAGGCGATCGCCCGCGAGCAGCGCATCACCCAGGAAGCGGCGCGCCTGTCCGCGACCGTCGGCAAGGAAGGGCGACTTGCGCAGCGCATGACGGTCCCTGGCGCGGTCGGTGGCTGGTCCAACCAGATCGACTCGCTAAACACGTTGATTGACGATTTGGTGCGCCCGACGATCGACATCGCGCGCACGATCGGCGCGGTCGCCAAGGGCGACCTCGACCAGTCGATGGACCTGCAAGTCGACGGGCGCGCGCTCAAGGGCGAGTTCCTGCGCTCGGCCCGCCTCGTGAACACGATGATCGAGCAGCTCGCGGTGTTTACCTCGGAAGTGACGCGGGTTGCGCGTGAAGTGGGTACAGAAGGAAAGCTCGGCGGCCAGGCCAAGGTGAAAGGCGTGTCGGGCGTTTGGAAGGACCTCACCGACTCGGTGAACCAGATGGCCGGCAACCTCACCGCGCAGGTGAGGAACATCGCCGAAGTGACCATCGCGGTGGCCAACGGCGACCTCTCCAAGAAAATCACCGTGGACGTGCGCGGCGAAATCCTCCAGCTCAAGGAAGCGACCAACTCGATGGTCGACCAGCTGCGCTCGTTTGCCTCGGAAGTCACGCGCGTCGCGCGCGAGGTCGGCACCGACGGCCGCCTCGGCGGGCAGGCCGTTGTGCCAGGCGTGGCCGGCACCTGGAAGGACCTCACCGACTCGGTCAACGCGATGGCCACCAACCTTACGGCACAGGTGCGCAACATCGCCACTGTGACTACGGCAGTCGCGCGCGGTGACCTGTCGCGCAAGATCAC
>JANMDK010000267.1:0-4055 GCA_031376265.1 Pseudomonadota bacterium
CGACCTCATGTACGAGGGCGGCATCGGCACCATGAACTACTCGATCTCGAACAACGCCGAGTACGGCGAGTACGTGAGCGGCCCGCGGGTGATCACGGACGAGACGCGCAAGGTCATGAAGGACATCCTCAAGGACATCCAGACCGGCGAGTACGCCAAGAGCTTCATCCTCGAGAACCGCGCCGGCGCGCCGACGCTCCTTTCCCGCCGCCGCATCACCGCGCAGCACCCGATCGAGACGGTCGGCGCCAAGCTGCGCGACATGAGGCCGTGGATCAAGAAGAACAAGCTCGTCGACAAGGCGAAGAACTAGTAGCCTTCGTGCACAGGGCGGGGCACGCGGTGCCCCGCCGTCGCATCGCATTCCCTAGGAGGACAGGTTGCCGGCCAACTATCCGCATCCACTGATTGCGAAGGAGGGCTGGCCCTTCCTCGCCATCGCGATCGCAGTCTCGGCCGCTGTCGGCGTTTTCGCAGGCTGGGGCTGGTCGATCCCGTTCTGGCTGGTCACGCTCTTCATCCTGCAGTTCTTCCGCGACCCGCCGCGCGAGGTGCCGTCCGAGCCGCTGGCGGTGGTTTCGCCCGCCGATGGCCGCGTGGTTGTCGTCGGCAAGGCGCTCGACCCGTACCGCAATGTCGAGGCGCTCAAGATCAGCGTGTTCATGAACGTGTTCAACGTGCACTCGAACCGATCGCCGGTCGACGGCAAGGTCTCCGAGGTGGTCTACCACCACGGGTCCTTCTTTAACGCGTCGCTGGACAAGGCCTCGGTCGAGAACGAGCGCAACGCGCTGCTCCTCACGACGACCTCCGGGCGCGACGTCACCTGCGTGCAGGTCGCCGGGCTGATCGCGCGCCGCATCCTCTGCTACGTCGGCGCCGGCGCTGACCTAACGCGCGGCCAGCGGTACGGCTTCATCCGCTTCGGCTCGCGCGTGGACCTCTACCTGCCGCTGGATGCCGAGCCGAAGGCCGCCATCGGCGACATCGTTTCGGCCGCCGAGACGGTGCTCGCGAGGCTGCCTGCGCGTGGCTGATCTCCCGCAAGGGGGGCTCGACGCCGAAGTTCGCGGCCCCGTGCTGCGCATTCCGCTGCGCCGGCGCAGCATCTACCTGCTGCCCAACTTGGTCACGACCGCGGCGCTGTTCGCCGGGTTTTACGCAATCGTGCAGGCCATGAATGCGCGCTTCGAGCAGGCGGCCGTCGCGATCTTCATCGCAATGGTGCTCGACGGCCTCGATGGCCGCATCGCCCGGCTCACCCGCACGCAGAGCGAGTTCGGCGCCGACTACGACAGCCTGTCCGACATGGTTTCGTTCGGCGCTGCGCCCGCGCTGGTGATGTATGTCTGGGCGCTCAAGGATCTCGGCAACGCAGGCTGGATCCCGGCCTTCGTCTATTGCGCCGCGGCCGCAGTGCGGCTGGCGCGGTTCAACACCAATATCCAGGTCGTCGACAAGCGCTTCTTCCAGGGGTTGCCCAGCCCCGCCGCGGCGGCGCTCGTCGCCGGTTTCATCTGGGTCGCCGACGATTTCGGCATCGACCGCGTCGACTGGATCCGCTACATCGCCTTCGTGACGACGCTGTTCGCCGGCATTTCGATGGTGGTAACGCTGCCGTTCTACAGCTTCAAGGATTTCAACCTGAGGAAGCGCGTTCCCTTCTGGGTCGTGCCGCTGGTCATCGGCGGCATCACGCTGATCGGCGCAAACCCGCCGATGGTGCTTTTCCTGCTGTTCGTGGCCTACGCGCTCTCGGGCTACGTGTTCTGGGCTGTGCGCAAGGCAAGAAAGCGGCGTTAGCTCCCGGCTCGCCGCCGGGAGGCGTTCCGGGGTTCGCTTGCCTGGGGCCGCGAACCCGGCTATATTCTTCCGACATGCAGCCCTCGAACCTCCTTCGTTCGACCGATCTCAGCCTGGCGATCCTGTCGCTGGCTGCGCTGCTTAGCGACCGTCTGCTGCGCCCCGCGCGCACACTCTAACCCCCCAGTTCGGCAGTACCCCGCCTCCCGGCCCGAAAGGCCCGGAGAAAAGGCACACATTCATCCAGACCAAAGGCAACCGGAGTCACCATGAAAAAAGACCACTTGATCATCTTCGATACCACCATGCGCGACGGAGAGCAGAGCCCGGGCGCCTCGATGACGCGCGAAGAGAAGCTGCGCATCGCCCGCGCGCTGGAGAGGATGCGCGTGGACGTCATCGAAGCCGGTTTCCCGGCCGCCTCCAACGGCGATTTCGAGGCCGTGAAGGCCGTGGCCGCGATGATCAAGGACTCAACCGTGGCCGGCCTTTGCCGCGCCAACGACAAGGACGTGCAGCGCGGCATCGACGCGCTCAAGGGTGCCAAGAACGCGCGCATCCACGTCTTTCTAGCCACCAGCGACCTGCACATGGAAAAGAAGCTGCGCATGACCCGTGACCAGGTCTTCGAGCAGGCCAAGCTTTCGGTAAGGTTCGCGCGGAAGCATTGCGGCGACGTGGAATTCTCGCCGGAGGACGGCAGCCGCTCCGACCCGGATTTCCTCTGCCGCGTTCTGGAGGCCGTGATCGCCGAGGGCGCGAGCACGATCAACATGCCCGACACGGTGGGGTACGCGGTGCCCCAGCAGTTCGGCGAGTTCATCCGCAGCCTGCGGGAGCGCATCCCGAATTCGGACAAGGCCGTCTGGTCGGTGCATTGCCATAACGACCTCGGCATGGCCGTGGCCAATTCCCTTGCCGCCGTCATGATCGGCGGCGTGCGCCAGATCGAATGTACGATCAACGGCCTCGGCGAGCGCGCCGGCAACACCTCGCTCGAGGAGGTGGTGATGGCGGTGCGCACGCGCAAGGATTTCTTCGGCCTGGACACGCGCATCGACACGAAGCACATCGTCCCGACCTCGCGCATCGTTTCGCAGATCACCGGGTTCGTCGTGCAGCCGAACAAGGCCGTGGTCGGCGCCAACGCGTTTGCGCACGCGTCCGGCATCCACCAGGACGGCGTGCTCAAGGCACGCGAGACCTACGAGATCATGACCGCCGAAGACGTGGGCTGGACCACCAACCGCATCGTGCTCGGCAAGCTCTCGGGCCGCACCGCGTTCAAGCAGCGATTGAAGGAGCTCGGCATCGACCTCGAGTCCGAGGACGCTTACAACAAGGCGTTCCAGAAATTCAAGGACCTCGCCGACAAGAAGTCCGAAATCTACGACGAGGACCTCCAGGCGCTGGAGTCGGATACCTCGATTCCGGACTCGGAAGACCACTGGAAGCTGATCCACATGAACCAGGCGAGCGGCATGGGCGAAAGGCCGCACGCCTCGGTGGTGATCACCGCGGCGGGCAAGGAGCACAAGATCGAAGCCGAGGGTGATGGCCCGGTGGACGCCACTTTCAAGGCCATCGAGACCGTGGCCAAGAGCGGGTCCGAGTTGCTGCTGTACTCGGTCAATGCGGTCACGTCGGGCACCGAGTCGCAGGGCGAGGTCACGGTGCGCCTCTCCAAGGGCGGCCGGATCGTGAACGGCGTCGGCGCCGACACCGATATCGTCGTGGCCTCGGCGAAGGCCTACATCAGCGCGCTGAACAAGCTCGAGAGCAAGGCCGAGCGCGTAAACCCGCAGCGCGGGGTCTGAAGACCGATGCTGAAACCGAGGCGCACCTGGCTCTTCGTCGCGGGGGCCGACCCGGCGGCGCATGTCGCCGCGGCCGGCAGCGGCGCAGACGTGCTGATCCAGGAGTTGGAGGATTTCACGCCGCCCGCGCTGCGGCCCAGGGCGCGTTCGATGGCGCCTTCGCTTCACGATCGCTGGCGTAAGGCCGGCCGGATCGTCGCGGTGCGCATCAACCCGTTCGAGACGGAGGGGCGCGAGGATCTCGAAGCTCTCATGGCCGGGCGCCCGCAGGCCGTGCTGATGTCCAAGGTCGCCACGCCGGCGCAAGTCGAAAAGCTGGACGCGGCGGTGGGCAAGCTCGAGCGCAAGATCGGCATACCGGCAAATTCCACCGAGCTTGTGCCAAACGTAGAGACCGCCGCGGGCCTCATGCGCACGTTCGACATCGCGCGCGCC
>JANMDK010000273.1:0-4886 GCA_031376265.1 Pseudomonadota bacterium
GAACGCGAGCTTGCCCGGGTTGGCTTTTGCGAACGCGATCAGCTCCTGCACGCTTTTCGCCGCGAGGCCCGGCCCCGCGGTCAGGAACAGCGGGCTGTTCTCGATGAGGATCACCGGCGCGACGTCCTTGACCGGGTCGTACGGGAGCTTCTTCATGAGGCTGGGATTGACCGCGAGCGCCGCGAGATTCCCTGAGCCGATCGTATAGCCGTCGGGCGCGGCCTTGGCGATGACCTCGGTGCCGACCACGCCGCCGGCGCCGGACTTGTTCTCCACCACGATCGACTGACCGAGGACCCGGGTGAGCTCCTGCCCGATCTTGCGCGCGCGGATGTCGGCGAAGCCCCCGGCGGCATACGGGACGATGAAGGTGATCGGCTTGGCGGGCCACACCTGGGCAAGAGCGTTGGGCGCGGCAGCAAAAGTGGCCGCAACGAGCAGGAGTGTACGAAGGATCATGACGCCTCGGTTGGAATCGAACTGGGACATTCTGACCCAGATCAGGAGCCGGGGAGCGAACAGCGGCTATGACGCGACCCGTCATAGCCGGTTCGGCTTGACGCGCAACGGCCAGATAGCCGCCCGCCTTCGCCGCGGCTAGTTTGCCGCCAGGTAGTCCCGCACTTTGCGCAATTCCGGGCGCGCATCCGAGGTCCCGGCAAGCTGCGCGACGCGGGCGAAGTAGCTCCTGGCCTTTTGCTTGTCGCCCGCCTGCGAGGCCGCCAGCCCTGCGCCGTAGAGCGCGCGAAGGCGATTCGGGTCGCGCACCTGCGAACGCTCGTACTCGGCAAGCGTCTCCGCCGGCCGGCCCAGCTCCATGAGCATGTCGCCGAGCAATTCACGCGCCGGGATCAGCCGGCCCGGTGAGACGGCGCTTTTCTCGCTCTGGTCTTCGAGGTCGGCCGCGGCGCGCATGCGCTCGAGGGCCGCGTCGCGGTTGCCGGCCGCGAACGCCGACCACGCCTGCGCGCCGATGGCCTGCACGCTTACCTCGGTCGCCCAATACTCGTTCTTGGCCGCGCGCAGGTCCTGCGTGATCTTGTCGAGCTCCTGCGCGCTCCTGGCGGCCGCGGCGGCATCGCCGGAGCGGGCCGAGCCGAGCGCCTTCGCGTAAAGCGTCATCGCGGCGGTCCACGGGAAGCGGCTTTCGCGCGGCTCGAGCTGCGCGGCGTCTTTCCACATGCCGCGCTCGATCGTGTATCGCGCGGGCATGGCGGCCAGCGAGTACCAGATCGGCAGGGCCGCCGGATTCAGGCTCGCCACCCCGCGGGCCTCTTCGATGGCGGCAAGCGCCTCCTTGTCCCGGGCGAGCTGCAGGTTGGCGTAGACCATGTAGTCCAGCGCATGCAGCTCGTCCCCGGGGGAACGCTCGGCCCGCGCCGTGTCGGCCGAGCGGCGGTTCATCTGGACGGAATCCTGCCACGCCCCGACGCGCGTGAAGATGTGCGAAGGCATATGCAGCGCGTGCGGTGCCGAGGGCGCGATCTGCGCATAGCGCCGCGCCGCGGCGAGGCCCTTCTCTGCGATCGGCGGGTAGTCGTAGGCGTGGATCAGGTAATGCGCCACGCCCGGATGCTCCGGGTGCTTCGCGAACTGGGGCTCGAGGATGGAGGCCGCCCTGAGCGTCGCGGTGAATTTCTTGTCGGTCGGCGACTGCGTCGCGGTGAGGTAGATCGCATGAAAGACCTGCGCCTCGTCGTCCGCCGGGTACCGTGCCGCCAGCGCCCCGAACGCCTCGGCCAGCGCCTGCATGCGCGCGCCATGCGGCGTATCGCGAAAATTCCTCCAGTACGCGGACACCGCCTCGATGTAGGCGCGCTCGCGCTCGCTCTTTGCGCCGATCGCGCGGCCACGCTCGATCGCCTCGGTGGCCGCCTGCGCGTCGGCGGGCGTCGCGTTGCCGGCGAAGGTGTTGCCGATGCGAAGCGCCGCGATGCCCCACGTCGCGATTGCGCAGCCGGGGTCGCGGGCGAGCACGTCGCGAAACGCTTTTTCCGCTTCGGCGAACCAGAACGAATGCAGCAGCGCCACGGACCGCTCGAAGGCGGGCTGCGAAGCCGCGAGGCAGGTCGTCGGGAACGAGACCTTGCCGAGCTGCAGCGGCCCCTTGGCCTTGGCCGCGTCTTCCTCGTGGGCCCACGCGGCGGGGACAAGCAGGCTGAGGGAAAGGATCACTCCGAGCGGGATTCGCATGGTCGCCTCCGTTGGGTTGCCCAATCCTATTCCTGCGGCTGCCACTTTGGTAGCCACCCCTTTGCCGGAAGCCCTGGTGCGGGATACTGTTCCTTATGTCCGATTTCCGCATTGCCGCAGCCTTGGCGCGCAACGACCGCTACGTGCGCGAGTTCGTCGAAGCGTTCAATCTGTGCCCGTACGCGAAGCGCACCCGCGAAACCGGCAAGTTAAAGCGCGTCGTACTGCTCGAGGCGGGCGGAGCACCGGGCACGCAGGGATTCGACGCTGCGGCTGCAGCGCTGGACGAAGCTTTCCGGCGCTTTGAAGAGTTGCCCGAGGCATCGATCGACGTCGGCCTGGTCCTGCTGCCGGCGCTAGCCGCTGATCTCGCTCAGGGGAAAGAAGGCGCCCACGCCTTCGAGGCGCTCCTCTCGGCCGCGCGCGAGCGCATGCAGGCGCGCCATCCGAACGGCGACACGCCCTTCTATTGCGTGCCTTTCCATCCGGGATTCGCTTCGGACCTCTCCGACGAGCACCGCGCGGTGCGCTTCATCCGCCGCACCCCGGACCCGACGGTGCAGCTGGTGCGCGCGAGCGTGCTGCGCGAGGTGCGCGGCCCGGGAACGATGGAGTACGTCGACGTTTCGCGCATGAGCGCAGCCGAACTCTTGGCGGTCACCGCGCCGCTTTCGGTTTCGGACCGGATTGGGCAGGCCAACCTGCGCACGCTCCAGCAGGAAGACCCGGCGCGGCTACGCGACCTGCTTGCTTCGTTTCGCGCGGATTGAGATCGCAATCTGCATTCGCGAAGGGATGAGCTACTGAAGGACTAGCGCACCCCGCACAAGAGGAAGCAGCCGCATAATCGGCGCGCCTTCGACTCTGGGGAGACGTCATGCGCGCAAACTGGATTGCACTCAACGCTGCGTTCACGGTACTTGCTGCGAACTTCGCGACACCGTCGAATGCGCAGTCGCCAGCGCTCGAGATTCGCGTCGTTCCTCGCATCGGGCTGTTCAACGCCCTTCAATACCAGCCCGAAGGGGCACCGCGCCCGAAAGATCCGCTGCTGCGGCCGGTCGAGACGAACTGGGCGCCGCTTGGGCAAGCCAAGTACCTGGAGATCGTCCGGAGCAGGAACCCCGAACTGAACTCGCTCCTGCCTACCGGTCCGTGGGACATGCTGTCCACCGACCCGGACCAGGCAGGTTATCGCTCGCGTAGGCTGGTGGGGCTCGCGACGCTGGAGCCTGGCGCAACCGATTGCAACCTCGTCTTCCGTAATCCTCGCGGCCAGGCCGTGGCCCTCGGACGTCCCGGACAGCCGCCGGTGCAGAAATTCGAGGCGGCGGATTGCAAGCTGGAGGGCCTGCCCCCGGTCCACTCCAATGAAAAGCTGGCGGCAACGCTGGAGTACAAGCTGGGGACCTCGACCCGAACGCTCACCGCCGAAGTCCCGGAGGACCTGCTCATCGTCTCGATCGGCGACTCCTATGCCGCCGGGCAGGGCAATCCCGACGGTCCGTGCGACGGCTACTTCGCCTGGACAAGATGCAAGGGCGGCAACCGCGCGTTGTGGATGGACGAGCGCTGCCATCGCAGCGCTCAGGCAGCCACGATCCAGGCGGGGCTCCGCCTGATCCGCGAAGGCGAGACCTCGCCTTCCGGGCGCAAAGGCGCCATCACGATCGCGAGCCTGGCCTGCTCGGGCGCAACGCTCACCAACGGCGTCCTCGGCGGGTACGAAGGACAGATCAGCCTCACCGAGTTTCGCCAGCTGAACGCCGACCGCGGCCTCGTCGCCGATGACAGCGAGCTCGAGGAAGTGCGCAAGCTCAAGGACCAGCTGAGCGCGCTGGCGCTGTTCCTCGGCAGCCAGGATCCGGCCAGCGCAAAGAAAACCATCGACGTAATGACGATGACCGTCGGCGGCAACGACACCGGTTTTGCCGCCGCGCTGATCGACATGATCAAGCGCCGCCAACAGGGTGCCCAGCTTGCCGAGGTC
Organism: Pseudomonadota bacterium; assembly: GCA_031376265.1. GTDB lineage: Bacteria > Pseudomonadota > Gammaproteobacteria > Burkholderiales > SG8-39 > SZAS-79. The sequence continues at coordinate 4,184 of JANMDK010000273.1, forward strand.
GAAACGGTCCTGCGCACCATGCTCGACGACCTTCGCGGCGAACTGCCCCGGGTGCGCAATCGCCTCGCCGAAATGCGCAAGGATGGCGGCTACGAGGCGCTGCAAGTGATGTACACCGAGTATCCCGACCCTACGCGCGCCCGGGCGAACCCGGACGTATTCTGCGAGGACGTACCCGCCGACGGCTGGATCGGCGCGCTCGCCGGCGCGCTGCAGCTGAAGCTGAGCCGCGCGGAGTCCGAGTCAGCCTACCGCGTGGTCGTGCAGGGCCTCAATCGCATCGTCGCCGACCTGTCGCTCGAGTCGGGCTGGCGCCCGGTCGACGGCCTGCTCACCGACGAGAACCTGATCGGCCGGGGCTGGTGCGCCGGCGCGCCGGGGTCGAAGGACCGCTGGTTCCGAAAGGCGGACGAGTCGATGAGCCTCCAGGGCAACATCGCCGGCGCCATGCATCCGACGTGGCAAATGCACGATGCGATCGCAACGCGCATGCGCGGCCACATCGACACGGCGGCCCGCGCGAAACTTCGCGCCGAGCTGGCCAGCGCAGCGGTCGAGAGCGCCAATGAGCGCGTCGTGCGCTCGCCGGTCGGATTCGCGATCCATGACGAAGCCGCCTCCGGCCCCGCGCGCCTGGTCTGCTACGGCTATCCGGAGGAAACCTGCAACACCACCGGGCAATTCCTGCTCGACCGCAGCCGGC
>JANMDK010000284.1:0-11991 GCA_031376265.1 Pseudomonadota bacterium
GCTACGTGGGCGAGCCGGATGCCGCGGAGCTGCAGGGCCTGATCGAGCGCGCGCTCGCGGCCCACTCTTAGGAAGCACAATTCCTCAACTTTTCGTTTCGTAGAGTCAAGCAGGACGCGGCTCTCATGGCAATTCGTGTACCGATGCCGGTACATTTTCCGCCGCCTCAGCCTACGCCGGCCTCGTGCGCCTGCTGGTCGGCGTGGTACGAAGAGCGAACCATCGCGCCGATGGCCGCATGCCGGAAGCCCATCGCGTTGGCCTCGCGCTCGAACATCGAGAAGACGTCCGGGTGCACGTAGCGCTCGACAGGAAGGTGGTGCGGGCCCGGCTGCAGGTACTGCCCGACCGTCACCATGTCGACGTCGTGGGCGCGCAGGTCGCGCATGACCGCGAGGATCTCCTCGTCGGTTTCGCCCAGCCCGACCATGAGCCCCGACTTGGTCGGCACCCGCGGATGCAGCCGCTTGAATTCCTTCAACAGCGTCAGCGAGTGCTGATAGTCGCCGCCCGGGCGCGCTTGGCGGTAAAGCCGCGGCACGGTCTCCAGGTTATGGTTCATCACGTCGGGCGGCGCATTGACGAGGATCCCGAGCGCGCGATCCAGGCGCCCGCGGAAATCCGGCACCAGCACTTCGATCGTCGTCGCCGGCGACTGCTCGCGCACCGTACGGATGCAGTCGACGAAATGCTGCGCGCCGCCGTCGCGCAGGTCGTCGCGGTCGACGCTGGTGATCACCACGTAGCGCAGCTTGAGCCGGGCGATGGTTTCGCCGAGGTGCCGCGGCTCCTCGGCGTCCGGCGCCAGCGGCCGGCCGTGACCGACGTCGCAGAACGGGCAACGGCGCGTGCAGATGTCGCCGAGAATCATGAAGGTCGCGGTGCCCTTGCCGAAGCACTCGCCGATGTTCGGGCAGGAGGCTTCCTCGCATACTGTATGCAGCTTCTGCTCGCGCAGGATCTGCTTGATCTCGCCAAAGCGTGAGTTCTCGCTCGCGGCCTTGACGCGAATCCAGTCGGGTTTCTTGAGCGCCTCGCGCGGTACGATCTTTATCGCATATTTGTCGAACACACGCGCGGTCTTGGCTTGCCCCTTCTCCTTGACGCCGGCGTCACGCATGGTTGCGACCCAGGTGTGCGAGCAGGTGCCGTGCGATGCCCGTGCCAAGTTCATTGATGTCGGCGGCGATCCCGAGGTCGCGCGTTTGCGTGACAGCGAGGCCCGGATATCCGCAAGGGTCGATCCGGCTGAAGGGGGTGAGGTCCATGTCGATGTTGAGCGCCAGCCCATGCAGCGCGCAGCCGCGCGAGATGCGCACGCCCAGCGCGGCGACTTTTGCGCCGTCCACGTAGACGCCCGGCGCGCCCGGCCTGCGCTCTCCCCAAACGCCATACGCCGCCAGGAGGTCGATCAGGGTTTGCTCGAGACACCGCACGAACTCGCGCACCTTTGTGCCGCTGCGCCCGATGTCGATCAGCGTATAGACGACCAGCTGGCCCGGGCCATGGTAAGTGACTTCGCCGCCGCGCTCGACGCGCAGCACGGGAATTGCGCCGGGCGAGCGCGGGCCGTGGGCTTCGTCCGCGCCCAGCCCAAGTGTATAGACCGGCGGATGCTCGAGGAGCCAGAGCTCATCGGGAGTTTCGGCGCCGCGCTGCGCGGTAAACCGGCGCATGGCGCCCAGAGCCTCGCTGTATTCGACCAGGCCCAGCTTGCGCACGATCGGCGACGGTACGACTGCAGCCTCCTCGGCAATGCGCACCTGCTCGGGTGCGACCGCGATCACAGCACCATCACCACGGCCGGGTGGCTGCAAAGATCGCGATAGAGGGCGTCGAGCTGCTCGCGCGACTTCGCCTGGATGGTGACGGTGAGGCCGAGGTACTTGCCCTTGCTGCTCGGGCGCATCTCCATCGTCTTCGGGTCGAAGTCGGGCGAGTGGCGCAGCACGATCTCCATCACGCCCTGTGCGAAGTCGCCTTCGCGCCGGCCCATGACCTTGATCGGGAATTCGGTGGGGAACGCGAGGAGCGTCTCGCGCTTGATGAACTCGGCTTCGCCGTCCACCGCGTTCAGGCCGCCCTCGCCTGCTTGTTGCCGCGCATGACCTCGTTCTTGAAATCCTGGTAATGCTGCCAGGCCTTGCGGAACACCGGGCCGGGCTTGCCGCTGCCGACTGGCTTGCCGTCGAGTTCGGTGATTGCGACGATCTCCTTGGAGGACGAAGTCACCCACACCTCGTCGGCACCGCGCAGCTCGGCCTCGGTGATCTCGCGCACTTCCATGGCCATCTGGCCGCGCTTGACGATGTCGAACACCACGTCCAGGGTGATCCCCGGCAGGATGTGGTGGTCCTTGGGCGGCGTGGCGATCACGCCGTTCTTGACGATGTACGCGTTGGAGGCCGAGGCCTCGGTGAGCTTGCCGTCGCGCAGCAGCAGCGTTTCGATCGCGCCTTCCTCGAACGACAGCTGGCGCAGCATGCAGTTGCCGATCAGCGAGGTGGTCTTGAGGTCGCAGCGGTGCCAGCGGAAATCGTCCGAGCTCACCGCCTTGGCGCCGTGCTCGATGATCTCCTTGGAGGGATTCACGAGCGGGTTCGACATCATGAAGACCGTGGGCTGCACGCCCTTGGGAAACGAGTGGTCGCGCTTGGCCACGCCGCGCGTGACCTGCCAGTAGACGCCTTGGTCGTCGAACGACTGCTTTTCGATCAGGTCATTGATGAGCTTCGTCCACTCGGCGCGCGTGTACGGGTTGGCTATCTTCACTTCCGAGAGGCTGCGCTCCATGCGCGCAAGATGGCCCTCGAGCCGGAACGGCGCGCGCGAATACACCGGCACGAGCTCGTAGATCCCGTCGCCGAAGATGAAGCCGCGATCGAGCACCGGCACTTTCGCTTCTTCCATGGGCATGAATTGCCCGTTCAGGAAAACCGTCATGACACCCTCGTTTCTGTCGTTCCTGCGCCTATTTTATCCACAGCCTGAGTGTATCCCAGGCCCGTCCGAAAACCCCGGCCACGGCCACCGCCTCAAGGGCTACCACCGGGTATTCGCCGACCGGCTTGCCGTCCATCGTGACTCGCATCACGCCGACCTTCTGCCCCAGTGTAATCGGCGCCACGAGCGGCTGCTGGGCCAGCAGGTCGGCCTTGACCTTGTCGGCCTGCCCCTTGGGCACGGTGATGTACATGTCCTGCGTGAAGCCGGCCTTGACTTCCGACGCCGTGCCCTTCCAGACCTGGATCGCCTTGACCGGCTGGGTCTTGTCGTAGAGCTTCACCGCGTCGAAGAACTGGTAGCCCCAGTTGAGGAGCTTTTGCGACTCCTGCGCGCGGGTCGATTCCGACGTCGAGCCCAGCAGCACCGAAATCAGGCGCCGCGGCCCGCGCTTGGACGACGAGACGAGGCAGTAGCCGGCGGCCTCGGTGTAGCCGGTCTTCATGCCGTCGACGGTCGGGTCCAGCCACAGCAGGCGGTTGCGGTTCATCTGCGTGATGTTGTTGTAGCGGTATACCTTCATCGAGTAGTACGTGGCGTACTCGCCCGGAAAATCGCGGATCAGCGCCGCGGCAAGCAGGTACATGTCGCGCGCCGAGCTGTGGTGCTGCGCGTTCGGCAGGCCGTTGGAGTTCATGAAATTCGAATTCTTCATGCCCAGGCGCTGCGCCTCGCGGTTCATCATCTGCGCGAAGACGTCTTCCGACCCGCCGATCGCCTCGGCAAGCGCGATGCACGCGTCGTTGCCCGACTGCACGATCATGCCGCGGATCAGCTCGTCCACCGTGACCGGGCGGTTGGGCTCGATGAACATGCGCGAGCCGCTCGCCTTCCAAGCCTTTTCGGACACCGGCACGGTCTTGTCGAGCGTGAGCTTCTTTTCCTTGAGCGCCTGGAAGACCAGATAGGCGGTCATGATCTTGGTGAGCGAGGCCGGCTCGAAGCGCTCGTCCGGGCGGTCGCTCGCGAGCACCTGGCCGCTCGTCACGTCCGCGAGGATGTATGCCTTGCCGATGACCGGGGGCGGCGCCGTTTGCGCCAGGGCGAGGGAAGAAAACGTGACCAGCAAAAAAGAGGCGAAAGCGCGAAGCATGGGGAAACCTTGAAGGAAGCGGCGGGGGCTGCCCGTCGGATTATCTGACCAGCAGGACCGGCTGCAGGTTCAACTCGGCGCGAATGCGCTCGGCCATCTGGCGGGCTTCTTCCTGCGACCGGTAGGGACCCAGCTGCAGGCGGAAAAGGCCGCCCTGCGCATTGACGTGCATGGCGTCGTTCAGCCACGCCAGGTCCTTGTACACCTTTGCGCGAAAGGATTCTGCGTTGTCGCGCATTGAAAAAGCCCCTATCTGAAGGTAGATGCCGGTCGAATCGCTGGTGACGGGCAGCGGCGGGGCCTCGCGCACGGGCGGCGCGACGACTTCGGCGGCCGGGGCCGGCGGCGAAACCTGCTGCGGCGGCGGCACTTGTGCGACCGAGGCCGTGACTTGCGGGCTGCCGGCGGTGACCACCGCCACATCCACGAGCGTGCTTCCCGCCTGGATGTAGCCGAGCTTGTAGGCCGCAACATACGAGAGGTCGATGACCCGGTCCGAAAGGAAAGGCCCGCGGTCGTTGACGCGCACGACCACGCTGCGGCCGGTGGCCACATTGGTGACCCGCGCATAGCTCGGGATCGGCAGCGTCGGGTGCGCGGCGGTCATCCCGAACATGTCGTAGACCTCGCCGCTGGAGGTTTTTTGTCCGTGATAGCGGCGCCCGTACCAGCTGGCCATGCCGCGTTGGCGGAAATCGCTGCCGGCGCGCACCGGCACGTAGTCCTTGCCGAAGACCTGGTAGGGATTGTTGGCGAAGCGGTGGAGGCGTTCCGCCCTCGGCACCGCATCCGCAATCTTGTCGAGGTCGGGGGCGTTTTCGAGCGGGCCGTCGTCCTTGTAGTACCCGCCGCCTCTTGCGGGCGCGCGCGAAGGCGGTGCCGATTGGTGTGACGATTGGAGCGGCGAGGGCGGCGCTGTGGTTTCAGGCGCTCGGCGTGGCGGGCCCGAAGAGCACGCGGCAAGCGCGAGGACGCTCGCAAGACCGGCCAACGCGGCCGCGACCCGGCTCATTTCTTCGCCTGCGCCTCGCCGAAGATCACTCGCCCGTCGACGAGCGTGTAACGCACGCGGCCGGCCAGCTCGTAGCCGATGAAAGGCGTGTTCTTCCCTTGGCTCCTGAGCGCCTCGGGCACGACGAGGAAAGGCGCCGTGGCGTCGAAGATCGCGAGATCGGCGGGCGCGCCAGGCTCGAGGCGCCCGGATTTCACCCCGAGCACGCGCGCCGCATCGACCGTCACTTTCGCGAGCGCCTTGGCCAGCGGCGTCTTGGTCTCGCTCGCCCACTTGAGGGTCAGCGGCAGCAGCAGCTCGAGGCCGGTGGCGCCGACTTCGGCTTCGCTGAAGGGCATCTGCTTGGCATCCTCGTCCACCGGCGTGTGGTCCGAGCAGATGACGTCGATGGTGCCGTCGGCGAGGCCTGCGCGCAGCGCATCGCGGTCGCGAATGCTGCGCAACGGCGGCACGAGACGGCAGTGCGAGTCGAAGTAGCCGAGGTCCATTTCGGACAGGTGCACATGGTGGATGCCGACATCGCAGGTCACCGGCAGCTTCTCGGCTTTCGCCTTGCGGATCATCTCCACTGCACCGGCCGTCGAAATCCGGCACACGTGCAGCCGCGTTCCAGTGGCGCGCACCAGCTGCAGCAGGCGGCCGAGCTCGATCGTCTCGGCCATGGCGGGAATGCCGGGCAGGCCGAGGCGCGTCGCGACCTCGCCATCGTGCGCGACGCCGCCGCGAGCAAGTGATAGATCTTCCGCCCGCAACCACACCGCAAAACCGAATGTCCCGGCGTACTGCAGCGCGCGCCAGAGCACCTGCGTGTCGTCCAGCGGCGCATTCGCCTGCGTAAACGCGAGGCAGCCGGATTCGGCGAGCTCGGCCATTTCGGTGAGCCGCTCGCCCTCGAGCTTCACCGTCAGCGCGCCGATCGGGTACAGGCGCGCATGCGTGATCGCGCGCGCGCGACGGCGCAGCATGTCGACCAGCCCCGGCTCATCGAGCGGCGGGTCGGTGTCCGGCGGGCAAGCGAGGCCGGTCACGCCGCCCGCGATGGCCGCTTCCATTTCCGATTCGAGCGTCGCCTTGTATTCGAAGCCGGGCTCGCGCAGGCGCGCGCAGATGTCCACCAGGCCTGGCGACACCACGAGGCCCTTGGCGTCGATCACCTGGTCGGCCTTGGCGTCGCGCGCCGCGCCATCGAGAGCGGCGATGCGCTCGCCATCGAGCAGCACGTCGCCGATCCCGTCGCGCCCGCTGGCCGGGTCGATCACCCTGCCACCCTTGATTAGCACTTTCATGGCGTACCCGTGGTGGGGGGTGCGGGGGGAGGCGACATGAGCATCCCCCTGCTCCTAGTTGCCCGCGATGATGCTCATGACCGCCATGCGCACCGCGATTCCGTACGTGACCTGCGGGAGGATCACCGAGTGCGGACCGTCGGCGACCGACGAGTCGATCTCGACGCCGCGGTTCATCGGGCCGGGGTGCATCACGATCGCATCGGGCTTCGCGAGCGCGAGCTTGTCGGGGGAAAGGCCGTAGTACTTGTTGAATTCCTGCGCGCTCGGCAGCAGCGCGCCGCGCATGCGCTCGTTCTGCAGGCGCAGCATGACGACTACGTCGGCGCCGGCGAGGCCCTTCTTCATGTCATGGAACACCTTGACGCCGAGGCTCTCGACGCCGGTCGGAATCAGCGTCTGCGGTCCGATTACTCGCACCTCGGGCGTGCCCAGCGTGGTCAGCCCGTGGATCAGCGAGCGGGCGACGCGCGAATGCAGGATGTCTCCGACCACCGCGACCGTAAGCAGCGTGGAGTCTTTCTTGAAGTGACGGATCGGGTAGAGGTCGGGCCGCCCTTGCGTCGGGGGCGCGTGGCGGCCGTCGCCGGTGTTGACCACGTGTTCGTGCGGCTTCACGTTGCGCGCGATCAGGTACGGCGCCCCGGAGGCGACATGGCGCACGATGAAAATGTCGGCCTGCATCGCCGAAAGGTTGGCCACGGTGTCGAGCAGCGACTCGCCCTTTGTCTGCGAGGACGCGGCGATGTTGAGATTGATCACGTCGGCCGAAAGCCGCTTGGCCGCGATCTCGAAGGTGGTGCGCGTGCGTGTCGAGGCTTCGAAGAACAGGTTGAAGACGCTTTTTCCGCGCAGGAGCGGGACCTTCTTCACCTCGCGCTCGGTCACGCCGACGAACGAGTCCGCGGTGTCGAGGATCTGGTTGAGGATCGCGCGCGGCAGGCCCTCGATCGATAGCAGGTGCTGCAGCTCGCCGGCGGCATTGAGTTGCGGGTTAGGCACTCTCGAGCTCCATGCTGAGCTTGCCGTCATCGCTGCGCTTGATTCGCAGGCGCTGGCCTTCGGGCACATCGACCTTGGTGCCGCAGTATTGCGCAAAGATCGGCAGCTGCCGGCCGCCGCGGTCCGCGAGCACCACGAGCGTGATGCTCGCGGGGCGCCCATAGTCGAAGAGCTCGTTCATCGCGGCCCGGACCGTGCGGCCGGTATAGAGGATGTCGTCCACAAGCAGCAGGTCGCGGCCTTCGACCTCGAACGCGATGCGCGTGCGCTTTGGATCGTGGTGCAGGCCCTGCTTGTGGTAGTCGTCGCGGTAGAACGCGATATCCATGAGGCCGAGCGGCGTCGAGAGGCCGAGCTGCGGGTGCAGCTTTTCCGCGAGCCAGGCGCCGCCGGTGTAGAGGCCGATCATCGCGGTGCTCGGCTTGACCAGGGGCCTGAGCTCGGCGGCGAGGCGCGCGCAAAGGACTTCTGCGTCAGGCAGCATGGTCGGCGAAGTATTGCTGCAGGATGAGCTGGGCGGCGGCCGAGTCGATGCGCTTTTCCCGCAGCGCGCGGTGCGCCCCGGTTTCGCGCAGCGAGGCTTCCGCGGCGACCGAGGAATAACGCTCGTCGACGAGGTTGACCGGCAGGCCGAAGCGGCCTTCTAGCTGGCGCGCAAAGCGCTGCGCGCGGCGCGTGAGGTCGTCGGCTGCGCCCTCCGCCGAAAGCGGCAGGCCGACGACGAGAAGCGCCGGCTGCCATTCGTCGATGATTTTTTCGATGGCGGCGAAGCGCGGCGCGGCTTCCTCGCCCGCGATCTGCGCAAGTGGATGTGCCAGCCCGGTCTCCCGCTCGCCGACCGCGACGCCGATGCGCTTGATGCCGAAATCGAAAGCCACTACGGTTCCGGAGGCCACCACGAGCGCCTCAGGCATGTCCCGCTTCTTCCGAGAGGCTGGCGAGGTCGATGCCGAGAAGGCCGAGCGCCGCCGGCAGTCTCTCGTCGGCCGGCGTATCGAAGAGGATCCGGTCGCCGCGCGCCTCGACCGAGAGCCAGGCGTTCTGGCTGAGCTCGTGCTCGAGCTGTCCGGCCGACCAGCCGGCATAGCCGAGTGTCACGAGCAGGCGCTTGGGGCCTTCGCCGCGGCCGACCGCCTCGAGAATGTCCTTGGAGGTGGTCAGCCCGACCGTATCGCGCACTTTGAGGGTCGCCTGCCAGTTGCCGGTGGGCTCGTGGAGCACGAAGCCGCGGTCGGTCTGCACCGGGCCGCCGAAATAGATCGGTGCGTCGCCGATGCCGTCGTTGCCCATTGGGAGGGACAGCCGGTCGAAGAGCGAGCGCAGGGTCATGTCGATCGGCCGGTTGACCACGACGCCGAGGGCGCCCTGGTCGTTGTGCTCGCAGATGTAGGTCAGCGTCCTCGTGAAATGCGGGTCCGCCATGGCCGGCATGGCGATCAGGAAGTGATCGGTCAGGTTGATCGCGGACATTGGCTCGAAGACATTCGGGCGCTATTTTACCCGCTCCGGGCGCGGGGGTGGCGTCGGGCGCGCAGGTCACTTTCCGGCATTTTTCTTCTTCTTCGGGCTTTCTTCTTCCTCCTCTTCGCCGAACTCGTCCGGAACCGAGATTCCTGATCCATCGATGCGGTGATCCATGGGCGGGCTTACGCCTACATCGCCCGCAAATCCGAAGTTTATCTGCTGCGCCACGCTGTCCGTGTCGAACCCGACCTTCGACGCTTCCGAGATTGCGCTCGCTGCTGACGACTGCACTGTAGCCACGGAGAGCAGCGCCGAGAGGTCCTGGGCGTTCGACTGCAACGCGACCGAGCTTCCGGAACCGCCTATGAATGCGCGCACCGATGCACCGGGATGGAAAATGAGCGTGCCCGGTATTGAAGGGGCTGCAAACGTCAATGTGATCGGCTGCGTGACCTGCATCCCCGCCGGAGTGACGCTCAGCAGCAAAGGAGCATTCGGCGATCCGAGAGGCTGCCCACCACTGATGACCACGGCTCCTGCGGTATTGATGGATTGCGGGAAAATCGCGCTAGCGTTGTTTACGGAGATGAGGCCACCGTCCATGCTCGTCAACGCGAGGTTAACTGCGCCGCTGGCGGGGTCGTTGATCGAAATCGAAGGCGTAATTGCGGAGCCAGACACGCCACCGCCCGTCGTCACGCTTCCCGAAAAGATTGACGTCCCCGGCGAATCCGTGGTCAAGCGCAAAAGCGGAGCATTCGCACCGACTGTGCTGCCAAATGTCGTGACCCCCGCACTGTTCACCACCAGGCTTCGCGTACCACCTGCGGCGCTATCGACCGCGCCCATGAAATTCGCATTTCCTGCATCGGTGTTGACTACGGTCGAGCCGCCCAGCGTCGTCGTCCCGGTGACCGTGAACGAACCGCCATTCGTCGATTCGGTGCTGTTGAACGTAACGTTTCCGTCCCACAACTGGTTGCCGTTGGTCGTCGTATCGTGCGCAACGATCGTCCGCGCTTTGACCGACAATCCGGACAAGGGGATAGTTGCGCCGATATTCGCGCCAAACACAACTGCGCCGCCAGCACTGTCGACGCCCAGCGTAGTCGCGCCGTTGATCTGGCCGGCAAACGACGCACCGCCCGCACCAGTAGTGATCGTCGTCGGACCGCCCAGCGTGGCCGTCCCGCCAACGCTGAACAGACTGCTGGAAGTTGCATACGCGCCGTTGAGCACTACGTTGTCGCCGTAAGCCTGCGGGCCTGAAGTCGCGACGTGGCTCAGTCTCGTCGTTCCGGCCGCATCAGTCGTCAGCGACGCTAAGGCGGTCGTGCCGCCCACTGGGGCCGCAAAGATCGTGGTACCGCTGTCGTTCACGGTGAGTGCATGCGGGCCGTTGACGGCGCCAGCGAACGCAATGCCCACACCGCTGAGCGTCGTGGCGGACCTGAGAACGACCGGGTCGCCATAATTCTGCGCACCCGTGGTCACCACCGAACCGCCTAGGACGGTAGTGCCTCCGCCGTCCGTCGTAATAGTCGCCAGGGGGGTCGAAGTGCCGATCGACCCGCCGTACGTCGTGGCGCCGCTGTCGTTGACGATCAGTGAATGAGCGCCGTCAATATTGGCGAGCGTTATGCCCGCACCCGAGAGCGTAGTGGCCGCGCGCAACACAAGCGCGCCACCGTACGACTGCGCGCCCGTGGTTCGTACTGAGCCCCCGGCGATCGCGGTGCTGCTCCCGGCGGCGGTACTGAGGCTCACCAGAGGGGTAGCCCCGCCAACTGCGGCATTAAAGGTGGTGGTGCCGCTGTCGGCGATGGCGAGCGACTGGGCGCCGTCGAGCATCGCAGAGAAGGTAACGGTGGACCCAGTGAGAGTGGTTCCCGCGCCGAGAACCACTGCGTTACCGTAGGTCTGAGCGCCTGAGGTCGCTATCGAGCCGCCATTGATCGCGGTGGCGCCGCCGGCAATCGTGGTGACCGAAGCAAGCGGCGTGATGTTGCCGACCGCCCCCGAAAATGTTGTCGTGGCGCTGTCATTGACTGCCAGCGTTTGCGCGCCGTTGACCGTGCTCGCAAAGGTGATTCCGGTCCCGCTCAAAGTGGCCGGCGCGCCAAGGACAACCGCCCCGCCGTAACTCTGCGCACCGACGGTCGTCACCGGGCCACCGTTTAGCGCGATCGATCCCCCAGCACTCGTCGTCAAAGATGCAAGCGAGGTCCCGCTCCCTACGGGGCTTCCCAATGAAATTGTCCCCGTGCTATTCACGGCAAGGCTCTGCCCGCCCGCCGTGCTTCCCAAGATCGCGCCCGTGAATGTCACATTGCCGATCCCAGAATTGACAGTGGTATTGCCGCCAAGGGTCGTGGTACCAGTGACCGCAAATGCGCCGCCATTCGTCGTTTCTACGCCATTAAAAGTGACATTGCCGTTCCAGAGCTGACTGCCAGTATTGGTCGTGTCGTTCGCCACAATCGTGGGCGCATTCGCGGTAAACGCGCCGCCAACGTTAAGCGTGGTGAATGTGATCGGGGTCGCATTCGTGATCGAAACGGCGTTTGCGCCGGTGTTCGATAGGTTTACGAGGCCTTGAAAGTCATTTGCAGAGCTCAGAGTGATCGGTGCTGACCCGGCCGCGATGCTTGCCGACCCGACGGCTGTCAACGCGCCCGATTGCGTAATCGCGCCGCCGGAGCTCGAAGCTGCCAATGATCCGTTTACAGTCCCTTGGCCCAGGCTCAATGCGCCGCTGGACGTCACCGTTAGCGCACCCGTCGAAAGTACGCCCAGAGTCAGCGCGTTGGTGTCGGTGACCTGCACTGCATTCGCCCCGTTGTTTGTCAGGCTCACCGCACCGGCGAAGTCGTTCGCTGCCTGAGTCAACGTGATCGCTCCTGCATTGGCGTTCACGCTCGTGGTACCCGCTACTGTCAGTGCACCCGTCTGCGTCACCGCCCCGTTGGCGATCAAGCTCAGGTTCCCGCCCGTGCTCACCGTCCCCAGCTGCAATGCGTTGGTGTCGGTGACCTGGATTGCGTTGGCGCCCGTGTTCGATGCGCTCACCGCACCCGTGAAGTTGTTGGCCGCCTGGGTGAGCGTGATCGCCCCGCCCCCGGTCGTGAAGC
>JANMDK010000305.1:0-1720 GCA_031376265.1 Pseudomonadota bacterium
CCCTGTTGCAGATACGGGTCGGGATTGAAGAGATTGTCGCACACATCCTCCAGCACGGACTTGATAGTTGCGCCCGTCATGTCGGTGAGGGTCGTGTAGGGGTAGGTGATTGCCGTCTGATCCATGACATGCTCGAAAGTAATCGACTGGCCCGGCAGTATCGTTGTACCCCAGCGAAATCCGGGCGAAAAAGCGATTTCCGCGCCGCTGACTGCCAGCAGTGCATCGAGTATGAGCTGGTCGAACGTGCCATTGAAGTTGCCGCGCCGGTACAGGAGGCCTTCGGTGACCGCGAGCTGTTCTTCGAGCTTCACCTTGTACGGCGCGCGCGATTTCTCGATCAGCGATTGCATCGCCGGGTCGGCCGGCAGCAGGTTGGAGAACACCGGCAGCAGCGCATAGCGGAAATCCGCCACCTTGCCGCCCTTGATGTCGAGGTCGAGCACGCCGAGGAATTTTCCGTTCGATCCCGCGTTGGTCACCACGGTCTGGCCGCCGGGATTCTTCACGATGACCGGTGCCGGCACGCCGTCGTGCGTATGGCCGCCGAGGATTGCGTCGATGCCTCGCACGCGGGAGGCCATCTTGAGGTCGACGTCCATGCCGTTGTGCGAGAGCAGGACGACGGCCTGGGCGCCCTTGCCGCGCGCCTCGTCGACCGTTTTCTGCATCTCCTCTTCCTGGATGCCGAAATTCCATTCGGAGACGAAGTAGCGCGGATTGGCGATCGGCGTGTACGGGAACGCCTGCCCGACGATGGCCACGGGCACGCCATTCATCTGGCGGATCGAGTAGGGCGCAAACACCGGGTCGCCGAAATCTGCGGTCTTGACGTTCTGCGCGAGGAATTCGATGCGCCCCTTGAAATCCTTTTCGACGACTTCCTTGACGCGCTCCGCGCCGAGGGTGAATTCCCAGTGGCCGGTCGTGATGTCGACGCCGAGCAACTTCTGCGCGTCGATCATGTCCTGGCCGCGCGTCCATAGCGCCGTCGCGGAGCCTTGCCAGGTATCGCCGCCGTCGAGCAGCAGCGCGCCCGGGCGGGAAGCCTTCATGTGCTTGACGAGCGTGGCCAGGTGCGCGAACCCGCCCACCTTGCCGTAGGTGCGCGCGGCCTTCTCGAAATCCAGGTAGGTGAATGCGTGCGCCTGCGGAGAATTCGCCGGGACGCCAAACGTGCGCAGCAGCGATTCGCCTACGAGGTGCGGCGGCCGGCCGGCCATCGAGCCGACGCCGAGGTTGACGTTCGGCTCGCGGAACCAGACCGGCAGGAGCTGCGCGTGGCAGTCCGTGTAATGCAGGAAATGCGCATTGCCGAAGCGCGGCAGGTCGTAGAACCCGCTGCCCTGGCCGCGCGCGGAAACCAGCGGCAGGCCGCTGGCCGCCGCGACCGCAAGCAGGTGCAGGAATTCGCGGCGGTTCACGCGGACGCCCCTTCGGCCACTACTGGTTGACCGGCGAATCCGGGTCGAGGAGCAGCGCGGTGACGTCCTTCATCTGCTGCTCGGTGAGGATCTGCTTGTGCCCGAAGCGCGGCATGTTGGAGCACGCCGTGAAGGCCTGCGAGTTGTAGATCTTGCCGTAGGCGTACTTCTGGATCGCCTCGCTGTTGCCGCGGACCTTGCCGAAGTTGTACAGGCTCGGGCCGATCGTGCCGAAGGAGATCTCCTGCTTGGTGATCTGGTGGCAGGCGTAGCAATTGGCGCCGGCAGGTACCTTG
>JANMDK010000005.1:0-24349 GCA_031376265.1 Pseudomonadota bacterium
CAGCAGCATGAGCACCATGCCGGGAATCAGCGCCGCGGCGAAGAGGCGCGCCACCGACACGTTTTCCCACGAGCCGTAGACGATCAGGATCAGGCTCGGCGGCACGAGAACGCTCAATGTCCCCCCGACCGCGATCGCGCCGATCGACAGCTTCGGGTCGTAGCCGCGCTTTTCCATCTCGGGGTAGGCGATCATGCTGAAGGTGGCGGCGGCCGCCACGCTCGAGCCCGAGATCGCGCCGAACACCCCATTGGCCGCGATGACCACCGAGGCCAGGCCGCCCGGCAGCCAACCGAGCCACTTCTCGAGCGCGGAGAAAAGCAGATTCACCGCCCCGCTCCCCGAGAACACAGCGCCCATGAAGATGAAGAGCGGCATCGCAAGGAGCGTGAACGAGTTGAGCGACTCCCACGCCGTCCAGGCCATCTGGACGAGCGGCTTGTCGACGACGAACACGAGGCCCGCGGTCGCGACGACGCCCATGGCAACGCCGATCTCAACCCCGAGCGCCAGCAGGACCAGCAGCCCGCCCATCAGCAGGGCGGTAATGAGTTCTGGAGCCATCAGAACTCTTCTGCGCTGAACTTGTCGGCGGGCCGGCCGGCGCGCAGGTCCTGGATCGCGCGCGCAAGCTGTCCGAGGAGGACCAGCACGAACAGGCTGAAACCGATCGGAATGGCCATCTGCGGCCACTTGAGCGGCGTGCGCAGCATCGAGTTGGAGCGCATGTCGCGCGTGAACGAATCGCCGAGGAACTTCCAGCTTACCCAGGCTGCCACGGCGATGAATGCAAGGGCGAGCGCCAGCGTCGCAACGCGAACCCATCCGGCGGCCAGCGGGCTGACGCGCTCCATGATGAAGGTGATGCGGATATGGCCCCTTTCGGCCGCGCAGTACGCGAGGCCGAGAAAAGTCGAGACCACGAGCGCATAGCCGCCGAGCTCATCGCTGAGGATCAGCGGGTTTTTCAGCACGTAACGGGAAATGACCTCGACCATCGTCAGCACGACAATGGCGAGTAGCACCACGCCCCCCGCGTATCCCGTGCCGTACGACACCCGTTCGACGAACCGGATGAACTTCTCCATGCCTGCGCCCCCGCCGGTGCGGCTACTTCGCCATGTCCCGGATGAACGCCACCGATGGTCCCTTTGCGTGAGTTACAGCGACTCGCAGGACATCCTTGCCGTGCGGGCCGGCGGTGTCGAGCCACTCCTTGACGACGGGCTGCATCAGCGCCATGGCCTTGCGCACTTCGGCGTCGTCGGGAACGACCATCTCGGTCTTGGTCGAGCGGATCCAGAGGTTGTAAGTGTTCTCCATCTGCTCCAACGCCGTGGCCATCTCGCCGGTGAGCTGGGCCGAGGCGCGTAGCAGCCCGTCCTTCTGGCGCTGGTCGAGCTTGTCCCAGGCCTTGAGGTTGATGAGGATGAACTGCGGGAAGATCGGCGTGATAGGCCAGACCGACACGTACTTCGCCATGGCCGTGAGGCCGCGCTCGGCGCCGAAGCTCTTGCTGGTGGTGATCGCATCGACCGTGCCCCGGCTGAGGGCTTCCTCGATCTCGGCCATCGACAGCGTGAGCGGGCTGCCTCCGAGGTCGCGCAGCGCGGAAGTCTGCGTGCGGCCCGAGGCGCGCATTTTCACGCCCTTGAAGTCGGCCAGCGTCTTGATCGGCTTGTTGCCCCACAGCGCGTTGTTTGCAAGCGAGATCGCCGAGCCGAGCACCTTGAACCCTGCGGGCCGGGTGTAGGCGTCGAGCACCGCCATCATTTTCGGGTCGAGGATCGCGTTCGCGTATTCAGTCGCGCCGTTCGGGATTTCGGAAAACAGGCCTGGGATGCCGCCAAAATCGAGCAGCGGATACGTACCGGAGGCCGCGGCGATCGACTGCGTGCCCATGAGAACGCGCCCGTCGCCGACGGCGAAGGCCGAGTCCATGATGCTGAAGAGCTTCTCCTTGTTGTCCAGGCGCACCGTGCCGCCGGTGTACTGGGTGACGAGCTGCTCGTAGCGGCCCCCGGGACGGAAAGGCCAGACGAGGATGTTGCCGCGCCCATAGGCGCCTTCCCAGTTGAACGAAAGTGTCGTGGGGGCCGCCGGCTTGGGTTGCGCCTGCGCAGTGAGCGATGCCCCGATGAGCATCAACGGCAGGATTGCAATTGCGAATCGCTTGCTGAACTTCATGACTTCCTCCCTAGCTTTGGGTTTTTGACTGGATTTCCCACAAAAGCAATTCCGGGACCACCGGCGTGTCGTTGATCTCGATGCCGAGATGCGAAAGCGCGTCGCACACCGCGTTGGCGATGGCCACCGGCGGCGAGATCGCGCCGCCCTCGCCAAGGCCCTTGACGCCCAGCGGATTCAAGGGCGACCGGATCTCCTGGTGCACCAGGACGATCTCGGGCATGTCGCTGGCCAACGGCATCATGTAGTCCATGAATGTACCCGAAAGCAGTTGGCCTTCATCGTCGTAGCGGATCGCCTCGAAGGTCGCGCCGCCGATGCCTTGCGCGACGCCGCCGACGATCTGCGCCTCGGCCAGCAGCGGATTGACCAGCACGCCGCAGTCATGCGCGACGATGTACTTCTCGATCGCGAGCCGGCCGGTCTCCATGTCGACTTCCACGATGGCGGCATGGGCCGCGTACGCCCAGGTCACCGTGGGCGGCTCGAAGTAGTAGGTTTCCTGCAGCCCCGCATCCACCCCCGGCGGCCGGCCGTTGTCCCAGCCCGGGCGCGCTGCATGCGCGATCTCGGCGAACGTGAGCTCGGCGCCCGGCACGCCGGCGACGCCGATCTTGCCGTCGCGCAGCTCGAGGTCCGCGGTCGCGCATTCGAGCTTGTGGCCGGCGATGGCGAACATCTTTTCGCGCAGCTTCCTGCTCGCATGATGGATTGCGGCGGAAACCGTCACGGTGGTGCGGCTCGCGATCGTGCCGAAGCCCATCGGGATCGAGGCCGTGTCGCCGAAGGACACGATGACATTTTCAGGCGTGATGCCCCACGCATCGGCCGCCACCTGCGAGAACACCGTTTCCATGCCCTGCCCGTGCGGGCAAGCTCCTGAGGATACGTAGACCTTCCCGGTCGGGTCGATGCGCACCGTGGCGCCCTCGAACGAGCCGACGCCGGTGCCTTCGGTATAACAACCCAGCCCGACGCCGAGGTAGCGGCCCTGCCGGCGGGCTTCTGCCTGGCGCTTGCGGAAGGCTTCTATCCCGCCGATGGCCGCCAGCGCCTGCTCGAGCGATTTCGGGTAGTTGCCGCTGTCGTAGACGATCGGTTCGCCGTCGCGATACGGGATGCCGACCGCGTAAGGCATTTCGGCGTGTGAAATCATGTTGCGGCGGCGGACCTCGGCAGGCTCGAGCCCGAGCTCGCGCGCGATCAGGTCCATGAGCCGCTCCATGACCTGCACCGCCTCGGGGCGGCCGGCACCGCGGTAAGGCGCATTCGGCACCTTGTTGGTCGCGGCGACCCGCGCCTCCACGGAGAAGTGCTCGATCTTGTACGGCCCCGCCAGGTGCGCGGCAGTGTTGTAGACGACCGCAACGCCGAGCGGATTCCACGCGCCGCAGTCGACGACGAAGCTGTCCGAGAAAGCGAGGATGCGGCCCTGGTCGTCGAAGGCGATCTCGGCTTCGTGCTGCTGGTCGCGCGAGTGGCAGGAGCACAACAGGTGCTCGGCGCGGGTCTCCAGCCACTTGACCGGGCGGCCGAGCAGCTTCGCGAGGAAAGGCATCAGCATGTCTTCGGGGTAGACATGCCCCTTGACGCCGAAACCGCCGCCGACATCCGGTGCGATCACGCGGATGCGCGCTTCCGGCACGCCCAGCGTGCTCGCGATCTCGCGCTGCACCCAGTGCACGACCTGCGTCGAGGCCCAGATCGTGTACGAATCGATGCGCTCGTCCCATGCGGCCGCCACGCCGCGGCACTCCATCGGCATCGCCGCATAGCGGTGATGCGTGAACCGACGCTTGATCCTGCGCGGCGCGGCCGCAATGGCACGCTCCGGGTCGCCTTTCTTCACATGGAACCAGCCGATCTCGTTGGTCTCCAGCCGCTCGTGGACCAGCGTCGAGCCGTCCACTAACGCCTTGGCCGGATCCACGACTGCAGGCAGGGTCTCGTAGTCGACCTCGACCAGCTCCGCCGCATCTTCGGCTTCGACCCGCGTGCGCGCGATCACCACGGCTACCGCCTCGCCCACGTGCCGCACCTTGTCGGTGCACAGCATCGGCTGGCGCGGGTTGAGGATGCGGTGCGGGATCGCCGCCTTCCATTTGGAGGGCAGCGGCATTTGGTTGTCCCGCACCGGCGGCAGGATCTTGTCGAGTTCCTCGCCGGTCAGGACCCGGGCGACGCCCGGGGCCAACGATGCGGCCGCGATGTCGACCGAACGGATGCGGGCATGGGCCACCGGGCTCCTGACGAATACCGCGTGCAGCATCCCCGGCAGTTCAAGGTCGGCGATGTATTGGCCCCTGCCCAGCAGCAGGCGCGCATCCTCGCGGCGGCGGATTGACTGTCCTACGAACGCCAATTGGGAAACCTGGATCGTGTCAGAGCGGCAACGCTACCAGATCAGGTGGACTCCAAGCACGATGGTTTGCAATCGTGAAACGCGCCTACGCTCTGGGGTTGCCGGCCTTTCGGGCGATCGCAGGGGCGATTTTCTTCTTGATGCCCCTGACGACGACCACCTCGTGGCGCGGCACTACGACATGTCGCCTGGCCTCGATGGTGCGCGTCTTAATTTCCTCGACGACCACCCGCTTGTGGATGGGTCCCGGGGCGGACTTTGCATAGGTGCCGGAAGACGAGACCCAAGCGGCCGCCGCCAACGCGAAGGCGAAAATCGCACTTTTGCCGATCATGGGAGTCTCCTGATATCCATCCCCGTGTTATGACTCGACGGATTAAGCACGACTACGGACGTCCGACGCAATCCGGTGTCGTCCGGACACTTACAGGAGGTAGAGCTTGGCGAAGCATCCGGCGGTCACCGCCAATACGAACGTCGCGGCCAGAATTGCCGAGGCGATCCTGCGCTACGTGCGCCGCATCCCCTCCTCGACCGAAAAGAAAAGCCGCACGCCCAGGCAGGCCGCGCGCAGCCGGGGCAACTCGGCGGCCGCCAAGGCCGCGCTTGCAGCGGGCGGGCTCGCGCTGCCGCCCGGCCCGATGGGCTGGCTGACGATCCTGCCCGAGCTGGCCGCGGTCTGGCGGATCCAGTCGCAGATGGTGGCCGACATTGCCGCGCTCTACGGCCGCAAGTCGACGCTCACCGAGGAGCAGATGGTTTACTGCCTCTTCCGCCATAGCGCCGCCCAGGCCGTCCGCGATCTCGTCGTCCGGACGGGGGAGCGTTTCCTGGTCAGGCAGGGCTCGATCGAGCTGATGCAGGCCGTGGCGAAGAAGATCGGCGTGAAGCTTTCCCGGAAAGTCATCGGCAAGGGGCTTTCGCGCTGGATCCCGGTGGTCGGGGCGGTCGGCGTCGGGGCCTACGCCTTTTACGACACCGCGCAGGTTGCCGCCACGGCGACCGAACTTTTCGAGCGCGAGATCGTGATCGAGTCCCTTCCCGAACCCTGAAAAGCGGGGCCTCTGTGCGCCCAAGCACAGACCGCAGCCGGGGCAGTCCGGACAATCCGGCCGATGACTCCCGACAAGCTCCCAGCCAACAAAAACAAGGCAGGCTACGACGCGGTCGTCGGCGAGTTCCTGGCCACGCTCTCTCGCGAGTTGCGCGGGCCCCTCGCACCGCTCCGTGCTTCGCTCGAGATGATCAAGCTCAGCGCCCCGCCGGGCGCCGCGGTACAAGTCATGGAACGCCAGCTCGGCGACATGACCCGCCTGGTCGACAACCTCACCGAGATGTCGGCGATCACCCGCGGCGGCGTGGAGCTCAAGAAGTCCCCGTTGAAGCTCGACACGGTGATCCAGGCCGCGGTCGATGCCGCGTTGCCACTAACGCGCGCTGCGAAACTGCGCGTGACCGTCTCCCTGCCGAAGGAGCCGGTCGTCATCGACGGCGACCCGGCACGCATCGCCCAGATCTTCGGCAACCTCCTGAGCAATGCGACCAAGTTCACCCAGCCCGGCAGCACGATCGCCGTGGAAGCCAAGCGCGAAGGCGGCGAGGCCGTGGTCATCATCTCCGATACCGGCGAGGGCATCGCCGAGGACCTGCGGCCGCGCCTGTTCGAGATCTTTGCCCGCGGCGAGAAGAGCGACAAGCCGAACCACGGCGGCCTCGGGCTTGGCCTGGCGATGGTCCGCCGCCTGACCGAAATGCACGGCGGCAGCGTCGAAGCCGAGAGCGAAGGCCCGGGCAAGGGCAGCAAGTTCACGGTGCGCCTGCCGGTCAAGGCGGGCACGGTCGACGCCCAGCCGATCAACGTGCTCGTGGTCGACGACAACCGCGATGCGGCCGAAAGCATCGGCATGCTGCTCGGCCACCTCGGCGCCGAGGTCCGCGTAGCCGAAGACGGAACGCAGGCGATCGAGGCTTTCGAGGTTTTCCGGCCCCGCGTCGTGTTCCTCGACATCGGCATGCCGGGCATGGACGGCTACGAGATTGCGCGGCGGCTGCGCGCTTTCCCGGCGGAGCCCGAAGTGACGCTGGTGGCCCTCACCGGCTGGGGCCAGGACGACGACCGCAAGCGCGTGCTCGGCGCGGGCTTCGACCACCATCTCGTGAAGCCCGCTCGGATCGAGGCGCTGCAGTCGCTGCTGGATTCGATCCAGCCCCGCACCCAGCACTGAATCTTCAACTTTCGGTTTGCCGGATTCAAGCCCTGCGCGGCTCTCCGGCGAATTGGCATACCGATTCTGTTATCGACTAGTGGCGGACCGGCGAGCCCTTTCCTGCCAGCGCCGCCCCGCCGTGCATCAGTCGCTGGCTGACGCGGCCCCGCGTTTTTCCTTCGGCCAGGGCGGGGACCCGCACCTTGATGTCGGTCTCGGAGCGCTTCCAGAACAGCGGACGCAGCGCTTCCTCGGTGAGCTCCGAAGCGGCGAGCTTGCGCACCTCGCCGCCTTCGAGCGCCCCGACCGGCACGCCGTCGCGGAACAGCACGCGGTTTCCGGCGATGGCGGGCACGCGCGCTTCCGGCGTGATCACGCCGACGAGGTTTAGCGGATCCGCTGCGGAGATCGCAATCATTGCGCCGGTCTTCTCCTGCTTGCGCACCGCGCGCAGGCGCCCGACCGCTTCGGGCAGCGCGAACTGCTCGCCCCCGAACCCTTTGACGAACCGGCCGCCGCGGATTTCGCCGCGCGCTTCCAGCCGGCGATAGACCCGCGCGAGATCGCGCCAGGGCGGCAGGCGGGATTCGCGCAGCAACAGCGAGCGGAACACGACCCCGTAGCGCTTGAGCAGGACGCGTGCGATCGCCTCGGTGCGCGCGGCCTCGTCTTCAGGTTCCACGGCGCCGGCCGCCTCCAGCAGCGACCACCGTCCCGCGGTATCCACGCCGTAGGCCGAGGTCTTCTTGCCGCGCGGGTTCAAGCTCTTGCGCTTGTCCGGCGGCTGGAGGAGCGCGCGCAGGCCGCTGAAACTGTCGGCGGTGACCACGCCGGCGCCGGCCAGCTCGCCGAGAGCGCGCTCGACTTGAGTGCGCAGTAGCCCGGTGCCTGTCGCCAGCTCGTGGAAGAACGACGCACCGCGCTGGCGGAGCACATCAACGACCGCTCGCGCCTCCGATCCCATTAGCAACGACTCCGGCTGCGTCGTCGAGCGCCAAAGCGCGGCATGCTCGCGCCGCACGAGCGCCATCGGCGAGCTTTTCAGCGGCGCCCTGGCCTGGTCCGGCGGCGTCATGCGGCCCCAGGCTACGCGGCCCGAGAGGCAGAGCAAGTCGACCTGCTCCGGACCGTAGTCTTCAACGCGGCCCGCGAGCACATCTCGCTCCCATGCGCCCGCGGCCAGCTCGAACCCGTCGAGCTGCTCGATGACCGCCATGAGCCCCTCGGGGCCTTTCATACGGTCGCCTTCGGCCACGTGCTGCCAGTGCAGCAGGAAATTCATGAAGTCGGCCGCGGTGACCGCCTCGATCTCGGCGCGCAGGCGGTTGATCGTGTAGCGATGGATCCGCGCCAGCAGCCGGCGGTCACACCATGCCCGCGGCGAGTCTTTGCGATCTAGTGTGAAGCGACCGCGCAGCGCCTTGCCTTCGACCTCCAGCGCGATGAGCGCCGCATCCACCATCGCCGTGTCTTCGGAATTGAACGAATTGGCGAGCTCGCGCGCGGTCACCGGTCCGAGGATGTCGAGGCGTCCGCGCACCAGTTCCCTTGCCGCCTCGTCGCGCTCCCAGGTCCTGCGGAGGCGCTCGGGGATCTTCGGCTCGGCTGCTTGGGGAATGACCGCATTCAGTTCGTCGAAACGCTCGACGGCAACCCAGAAACCGCCGGCATCGTGCGCCCTGCCCGCCTCCACCAACGCGTCGAAGTGCGAGCGCCAGCCGGGCAGCGCTTCTTCGCCGCGGATGAAGCCCGCAAGCAGCAGCGCGTCGTGCAGCTCGTCCGGGGAGTTGGCCTCCGGCCAGGCTTCCTGGCGCACGCGCTCGATGGCCGCCGGGTCGAGCGCACCGAGGTCGTCTGCATTGCGTACTTGAGTTGCGCGGCGCGTGAAGACGGCGCGCGTCTTCCTTTCTTCCAGCGGCGCGTCGTCGAGGAAGGTATACACCTCGGAGTTGACGATCTCGTGGCAAAGCACCGAGGGCTCGGGCGTGTCGCGGCCGATGCAGCGGATCTCGCCGGCAAAGATGCGCTTGAGGTATTCGGTGAGGTGCGGCAGGTCCATCGCCTCCTCGAAGCAGTCGTGCATGGTCTGGTCGACCAGCGGGTGCTCGGGGACTTCCCTCGCGCCCTGGATGTTGTCCTGACACGCGGCGGCATCCGGGAAGACCGAGGTGAGGATCTCCTCGGCGATCATGCGCTGGATCTGCGGCGCGAGCTTTACGCCGTTGCGCATGCGCGGCACCGCGAGCGCGAGCGTGGTCACCCAGCGCCAGCGCGTCTCGAAGATCGGCGAGGCGAGCACCGCCTGGCAGAGCGTCGCCTTGATGGTGTTCGGGTGGAGGTAGCGGAACACCTCCTCCAGTGGGAACGAGTGCGCCGGCCCGAGGGAGAGGATCAGCCCGTCTTCGGTCGCCGCGGCCTGAAGCTCGAAGTTGAAGGTGTGACAGAACTTCTTGCGCAACGCCAGGCCCCAGGCCTTGTTGATGCGACTCCCTAATGGTGCGTGTAGCACGAGCTGCATTCCGCCGGCTTCGTCGAAGAATCTTTCGAGCACCAGCGTATCGGCAGTTGGAATCACGCCGAGAGCGCGCTTGCCTTCCGCGAGGTATTCGGCGGCCTGAAGTGCCGCGGCATTGGAAAGGCCGTAGTCCTTTTCGAACCACGCGATCGCCGGGGCGAGCGCACCTTCGGTTCGCGGCACCTCGGGACCGGGCAGCAGCGCATCGGCCTGGCCGCGAAGGGTAGAAACCGCGGCGCTGACTTCGTCGCTGCGCGAAGGTGCTTCCCCGAGCCAGAAAGGCATGGACGGCGGGTGGCCGTGCGCATCGGCCACGCGTACCACGCCGCCATTGACGCGCAGGATGCGCCACGAGGTGTTGCCCAGCTGGAACACGTCGCCGGGCAGCGACTCGATCGCAAAGTCTTCATTGAGCGTGCCGATGAACTGGCCTTCGGGCTCGAGCACCACGCGGTAGTCGAAGACCTCGGGGATTGCGCCGCCGGACAGGATCGCCGTCATGCGGGACGACGGCCGCGCCCGCAGCTTGCGGTTGACTGCGTCGTAGTGGATCAGCGCGGCTCGCTGGCCCCGCTTGCTCGCATAGCCAATGGCCAGCATGCGCACCACTTCCTCGAACCGCGCTCTCTCGAGGTCGCGGTACGGGTACGAGCGCTTGTAGAGCTGGTAGAGCGCTTCCTCGTCCCACTCCTGCGCGCCGGTCTCGGCCACCACCTGCTGTGCGAGCACGTCGATCGGTTGCGGCGGGATCGTCACGCGATCGAGCTCGCCCTCCTTCGCGGCGCGTAGCATGGCCGCACACTCGAGGAGGTCGTCCCGCGTGAGGGGGAAAACGCGTCCCTTGGGCAAACCGCTGACGGTATGCCCCGAGCGCCCGACGCGTTGCAGGAGCGTGGCGATCCGGTGCGGCGAGGAAATCTGGCAGACGAGGTCGACGTGGCCGATGTCGATGCCGAGCTCTAGCGAGGCCGTGGCGATGAGCACCTTGAGCTTTCCATCGCGCAGCCTGGCCTCCGCCTCCAGCCGCACATCCTTGGCGAGGCTGCCGTGGTGCGCGGCGACGTTGTCCGCGCCGATGCGGTCCGAGAGCTGGTGCGCCATGCGTTCTGCGAGACGCCGCGTGTTGACGAAGATCAGTGTGGTGCGATGCTCGTTGATCAGGCCGACCAGCCTCTCGTAGATCTCCTGCCAGACCTCGTGCGACATCACCGCCTCGAGCGGCGAGCCCGGCACTTCGATGGCGAGATCCATCCTGCGCTTGTGGCCGCGGTTGACAATCGCGCACTGACGAAACAGCGGTCCGTTGTCCGTCCCGACCAGGAAGCGCGCGACTTCCTCAATTGGCTTCTGCGTGGCCGAGAGGCCGATGCGCTGCAG
Source organism: Pseudomonadota bacterium (assembly GCA_031376265.1). GTDB lineage: Bacteria > Pseudomonadota > Gammaproteobacteria > Burkholderiales > SG8-39 > SZAS-79. The sequence continues at coordinate 10,649 of JANMDK010000005.1, forward strand.
CCTTCGGCCGCAAACGTGATCGAGCCGCTCCAGGGAAAGCGCAAGGTGCGCGCCGCGCCGCGTCGGGATGACCGCGTGGATTTCGTCGACGATCACAGTGGTGGCGGTGGCCAGCATCGCGCGCGACTTGGCGGCCGTCAGCAATAGGTAAAGCGATTCGGGCGTGGTGACGAGGATATGCGGCGGCTTCTTGAGCATCGCCGCGCGCTCCGACTGGGGCGTGTCGCTGCTGCGCACTGCGGCCGTGATTTTCACCGGCGGCAGGCCGGCCTCCTCCGCGATCTGCCGGATCTCGCGCCTCGGCTCGGCGAGGTTCTTGTGGATGTCGGCCGAGAGCGCCTTCAGCGGCGAGACATACAGAATGCGCACTTCGTCCGGCAGCGCCTTTTCGAGCCCTTCCCGAAACAGCTGGTCGATCGAGGTGAGGAAAGCCGCGAGCGTCTTGCCGGATCCGGTTGGCGCGGCGATCAGCGCATGGCCGCCGGAGCGGATTGCGCGCCAGCCTTCGACCTGCGCCTCGGGGGGCGGCATCACCTCGCCCTCCCGCGCGAAGCGCGCGGCCCACCATTTCTGCACTACGGGATGGAAATCAGGCGGGATGACCGAGGGAGGAGTTGCGGGAGTAACTGCGGGCATGCGTCATTTTAACGCTGCGAAAATGAATGTCCCCCGCCTTGTCGCAGGGCCTTTGCGTTTCCTCAAACCGTGAGGTTCAAGACGGTCGCTTCCCGGCCACATCAGGCCCATTAACCGGGCTAGGGAGAGAGAGCCACCCGGAAACAAGCACAACAGCGGCACTATGGTCGGCAACCTGAGAGGTCAATCCCAGTTGTTGAAACGCGAGACCCGCAGCACGCGGGGGACAGCAGCAATTTAACGAGACCGCGACGGCAATGCTGTAAGAGGATTCCCATTTCGCCGTAGGAACGACCGAGGCTTGCTTTGCTAAACTCAGCGCCCATCCCAAGGAGAGCAGCGATGAGCGAAAAGAAAACCACGGAGGACCGCCGCGCAACCGGGCGCAAAGTCATGGCGGAAGTGCTCGGAGCGCCGTACTGCGAGCGCCGCGACGCCTCGACGAACGATTTCAACGCGCCGATCCGCGAGCTCAGCGAAACCTTCGCCTATGGCTCGCTCTGGACCCGGCCCGGCATCGACCGCAAGACGCGCAGCCTCGTCACCCTCGGGATGCTGACGGCACTCAACCGCCCGCACGAGATGGCGATCCACCTCGAAGGCGCGGTCAACAACGGCTGCACGGTCGAGGAAATCCGCGAGACCCTGACCCACACCGTGGCTTACTGCGGTTTCCCGGCGGCGATCGATGCATTGCGCGCTGCAGAGGGATTCCTGCGCGATCGGAAGATGCTGTGAGGCGATCTCTCCTACTGGCACTTGCCCTCCTGGCCTCTCCGGCGGTCGCCGACTACCCCGACCAGCCGATCCGCCTCGTCGTCCCCTTCGCCGCAGGCGGCGGCACCGACGTGATGGGACGCATGTTCGGGCAGAAAATGTCTGAGGCTTGGAAGGTCCCGGTGGTCGTCGACAACCGGCCCGGCGCCGGCGGCACCATCGGCTCGACGGCTGTGGCCAAGGCCGCTCCGGACGGATACACCGTGCTGCTCGGCAGCATCAGCACGCATGCGATCTCGCCCGCCCTATACGCGAAGATGCCCTACGACCCGGTCAAGGATTTCGTGCCGATCGCCCGCGCCGGCATCACGCCCTTCGTGATGACGATTCATCCGGGCGTCCCGGCCAACACCGTGGGCGAACTGATTTCCCTCGCCAAGGCCAGCCCGAACAAATACGACTACGCGTCTTCCGGCAACGGCACGACCAGCCACCTTTGCGGCGCGCTGTTTACCCAGCTGGCGGGCGTGCAGATGAACCACATCCCCTACAAGGCCAACGCGCCGGGCCTCACCGACCTCCTCGGCGGCCGCGTGACCTTCATGTTCGACAACATCATCGCCATGCAGCCGCATATCCGCGCCGGCAAGCTCAAGGCGCTGGCCGTCACCGGCCACGAGCGCGTGTCGAGCCTGCCCGGCGTGCCGACGATGATCGAAGCCGGCCTGCCGGCGTACGAAGTCATCGGCTGGTTCGGCCTGTGGGCGCCGGCCGGCACGCCGCGGCCCGTGACGGCAAAGCTCATCGCAGAGTTCACCCGGATCATGCGCGAGCCGGATGTGAAGGCACGCGCCGAGGAACTGGGCGTCGACTTCAGCCAGCAGCAGACGGGCGAGGAGTTCGGCGGCTTCGTGCAGAAGGAGATCGTCAAGTGGCGCCGCATCGCACGGGACGCGGGCGCGAAGCTGGATTAATTCCTGAACTTTATTTTCCAAGATCGTTGACTGGCGCAGCTCTTCGAGTATTTTTGTTCCGGTACCGGTACATTCGCGCCCGGACCTGCCGATTCCCTTATGTGTCCCAGCCCTCCGACGGAGGCAATCGGGTCCGTTACATTTTGGGTCTTTCCAGAAGGAGCAGGCTCATGGCGAACGACCAATCCCTCACACCGGCCAAGGAACTCGCGGCCAAAGGCAAAACGCACTTTCCCAACGAAAGCAACGCCTACCGCAGCGCGCGCACGGCCCTGCTCGCCGAAGAGATCGAGCTTCGACGCCATATCGAGCGCGTTGCCGAGCAGCGGCGCCAACTCCCGCCCGGCGGCGAGGTAAAACGGGACTATCGCTTTACCGGGGAGAAAGGACCGGTGACGCTCGCCGGCCTCTTCGGTGACAAGGACACCCTCGCCATCTACAGCTACATGTACGGGCCGCAGCGCAAGGCGCCCTGCCCCATGTGCACTTCGATCATGAACTCGTGGGAGATGCATGTGCCGGACATTGAGGACCGGGTCGCCTTCGCGATGACGGCGCGCTCGCCGATCGAGCGGCTGGTCGCGGCCAAGAAGGCCCGCGGCTGGAAGAACCTCAAGGTCTACGCGGACACCGAGGGCGATTTCACGCGCGATTACGTCAGCGCCGAGGATGCGGACATGCCCGGTTACACCGTGTTCACGAAAAAGGACGGTGCAATCCGCCATTTCTGGAGCGGCGAGATAAGCGGCGACATGGCCGATCCGGGACAAGATCCGCGCGGCGCGCCGGACCTAGATTCCCTTTGGCCGTTGCTCGACACGACGCCTGAAGGCCGCGGCGACTGGTACCCGAAACTCGAGTATGGAAAGTAGCGTCGAGGCGGTGAAGGCATTCTTCGACGAGTTCGTCGAGGCCTTCGCCTCTTTCGTCGCTACGCGGCCTTGAGCCGTGTCTCGACGAGGTGCCCGAAAAACGCCGCGCCGAGCGGCAGCGCATCGTCGTTGAAGTCATAGCTCGGGTTGTGGACCTCGCAGGCCAGCCCGCTGCCGTCTCCGGGGCCGTTGCCGATGTTGATGTAACAGCCGGGTACCCGCTCCAGCATGTACGAGAAGTCCTCCGAGCCCATGACGAGGTCGGGATTGCGGTTGACGTTCTGCTCTCCGACGAGGTCGTTGCAGATCCTCGCGGCGAACTCCGCTTCCTTGATGTCGTTGACCGTGGGATTGAAGAGCACGCGGAAATCCACTTCCGCCGTCGCGCCCGCCGCCTCCGCGGTGCCCTTGGCGATGCGCCTCATCGAAGCCTCGAGCTTCTGCATCACGTCCTTGCTGAAGGCGCGCGCGGTGCCGCCGAGCTGCGCCGTCTGCGGAATCACGTTGTAGGCATCCCCCGCATGGATCTTGGTGACCGAGAGCACCGCGGTGTCGATCGGCCGGACGTTGCGCGCCACGATGGTCTGCAGCGCGACGGCGATCTGCGCCGCCACGAGCGCTGCGTCCACGCCCGTTTCCGGCCGCGCACCATGCGAGCCTTTGCCGGTGACCTTGATGTCGAAGAAGGCGCCGCCGGCCATCATCGGGCCGGCTTTCACGTTGAACTTGCCGACCGCGATGCTTGGCCGGTTGTGCATGCCGAAGATCGCCTCGCACGGAAACTTCTCGAACAGGCCCTCGTCGACCATGGCCTTGGCCCCGCCGAGGCCCTCCTCGGCCGGCTGGAAGATGAAGTGCACGATGCCGTCGAATTTCTTCGTCTCGGCGAGGTACTTGGCGGCGCCGAGCAGCATGGTGGTGTGGCCGTCGTGGCCGCAGGCGTGCATGCGCCCGGTGTGCGTCGAGCGATGGTCGAACGTATTGGCTTCCTCGATCGGCAGCGCATCCATGTCGGCGCGCAGGCCGATGGCCCGCGTGCTTTTGCCCGCCCTGAGGGTGCCGACGACGCCCGTCTTGCCCAGGCCGCGGTGCACTTCCATGCCGAATGCCTTCAGCTTGGCGGCAACGAGGTCCGAAGTGCGCGTCTCCTGGAAGCCGAGCTCGGGATGCGCGTGGATGTCGCGCCGCCAGCCGGTCATCTCCGGGTGGATGGCGTAGAAATGCGGGTCGATGCGGTCCCTGGCGGTCATGCGGGGCTCCTGAGGGTGAAAAACGCGGTAAAAGCGAGCCCCTATAGTACCCGGCCGGTTGCCTCGTCGATCAAGTGCATGTTCGCAAGATCGGCCACCAGTTTCATCGGCTTGCCATCCTGCGCGCCGGCATTCGGGTTGACCCGGCCGCAGACCTCGGTGCCGTCGATGAGGAAATGCACCAGCGTTTCCATGCCCATGGGCTCGGTCACGTCCAGCGTGACGTCGAACGGGTGCTGGTCCGGCTCGCTGTGCGGGCGCTGCTCGATGATGTGCTCCGGGCGCAGGCCGAAAAGCAGCCGGGTGCCGGCATAAGGCCTGTAACGTTCGGTCCGGCTCGCCGGCACCGGGAAGGCGATCGAATCCGAAAGCCGGACCCGCAGCCCGCCTCCCCCCGCCTCCTCGAGCTTGCAGGGAATGAAATTCATGGCCGGCGAGCCGATGAAGCCGGCGACGAACCGCGTGGCCGGGAAATGGTAAAGGTCGTTCGGCGTGCCGACCTGCTCGATGAGCCCGCCGTTCATGACCACCACGCGGTCGGCGAGCGTCATGGCCTCGACCTGGTCGTGGGTCACGTAGACCGTGGTGGTGCGCACTTTCTGGTGGACTTTCTTGATCTCGGTGCGCATCTGCACGCGCAGCTTGGCATCCAGGTTGGAGAGCGGCTCGTCGAACAGGAACACCTTGGGATCCCGCACGATCGCGCGGCCCATCGCGACGCGCTGGCGCTGGCCGCCCGAGAGCTGCTTGGGCTTTCTTTGCAGGAGCTCGCTGATGTCGAGGATCCTCGCCGCATTCTCCACGCGCCGGGCGATCTCGTCCTTGGGCGCCTTCTTCAGCCGCAGCCCGAACGACATGTTCTCGTGCACCGTCATGTGCGGGTACAACGCGTAGTTCTGGAACACCATCGCGATGTCGCGGTCTTTTGGCGGCACGTCGTTGACGATCTCCTCGCCGATCAGGATGTCGCCCGCGGAAATTTCCTCCAGCCCCGCGATCATGCGAAGCGTGGTGCTCTTGCCGCAGCCCGAAGGCCCCACCAGGACGACGAATTCCTTGTCCATGATGTCGAGGTCGATGCCGCGGACTGCGGGCGTGCCTTCGTAATCCTTGAAGATCTTCCTCAGCGTGACGCGGGCCATCGGTTAGCCTTTCGTTGCGCCGGCGGTAAGCCCGGCGATGTAGTAGTCCATGAGGAACGCATAGATGATCAGCGGAGGCGCGGCGCCGAGCAGCGCGCCGGTCATGATCTGGCCCCAGGTGAAGACGTCGCCCTTGATGAGTGTGGTGATGATGCCCACCGGCAGCACCAGCTGGTCGGCCGAGGTCGTGAATGCGAGCGGGTACAGGAACTGCGCCCAAGAGACGGTGAAAGCGAAGATCGTCGCGGCGATGATGCCGGGCAGCGCGACCGGGATGAAGATGCGCGTGAGAATCTGCAGGTAGCCGGCGCCGTCGATCAGCGCGGCCTCGTCCAGCTCCTTGGGGATGCTCGCGAAGTAGCCGATCATGATCCAGGTCGCGAAGGGCACCGTGAGCGTCGGGTAGAGCAGCACCAGCACGTACCAGCGGTTGATGAGCTCGATGCCCGTGTGCTCGGTGATGAAGACGAAAATCTGGAAGAGCGGGATAAAGAGCAGCGTTTCCGGGATCAGGTAGGTCAGGAACACGCCGGTAGCCAGCGTCCCCGAGCCCCAGAATTTCATGCGCGACAGCGCAAACGCGGCGGGAACGCTGATCAGCATGGTGATCACTACCACCAGCACCGACACCAGGGCCGAGTTGCGGAAGAACGTGAGGTAGGTCGAAGAAGTCAGCAGCTCGATGTAGTTGTCCAGCGTCGGCGCAAAGACCCACCAGGGCGACAAGGCGGTGGAAATCTCCGCGTTCGTCTTGAGCGAGGTGATCAGCATGTACACCGGCGGGGTCAGGAAGAAGACCACGAAAATGCAAAGGAACACGTACGACCAGATCAGCGCGAACCGGCGGTCGGCCTTCATGCTGCGCGATTTCGCCGCCATCAGCTCTCGCTGCTTCCGCGCTTGGTGATGTCGCGCAGGATGAAGGTGGCGAAGATCGCGAGGATCGGGAACATGAAGAGCGACACCGAGGCCCCCAGCGGCAGGTCGCTGCCTTCGATGCCGACCTTGAACGCCCAGGTCGCGAAAACGTGGGTTTGGTCCACCGGGCCGCCCTGGGTCAGGATGCGCACGATGTCGAAATTGGCGAAAGTGACGATCAGCGAGAACAGCGCGGTGATCGCGATGATGTTGCGCATCATCGGGATCGTGATGTACCACATCTTCTGCCACCAGTTGGCGCCGTCGATGGATGCCGCTTCGTAGAGCTGCTCGGGCACGGATTTCAGCGCCGCGAGATACATGATCATGAAGAACGGCGCGCCGACCCAAACGTTGACGAGGATCACCGCGAAGCGCGCCCAGTTCGGGCTGCCGAGCCAGTTCACGCCCGGGATGCCGATGTGCTCGAGCGACCAGTTGAAGGCGCTGTAGGACGGATCGAACAGCCACAGCCAGGCCAGCGTGCTCATCGCCGGCGGGATCACCCACGGCACGAGCAGCATTCCCCGCCATTTGCGCTGGCCCTTGGCCGGGACGTTGTGGACGAAATGGGCCACGCAGAAGCCGATAAGCGCCTTGAAGAACACCGCGCTGACCGCGAACACGACGGATTGTCTCACCACCATCCAGAACGTTTCGCGCTTGAACAGGAACGCGAAGTTATCGAAGCCGACGAAATGGTCCATGCCCTTGTTGAGCATGGCGAGGTGGATCGAGTACAGCGCCGGGTAGAGCACCAGCAGCGCGATGACGAGGATGAGCGGAAGCGCCATCAGGAAAGCGATGGTCGACTTCCGCCGCAGGAATTTCCCCACCCCCGAATTCCCTGCCCTGGCCTAGGTGCGCATGAAACCTTCGAGTTCCGTGGCGGCCCAGCCGAGGACCTTGTCCATCGACTCGCCTCCCTGGGTGAACTTGCCGACCATCTTGGTCATGATCGCCTGGGTGTAGATCTGGTTGGCGATCTTGGGCGGCGCGGGATAGGCGGAGATCCGCAGCACCTGGCCGGGCTTTGGCGGGTAGTGGTACAGCGTGCCCTTGGGCGGGCCTTCCTCGGACCAGGTCTTGAAGTCGTTCAGCTTGGCGAAGGCCGGAATGTCGTAGCCCTGGCTCGCGGCGACCATTTTCTCGACTGCGCCGCGCTCGGAGATGTGCATGAGGAGGCTCTTGGCCGCGGCCTTGTTCTTGGAGAACTTCCAGATCCCCCAGAAATACGGCAGGTAGGGCTGCATGCGCCCCTTGGGGCCGCTGGGCGCCGGAAAACTCCACAGCTGCTCGGCGACTTTCGGCGCATCGCGCTTTGCCACCGCCCATGCGCTCGGCGGGTTCATGATCAGGGCGCCCTTGCCCGAAACCAGCCACTTGTTGTTGGTGGAGTCGTCCCAGGCGAACACGTCCGGCGGCAGCACCGCGACGAGCTTCTTCATGTATTCCATGACCTGCTTCACGTTGTCGGATTTCACCGTGATGTTGCCCTTGGCATCGACCAGCTCGGCGCCGTAAGCCCCGAAGACCGTGCCCATGGTGTCCACCGAATCCGCCGTCGTCCCGAGGCCAATGCCGAAAGGATGGCCGGCCTTGTTGCACTTGGCCGCGGCGTCGAGGAAGGCATCCCACGTCCACTTGTCGGCGAGCGCCTTGTCGGGCGGCGCGCCGGCCGGGTACATTTTCTGCACGTCGAGGCCCGCATGCTGCTTGAGCAGGTCGATGCGGCCGCAAGGGCCTTTGATCTGGCTGCCTGGCGTCGCGGGGATAGCGACCCACTTGCCGTCGATCTTGCCGAGATATTCGATCAGCGGCGTGACCGCGCCATTCTTGGCGACGAGCGCCTTCATTACGTCGTCGACGGGCTCAAGGTCTTTGGACTTGTCCGCCGGCCACCAAGTGGGGAAAGCGAGCATGTCGTGGCCGGCCTTGGCCTGCGCCTCGGCGGCGATCGTGAGCAGGTTCTTCTGCCCTTGGGAGGGGATGTAGTCGATTTTGATGTCGACCTTTTCCTTGGCGGCCCACTCCTGGCACATCTTGGTAAGCACGTCGTTGGCGCCCGGCACCCAGTGGTCCCAGAAGCCGACCTCGAGCTTGCCGGCGGCATGTGAAGTTCGGATATAGGGGAACGCGAGCGCGGTGGCGGATGCGGCCGCGGTGGATTCCAGGAAACGACGGCGCGTGAAATTGCGAGCGGTCATGAGGTCCTCCTCCTCGATTTATTTCGTCGGGTAAGCGGCTCTTGTCGTGTCCTGGCGGCCGCGCTTGTCAAGGCAATCCTAACGATGTGTGCGAAACAGTGCCGCACTTTCGATGCGGCAGTGCAGCGCCCCGGGGGCCGCGACCAGATGCACTCAGCTGGAGGGAGTCGGCGGTGCGGCGGGCGGAACAGGCGAAGACGCGGGCTTGGGGCGGGGCTGCCACGAGACGCTGATTGCGCCTTTCAGCACGAACGTCTGGCAGGCCATGCGGTAGTTCGCGGCGAAATCCGCCTCGGTGAGGTGCTTGCGTTCCTTGTCTTTGATCGCGTCGGTGTTCTCGATCCCTGACTCGATCAGGCAGCGGCAGGTGCCGCACAGGCCGCCGCCGCACTTGAACGGGATGCCGCCCTTTTCCCGCAGCGACACGCGCAGCAGGTTGCTGTTGTCCGGCGCCGTGGCCGTCTTGTTGCCGTTCGTGACAAAAGTGACACTGATCATGGGACCCTGACGAGGCGTCTGCCGCGGCCTTCGGCTGCGCCGCCCGCGTTTGCAAGCCGCGCGAGTTCGTGGCGCGCTCTCTCGAGCGTCTCGAAGCGCGGAAAGAACTTCGAGGGCACCGTGTTGACCACAGGGGGAACCGCTTCGTCGATCACGCAAATCTTCGTTTCCTCCAACAGCTCGACGATCATGAAACAGGCGCGGGTGCGGCCCTGGGCGACGTAGTCGTAGGTCTCGAGCGGGCGCACCGAGGGACCAGGCTCCGTATGAAACTGGCCGGGCTTGCTGGTCAGGATCAGGTAGACGGGCGGCACTTCGGCCTCAGGCGGGGCTGCCGGTCGCCGGGCCCGGCCTCGGCGGGACAATCACCGGGATGGCGTCCTGCGACAACTCGAGGTCGTGGGAGATCCAGAGCTGGCAGACCAGCCGGCAACCGGATTCGAGGTGCTCGCCCAGGACCTTCTTTTCCTTCCAGTTCGGCTCGGGAAGGTGCTCGGCCCCGGCAAGGATGCGACTGGCGCACTTGCCGCATTTGCCCATGCCGCACCCATACGAAAGGTGGGGGAAAGGGAATTGCCGGATGCCGGCGCGCACCACGAGATTGGAGTTCTCCCTGACCTCTCCCGCATGGGGCTGGCCGTTCTTGTGAATGATGATTTTGAGCATTGATAGTATACTAAAATTCGCCCGTCTCAGTGTCAAGTTATCGTAAATTCTAAGATATAGCTTTATATATTAATCTTAATATATTGAATAAAATATATAAAATTTAAATTCATACTTCTAGTTTGCAATTGACGAACCGCTAGAATAGTATACATTTTTGCACCATCTCGACGGGAGCTGATATGAGCCAGATCATGAACCAGGACGATTTCCGCACGGCCCTGGAAAACGCCATCAAGGGCAAGAGCGCCAACAAAGCGCCATTCAGCGTGGCTTGGGCGAGCGGCAAGCTGACCCGTGCCCACATCTGCCGCTGGGCCGAAAACCATTACCACTACGTCGGGCCCTTCGCCGACTACCTCGCCGCGATCTATTCGCGCATGCCGGCCCACTTCGTCGAGGCCAAGGATTTCCTGCTGGCAAACATGTATGAGGAAGAGATCGGCGGCGACCGGCATACCGACCTCCTGATCCGCTTCGCCGAGGCCTGCGGAACTACCCGGGCCCGCGTCACTGACCCGGACAACATGTCGGCGACTACCCGCGGCCTGCAGAGTTGGTGCTACGCGGTCGCAATGCGGGAGGACCCGATCGTGGCGGTGGCCGGCCTGGTGGTCGGGCTCGAATCGCAGGTCCCGTCGATCTACCGCCGCCAGGCGCCCACCCTGCGCGAGAAGTACAAGTTCACGGACGAGGAAATCGAGTTCTTCGACCTGCACATCGTCTCGGACGAGATCCACGGCGAGCGCGGCTACCAGATCGTTCTGGAGCACGCCGACACGCCGGAGCTCCAGAAGCGCTGCCTCAAGATCTGCGAAGTCGGCGCCCAGATGCGCCTGCTCTATACGACGGCGCTTTATAACGACTACGTTGCCAAGGAGATCCCGCTTTCGGAGCTCGACATGGCGGAGTCCGGCGTGCCGGCGGCCGAGCGCGAGCTGCTGCAGGCCTGACCTTGAAGACCGCATTCAAGCTGGAACTGTCCGAGGCGAAAGCCATGGCGTCCGCCGCACTCGCCAAGGCGGCGTCGATCGGCGTGACCGAAACCGTTTGCGTGTGCGACGAGGGCGGCTACCCGATTGCGCTCGAGCGCATGGACGGCGCCCGCATCACCGGGCCGCAGATCGCGTGGAACAAGGCCTTTACCGCTGCGGGACATCGGCGCTCGACTCACCTCTTCAACACCGCGCCGAACGGGCCGGCCCTGCCCGGCAACGAGGCTTTCGGCATCCAGTGGAGCTTTGACGGCAGGTTCGCGATCTTCGTCGGAGGTTTTCCGGTCGTCGTGAATGGCGAAGTCGTGGGTGGCATCGGCCTCTCCGGAGGCAACGGGGAACAGGACATTGCGTGCGGCCTTGCCGGCCTGCAGGCGCTGAAGGAACTCCTCGCGCCGCAGAAGCACGCGGTGCTCGTCGAGGCCGACATCAAGAAGTGACAACGCACCAGGGAGAAGCCATGAAATCTCGCGGCCTAAGGTTCGCGCTTTCCGTTCTGCCGTTCGTATTCTTCGCCTTGCCGATCGCAGCGCAGGCGCAGGCCTATCCCGCCAAGCCAGTGCGCGTGATAGTCAGCACCGTGCCCGGCCCGCTCGACGCCTATGCGCGAATCATCTGCGAAAAGGTCGCTGCCTCGCTCAAGCAGCCGCTCGTCATCGAAAACAGGGCCGGGGCCGGCGGCAATATCGCCGCCGAACTCGTCGCCAAGACCGCACCCGACGGCTATACGCTGCTGTTCTCGATCGACACCACTTTCACGGTCAACCCGTCGATCTACAAAAAGCTCCCGTTCGACCCGGTAAAGGACTTCGCGGTGATCTCGGTGCCGGTCACTTACGGGCAGATGCTCGCGGTGCACCCCTCGGTGCCAGCCAAGTCGGTGTCCGAACTCGTTTCGCTCGCCAAGCAGAAGCCTCTCAACTACGCCTCGGGTGGCAACGGCACGCCGAGCCACCTTTCTTCCGCGTACTTCACCGCGACCTCGGGCATCGACATGACCCACGTGCCTTACAAGGGCACCGGGCAGTCGATCGTCGACGTCGTCGGCGGGCAAGTGAATACGATCTTTGCGGTCACGACCGGCGTGCTGCCGCACGTCAAGGCCGGCAAGCTGCGTGCGCTTGCCCTGTCGAGTTCGACGCGCTCGGCCCTGATACCCGAGTTACCGACGATCGCCGAATCGGGTTATCCGGGCTTCGACGCCTCATTCGCCTATGCCTTGCTGGCCCCCGCGGGCACGCCCGACGAAATCGTGCAGGTCCTCAATCGCGAGGTGCGTAAGGCGATGGCCCTCGCAGACGTGCAGGAAAAGAACCGCTTCGCGGACTATGCCGACACCAACCTCGACGCGCGCCAGTCGGCCGCCTGGCTCAAGGACAGCCGCGAGCGCTGGGCCAAAGTCATCTCGCGCGCCGGCATTTCGGTCGAATAGCATGCCGCGCGCCCTCTCCCCCGCGCGGCCGGGCTCGCTCGGCAAGGAGGTCGCCGACCAGCTGCGCCGCATGATCCTCACCGGGCTGCGCAAGCCGGGCGACCGGCTGGTCGAGGACAAGCTGTCGACCGAGCTGGGCGTGTCGCGGGTGCCGATTCGCGAGGCGTTGCGCACGCTTGCGGCCGAGGGCCTGGTGGATATCCCGCCGCGCCGCGGCGCGTCGGTCGCGGAAATCTCGCCGGACATTGCGAGGGACCTGGTCGAAGTACGCGCAACGCTGGAAGGCCTCAACGCGCGACTCGCGGCCCGCCACCAGGAAGGAGCGATCATCGAGCAGTTGCGGGGCGTGCTGGCCGAAGGCAACCGCGCCGCGCATTCCTGCAACGTCGAAGACCTCGTGCGCCTGAACGGCGCTTTCCACGACAAGCTGGCCGAGGCCGGCCGCAACAGCATCCTGTGGGACATCATGCGCACGCTGCGCGAGCGCACAGGCTTGGTGTTCGCCGCCAACACTTCGCGCCGGTCGAAGCAGGATTGGGACGAGCACTCGCGCATCCTCGAAGCGGTGATCGACGGCGACGAGGAGCTTGCTGCGCTGCTCGCAACGCGCCATGTGCACCAAGCGGCGGATGCGGCCCTCGCCGCCGTGCCGAAGGCCGAAGAGGAAGACGAAGCGCCTAGTGAAGCGTAGCGCCTGAGCGCGCCGGCACGCGCGATCCGTATGCGCCGCGCTTGCGCATGGCCTCGTTGAACAGCCTCAACCCGATGCCGGGGAGCTGCCTCGTGGCATACCTCATTGCCAGCGCGATGATGATCCCCATCACGCCAGTTGTCGTCGCGGCGGTGGTCACTGCGGTTTCGGTCTGCGTAGGCGCTCGCGGCGGCACCAGCCCCTTGCTCCATTTCGACAGGCGAGCGCGCCAGTCGTCCGGCACCTCCACGACTTTCGGCTTCCGGAAAATCATGTAGCCGGCCACCCCGGCCACAGCGGCGATGCCGAGAAGCGTCGCGGGCTTGACCACAAAGTCCACCACGGCCGCTTTCGCGCGCTTCTTGCCTTCCGAGAGATCGCGCTCGGCCTGCTGCAGGCGCAGCTCGGCCGCGCGGATTTCCTCGTCGCTTGGCGGCTTCAGGTTCATGGCTTGGCCGGCACGCTGCCGCGCGCAAGCTGCCTGCGCGACGCGGTGAACAACAGGTCCTTGCTCTTCTTGATGCAGACGAACACCGCGCCAGCCGCCACTCCAAGGTTGAGCACGACCACGAGCAGCATGGCCCAGATCGGCGCCAGGCCCGCGGCCATGAGCGCAAGCGCGGCCACAGCCATCAGCCCCAGCCACGCGGTGACACCGAGGATCGCCGCGGCAACACCCAGAGCGAGCATCCAGGCGAGCGCG
>JANMDK010000032.1:0-6189 GCA_031376265.1 Pseudomonadota bacterium
GGCCCGCCGGCGGGCCAGGGCACCACGACACGGATCGGCTTGTTCGGGTACTGCGCTTGCGCCATGGAGGCCGTGAGCACAAGCGCCCCGGCGAGAACGAACTTGAGTAAGCGGGACATCTTCAAAGGGGCGATTAGGACCTCTGCCAACGGGCAAGTAAAGACGGATTTCGCTGTACCATCCCGCGCCAGGAGGAGGCATGAAAATCCATCGTTCCATCGCCGCGTTGGCGGCCGCGGCCTTCGCATTGCTCAGCATCGCAAGCGCGCAGGCGGCGTATCCAGACAAGCCGATCAACTTCATCGTGCCTTACCCGCCGGGCGGGCTGACCGATGCGCTTGAGCGAAACGTGGCCAAGCCGCTCTCGGACCGGCTTCAGCAGCCCATCATCATCCAGAACGTTCCGGGTGGCGGCGGCAACATCGGCGCGGCCAAGGCGGCCAGGTCGCCGGCGGATGGATATACGATTTACATCGGGAACAATGCCACCGTCGGCCTGAACACCCTCATCTACAAGACGCTGCCGTTCGATCCGCTGGTGGATCTCGCGCCGGTGTCGATGCTGGCGGAAAGCCAGACCGCGCTGGTGGTGCATCCGTCGCTGCCGGTGCGCACCGTCGCCGAGCTCATCGCCCACGCCAAGTCGAACCCGGCCGACCTCAATTACGGGTCCACCGGTGCAGGCGGCGTCAGCCATCTCGCGGGCGAAATGTTCAAGAACACGCCCGGCGCGAAGATGACGCATGTGCCGTACAAAGGCACTGCGCCGGCGCTCACCGACCTGCTCGGCGGCCAGATCCAGCTTATGTTCAACGACCAGGCCACGCCTTATGTGCAGTCGGGCAAGTTGCGCGCGCTTGCGGTGACCGGCACCAAGCGCTGGGCGCAGACGCCGGACGTGCCGACGCTCGGCGAGGCGGGCGTGCCCGGCTTCGAGCGCTACAACTGGTTCGGCCTGCTGGTGCCTGCGGGCACGCCGCCGGCGATCATTGCGGCGCTCAACAAGGAAGTGGTCGGCATCCTGCAGGACGCATCGATCCAGAAGTGGCTGCAGTCCCAGGGAGCCGAAGCAATGTCGAGCAGCCCGGAGGAATTCGCCGCCTACATCCGGCGCGACGTGGCCAAGTGGGGCAAGGTGGTCAAGGAAACGGGCATCAAGCCCGAGTAGCCATGGCGATCTCGATCTACCCAGTCAACGAAGATTTCGCCGCCGAGATCGGCGACGTCGACCTTTCGAAGCCGCTCTCGCCTGAGGATCGCGAGGGGATCTTGGCGGCGTTCTGGAAGTACGCGGTGCTGGTGTTCCCGGCGCAGGACCTCACCTCGGACCAGCATGTGGCGTTCTCTGAGGTCTTCGGCCCGCTCGAGCCGAACATCAACTCGTACGCCGACGAGATCAAGAAGGAGCGTATCGACAACCGAGTCTCGGATGTCTCGAACCTCGACCACAACAACGAGATCCTCGCGGACAACAGCAGGAAGCGGCTGTCGGGCCTCGCCAACCGCCTCTGGCATACCGACAGCATCTTCCGGCATGTGCCTGCAAAGGCGTCGCTTCTTTACTCGCGCGCCGTCGCACCCATAGGCGGCCACACCCAGTTCGCAGATATGCGCGCGGCGTGGGATGCGCTGCCGCAGGCGACCAAGGACCGCATCTCCGGCCTGGTGGTCGAGCATTCGATCTTCCATTCGCGCGCCAAGCTGGGCTTCACCGACTACACCGAGCGCGAAAGGGCCTCGCTACCGCCGGCGCTGCAGGTGCTGGTGCGCACGCTTCCCGAAACCGGCCGGCGATCGCTTTATACCGCCTCCCATGCTATGCGAGTGATGGGGATGCCTGAGGCCGAAAGCACCGCGCTTCTGGATGAGCTTATGGCGCATGCCACGCAACGCCAATTCGTGCACACGCACCGTTGGCGGCTCGGCGACCTCGTAATGTGGGACAACCGCTGCACGCTCCACCGCGGCACCGACTACGACGAGCGCCGCTTCAAGCGCGACATGCATCGGGCCACGGTGACCGACATCGGCAACACCTGCGAGCTGGCGCAGGCCTCGCATTGAGGCAGCGCAACGTTCTTGCGCTGATGCTGTGCCTTGCGCTCGCGGCCGGGGAGGTTGCCGCCCAAGCCTGGCCGTCCAAGCCGATCCGGCTGGTGGTGCCTTTCCCGCCGGGCGGTTTCGCGGATGTCTACGGGCGGGTACTCGCGAATCATCTGGGCAATGCACTCGGCCAAAGCGTCGTGGTGGAAAACCGCTCTGGGGCCGGCGGCAACATTGGCGCCGAGGTGGTGGCCAAGAGCGCACCCGACGGCTACACGCTCGTCATGGGCACAGTGGGCACGCATGCGATCAACGTCTCGCTCTATTCGAAAATGCCCTATGACGCGCTTCGGGATTTCGCGCCGGTGGCTTTCGTGGCGGAAGCCGAGGGCCTGCTGGTCGCGCACCCTTCGGTGCCTGCCAACACGGTGCCCGAGCTCATCGCCCTTGCCCGTTCCCGGCCGCTGACGTACGGGTCCGCCGGGGCCGGGACCACCGGGCATCTCGCCGGCGAGCTGTTCAAGAGCATGGCCAAAGTCGACATCACGCACGTCCCGTACAAAGGCAACGTGCCCGCGATTACCGACATCCTCGCGGGGCAGGTTTCACTGGTGTTTGCGACGCTGCCGACGGTGCTGCCGCACGTCAGGGCCGGGAAGCTCAAGGCCATCGCAGTGCTGGGACCTTCGCGCTCGACCGCATTGCCCGAAGTGCCGACGGTGGCCGAGTCCGGCCTCGCGGGGTTCGAGGTCAACAACTGGGTCGGCGTGTTCGCGCCGGCCGGGACTCCGCCGGCCGTTACGGGCAGGCTGAATGCCGAAGTGGTCCGCATCATGCGGTTGCCCGAACTTCAAGCGCGTCTGGCGGGCGAAGGCATGCGCTTCGTGCCGATGACGGTCGAGCAATTCGCGGCATTCAGCAAGTCCGAGGTCGCGCACTGGGCGCCGGTCGTGAAGGCTTCGGGGGCCCGGGCCGACTGACCCGCACTACTGACATTTTTTATCCGGACCCCGCGTGGATATTGGCTCTCCGGGGAACTTGCTGACATTGAATCCGGCAAGCGGAGTGGCTCGTATATGGTCTGACGCCAGTCCGACCGGGACGGCGCACATCCAAGTCCAAGGAGCCCGTCCATGAAATACCGCACATTCGCCGCCCCCGCGGCCGTCGCCGCCGTTGCCGTCCTTTCCGCCTGCGCCGGCACCTATCCGGAGCGGGTCATGTATTCGCAAGCGGGCCTTCCTCCCACGGTGCAAGTACCGGCCGGCAACGGCGTGGCGATGGAAACGGTGGGCGTCGGCTCGATCACCTACGTTTGCACCCCGAAGAAAGACGCTGCAGGGCAATTTGAGTGGGTATTCGGCGGGCCGGACGCGAAACTCAACGACCGCAGCGGCCGCCAGGTCGGCAAGTACTACGGCCCCCCGGCGACTTGGGAGAGCATGGACGGCTCGAAGCTGACCGCGACCCAAGTGGCCGTCGCGCCGAACGGCACCGGCAACATCCCGCTGCAGTTGGTGAAGGGCAATCCGGCCACGGGCGCCGGCGCGATGAACGGCGTGACCTATATCCAGCGCGTCGACACGCGAGGCGGTGTCGCTCCGGCAATGGCCTGCACTTCTGCCAATGCGGGTGCCAAGCAGGTCGTGCAATACCAGGCCGACTACATCTTCTACAGGGCGATGTAACGGCGCATCCAGTGTGAATCCGACCATGCCGGTGCCGCGTATATCTCATTACACCGGTTCATCGCCGCACATTGCGCGCGAAAACCGTGCCCAAGGAGTTCTACACATGAAAGCACTCAAGAGCACCGCCATGGCCGCAGCAATTGCGCTTTCGCTTGCGGTTGCACCCGCGTTTGCGCAGGTGACCGTCGGGGGCGCACCGATGTACGCAAGCAAGGACATCGTGGACAATGCGGTGAATTCGAAGGACCACACCACGCTCGTCGCCGCAGTGAAGGCGGCCGGGCTGGTTGACACGCTGAAGGGCCCGGGGCCGTTCACGGTCTTCGCGCCGACCAATGCTGCATTTGCGGCGCTTCCGGCCGGCGCGGTCGACACCCTCCTGAAATCGGAAAACAAGCCGATGCTCACGAACGTGCTGACGTATCACGTCGTGCCCGGGAAATTGGACGCGAAGGCGCTCATGTCGCAGATCAGCGCCGGCAATGGCAGGGCAATGCTTAAGACCGTCGAGGGCGCGTCGCTTACCGCAACGGTGAGCGGCAAGTCGATCATGATCAAGGACTCCAAGGGTGGCAAGGCCAAGGTGACGACGGCTGACGTCTACCAGTCCAACGGCGTAATCCACGTCGTCGACAAAGTCCTGCTTCCGGGCTGATAGCAGGAAGGCCGCTTCGCGGGCTTCGGGTATTAGGGCTCGAAGCCTGCCTTGCGACGCATGCGCTGCATCGGATCGCCGGTCAGGAAAAGCACGAAGTTGCGCGCGGCGATCGCGTCCTTCGCTTTCGTGCATGCCGCCGCCGAATACAGCGTCGAGAGCTCGAATTCATCCGGCAGCGGGCCCACGAGCTCGGCGCCTTCGGTGTAGAGGATCTCGGAGACTTGCGTGCAGCCTATGGCGTAGATCCCAGGTGAATCGGCCATCGCGCGCATTGCCGCCGCGCCGTTGGGGAATTCCCTGACGCGCTCTGCCACTTCTTCCGCGATACCCATTTCCTGCAGCATGCCGGCGATGTGCTTTCCGGCGGTCGACTTCTTCATGTCGGGCACGTAGATCTCGTCGGCGCCGAGCAGGGCGGATGCGAGCGTCTGCGCGCGATTCACGTTCGGGCGCGGCGTGCCTTTCTTCACCGCGACGCCGGTCTTCACGCTGCCGAGGTTGGCGATCGATTCGGGCACCACGTGCCCCGAAGCTGCGAGCGTGGCGATCATCGCGCGCGTGAGCACGATCACGTCGCAGGGCTCTCCCGCCAGCAGCTTGTCCTGCATCGCGCCTACCGCGCCGAATGCGCCGCCGGGCGTCACGCCAATGTCCGTAGCCGCGGCTACGACAACAGCCTTGGCCGCGCCGGCGCTGAGGATGTCGAGGTGCATTTACCTAGTCGACCTTGGCGCCCGAGATTCTCACGATGTTGGCCCACTTGGCGATGTCCTCGCGCATGAAGGCGGCAAACTCGTCGGTCGACATGTTCATCGGCGCTGCGCCTTGCTTCGCCCAGGCATCGCGCACTTCCGGGTTGTTCACCACCTTGCGGATCTCGGCGTTCAGGCGCTCGACGATCGGCCTCGGCGTGGCTGCCGGCGCCATGATGCCAAGCCAGATCGTCGCCTCGTAGCCCGGCACGCCGGCTTCCGAGACGGTCGGCACTTCGGGGAGTACCGGTGAGCGCGCTTTGCCTGTAGTGCCGAAGGCCTTGAGCTTACCGGCGCGAACGTTCGGTGCCATGGTCGTGATCGCGTCGAACATCATTTGCACCTGCCCTCCGAGGATGTCGGTGCGCGCGCCTGCGCTGCCTTTGTAAGGGACATGCACGATGTCCAGGCCCGCCATGGCCTTGAAGAGCTCGCCGGCCATGTGGTACGGCGTGCCCGGGCCCGAAGAAGCGTAGTTGAGCGCCTTGGGCTTGGATTTCACAAGCGCGATCAGCTCGCGAAGTGAATTCGCCGGTACCGAAGGATGCACTACCAGCACGAGGTCGGAGTAGTTCACCGGCGAGACTGGCGCGAAGTCGCGCATCAGCTCGAAGGGGCGCGTCGGGATCAACGTCTCGTTCACCGTGTGCGTGTTCGACATCATGAGCAGCGTGTAGCCGTCGGCCGGTGCCTTGGCGGCGGCGTCAGTGCCTATGAGCGATCCGCCGCCGGGGCGATCCTCGATCACGAAAGGCTGGCCCATCGTTTCCTGCAGTCGCTGGCCGACGAAGCGCGCGTAGATGTCGGCCGGCCCGCCCGCGGCGAACGGCACGATGATGCGCACCGGCTTCGCGGGATACGCCTGCGCTCCGGCCTGCGTCGCGGCGCAGCAGGCGAGCAAGGCGAAAAAGATGCTCTTTACCGCATTCATCCTGGCGCTCATGAATGTCCTCCTTTTGGAGCCGGCTTTTTAGCACAGTGTGATAATCCGTGGATGAAAATTCTCGTCACCGGCGCCGCCGGCTTCATCGGCGCGGCGCTCGTC
>JANMDK010000076.1:0-6466 GCA_031376265.1 Pseudomonadota bacterium
AAGCCCCGCGCGCGGGGCTTTTTCGGGAGAGCGGGAAGAATTCAGCGAGTGCCGGTAGTGCCGGTTGTGCCCGCGGCGGCCACTGGGTTGTCGTTGTTGTCGGACGCGATCGCTGCGAGTGCTGCCAGGCCCAGCGCAATCGCCGCTATGGCGCCGGCAGAGAGTCCGCCCACCGCAGCTCCGGCTGCAGCACCTGCGCCTGCACCACCACCCGCGCCCGCCCCCGGCTGCGCCGTCTGGGCAAACGACTGGCTCGAGATCAGCAGGCAAGCTAAGGTCAAGCCAATGATTTTCTTCAATTTAAACTCCTGTAAAGTGCGACTGGTCGAAAGGTAGCGGGATTGTCGGGAATCGGCCCATCCCCATCTGTGCGCTAGACCACAGACGCTGCACCGCAAGGACCGGCGCAGGCCCCCGCAATGGGGGCCGGGGCGAAAAAGATAAACAATTAAATCCAAAGATCAAGCAGCCATGCGGGCTGCAAGCCAATCTAATTTTCATATTTGGCAAATTCTACGGAATACTCGGGGGGAGCGACGCCCGGCGTGCCCCGCTGACGCCGGGATCCCCGGCCAGGACGACGCACTGGCGGGTTACTTCGCGAGCTTCTCGATCAGCGGATTGACCGGCTTCACCGAGGACGTCTTCGGCATGTCGATTTCGTTTTCCTTGCCGGAGGCTGCTTGCGGCTTTCCCGGGCCGGAGGCGGGTTTTGCGGTGGCGGGCGTCGTCATCGGCATGGTGGTGATGCGGTCCTGGACCACGCCCGCGGATTTGAGGCCGAGTTGCTCGCAGGCCGTATTGGAGTAGGTGACCGCATTGCCCTGAAGGCATTTGTACATCGGTTGCGCCTCCGGTCTGCCCGGAAGCGACGCCAGCATTCCCGAGAACACTACGGCCGGCCATCCGAACACCCTGGCGTTGCTGCTCATGGCGATCCCTCCCCCGACGGATGGCGGCTAATCTACCTCCCGCCATCCGGATTTGCCAGCAGTCAGCGTTCCATCGCCCCATAAACCAGCGCCGCGACCTGCTCGCGGTAGTACTTGCGGATCTCGCCAGGGCCCACCGACATCACCACGACCACCAGCTGCTCTTTCGGGTCGACCCAGAAGATCGTTCCGTTCGCGCCGTTCCAGCTGTAGTCCCCGACCGTGCCGTTGGTCGCCGCGACACCGGGCTCGGTGCGAACCGCCACGCCAAGGCCGAATCCGTAGCCGTCCCGCCCCGCCTCGGTGCCTGCGACGCTGTTCTTGATATTGCGGCCGAGGTGATCCGACGTCATCAGCCGCACCGTCTTCGGGCTGAGGATGCGCACGCCGTCGAGCACTCCCCCGTTCAGCAGCATTTGCCCGAAGCGAAGGTAATCCGCGGCGGTGCTGAAAGCGCAAGAGCCTCCGCAGTCGAACTTCGGCTGCTCACGCAGGATGCGGATCGCCTGCGGCTTGCCCGTGACCGGGTCGTTCGGCAGCGCTTTCGCCATCCGGTCGCGCTTCTCCGCGGGCACCGAAAACGTCGTATCCCGCATGCGGAGCTTGGACCACACCCGCTCGTCGAGCGCCGCGCCCAGCGATTTGCCGGTGACTTTCTCGACCACCAGCCCGAGCGCGTCAGTGGAAAACCCGTAGTCCCAGGTCGTCCCCGGCTGGTATGCGAGCGGCAAGGTGGCCAGTTTGTCCATGAACTGCGGCCCGGACAGGTCGAACGCCGCGCCGGCGGAAGAGGCCGGGTACAGCTTGTGGATCGGCGTATTTCCGCGCGCGCCGTAGGTGAGCCCGCTGGTATGGCGCATGAGGTCCTGCACGAAGATCGGCTGCCTGGCCGGCTCCATGGTCACGCCGCCTTCGTTGACTACGCCGACCTGCATTGTGGCGAACTGCGGGTAGTAGGTCGCAAGCGAGGATTTGAGCGGGAGGCGGCCTTCTTCATAGAGCGTGAGGGCGCCAACCACGGTCATCACCTTCGTCATGGAGGCGAGGTTGAAGATCGCATCCGCTTTCATTGGCGCGCCGGCCGCCTTGTCCTGGAAGCCGAGCGGCTTGAAATAGACGAGCTTGCCGCCGCGCGCGACAGCGACAACCGCGCCCGGGATCCTGTCGCGCGAGATTTCGTCGGCATAGAAACGGTCGATGCGCGAAAGCCCGGAAGCGGAAAAGCCCTGCGTAGCCGGCGCTACGCGGGGCAGGGGATCGGCCGCCACGGCCGCGCTCGGGGCGCCTGCGATTGCCAGCGCCAGCGTTGCGGCGCGCGCGTAAACGTAAAAGTGTCCCGCTCGTTGCATGATTTTCCCCTTTGGTGAAGCGAACGGCTCTTGGCGGCCGGGCGCATTGGGCGGCTATCATAGCCGCATGGACACCCTGATCCCGCTCGCAGAAAAAGTCGCCGCCCTGCTGATCAAGCGCAAGGAGGCGCTCTCAGTCGCGGAATCGTCCACCGGCGGCCTGATTGCCGCGTCCCTTCTTGCCGTGCCCGGTGCGTCGGCTTATTTCGTCGGCGGCGCCGTCGTTTACACACGGCAGGCGCGCAAGACGCTCATGGACATCCCGGACTCGGCGATGAAAGGCATGCGCTCGGCCTCGGAGCCCTATGCGCTCCTGCTCGCGAACACCGCGGTTCGGCGATTCGGGACGAGCTGGGGCCTTGCCGAAACCGGCGCGACCGGGCCGACGGGCAACCGCTATGGCGATGCCGCGGGCCATTCGTGCCTTGCAATTGCCGGCGTGGTCGAGCGTGCGGTTACGCTCGAAACCGGAATAGCCGACCGCCAGCGGAACATGCGCCTGTTCGCGGCCAGGGCGCTCAGCCTCCTGCTCGAATCGCTCGAAGCGTGACCGCGCTGGAGGTTTTGCGCGAAACCTTCGGCTTCGCGACGTTCCGCGGGCCGCAAGCGGAGATCGTCGACCATGTCGCGGGTGGCGGCGATGCGTTGATCCTGATGCCCACCGGGGGCGGCAAATCGCTCTGCTACCAGGTCC
Source organism: Pseudomonadota bacterium (assembly GCA_031376265.1). Lineage (GTDB taxonomy): Bacteria > Pseudomonadota > Gammaproteobacteria > Burkholderiales > SG8-39 > SZAS-79. The sequence continues at coordinate 2,976 of JANMDK010000076.1, forward strand.
CTTCGCTTCTGCGGCAGGGCACGGGCGTCGTGGTATCCCCGCTGATTGCGCTGATGCAAGACCAGGTCGCGGCCCTGCGCCTGCTCGGCGTGCGCGCGGAATTCCTCAACTCCTCGCAGGATGCGGAGACTGCAAGACGCGTCGAGAAATCGCTTGTCGCAGGCGATCTGGACCTGCTGTACGTGGCGCCCGAGAGGCTGTCCACTGCCCGCTGCCTCGAATTGCTCGAACAGTCGCGCATTGCGCTCTTCGCGATTGACGAAGCGCATTGCGTCTCCCAGTGGGGCCACGATTTCCGCCCGGAATACCTGAAGCTTTCGGTGCTGCACGAGCGCTTTCCCGGCATTCCGCGCATTGCGCTGACTGCAACAGCCGATCCACAGACGCGCACCGAGATTGCGGCACGGCTGGAGCTGGGCGAGGCGAGGGTGTTCATCTCGAGTTTCGACCGCCCCAACATCCGCTACGCGATTGTCGACAAGGCGGACCCGCGCAGCCAGCTCCTGCGCTTCATCCGCGAGGAGCATGCGGGCGAGTCCGGCATCGTCTACTGCCTTTCGCGGCGGAAGGTGGACGAAACGGCGGCATGGCTCGTGACACAAGGCATCAACGCCTTGCCGTACCACGCCGGCATGGACACTGAATCGCGGAATGCGAACCAGGCCCGCTTCCAGGGCGAGGAATCCCTCGTGATGGTCGCGACGATCGCGTTCGGGATGGGCATCGACAAGCCGGACGTGCGCTTCGTCGCGCACCTCGACTTGCCGAAAAGCATCGAAGGCTACTACCAGGAGACCGGACGCGCCGGCCGCGACGGCCTACCCGCGGACGCGTGGATGGCGTACGGCCTGGGTGATGTCGTCCTGCAGCGCCGACTCATCGACCAGTCCGAAGCGAGCGACGAGTACAAGCGCGTTTCCGGCGCCAAGCTCGACGCGTTGCTCGGACTGTGCGAAACCGCAGGATGCAGGCGGGTGCGTTTGCTCGGCTACTTCGGCGAGCACAGCACAGCCTGCGGCAATTGCGACACCTGCCTGAATCCGCCGGGCACCTGGGACGCGACGGAAGAATCGCGCAAGGCCCTTTCCGCGATCTATCGTACCGGGCAGCGGTTTGGCGCGGTGCACCTCATCGATGTCCTTCGCGGCAAGGTAAACGACCGTGTAACGCGCTGGGACCACGACAAGCTCGCCGTGTTCGGGATCGGGGCGGACCTCGACGAAACCGCGTGGCGCAGCGTGTTCCGCCAGCTCGTCGCGCTCGGATTCGCGCAGGTCGACCACGAGGCGCACGGCGCGCTCAAGCTCACTGCGGCGAGCCGGGCGGTCCTCAAGGGTGAGCAGCCGGTGGAAATGCGGCGGATGGTGACCCGCAAGGCCGTCGCGCCGGCAAACCGCGCTTCGGCCGCCGCCGTCTCGCTTTCCGGGGACGACCTCGGCCTCTTCGAAAGGCTCAAGGCCTGGCGCAGCGGGGAGGCGCGCAGCCAGTCGGTGCCGGCTTATGTGATCCTCCACGACAGCACGCTGGCGCGGATCGCGCAAAGCCGTCCGGCCGACCTCGACAGCCTGGCGGGCATTGGCGGCATCGGCGCCAAGAAGCTCGAAAAGTACGGCCCGGCGCTGCTGGGCCTCGTCGCCTTTCCGGGAGCAGAAAGCCCATGAAAACAGGGCTTAGGGGCCGTCGAATACGTTAAAATTGCGGGCTTTTCGCCCTTCAAAGCTGGCTTGAGCGGATCCTGTATGGCCCTGATCGTCCAGAAATACGGCGGCACCTCCGTCGGCTCGGTAGAGCGCATCAAGAACGTCGCCAGGCGCGTCGCCAAGTGGCGCGCGGCCGGCCATGACGTGGTCGTCGTCGTGTCGGCCATGAGCGGCGAGACCAACCGCCTGATCGGCCTCGCAAAAGAGATCCAGCCGATCCCCGACCCGCGCGAGCTCGACCAGGTCGCCTCGACCGGCGAGCAGGTCACCATCGGACTCACCGCGATGGCGCTGCAGGCGATCGGCCAGAAAGCCAAGAGCTACACCGGCGGTCAGGTACGCATCCTCACCGACGATGCCCACACCAAGGCGCGCATCCTCTCGATCGACGAGGAGCGCATCCGCAAGGACCTCAAGGAAGGCTACGTCGTCATCGTCGCGGGATTCCAGGGCGTCGACGAAAACGGGGCGACCACGACCCTCGGCCGCGGCGGTTCGGACACCACCGGCGTTGCACTCGCTGCGGCCCTGAAGGCCGACGAATGCCAGATCTATACCGATGTCGACGGCGTCTACACCACCGACCCGCGCATCGTGCCCCGGGCGCGCCGCCTCAAGACCGTGACCTTCGAGGAAATGCTCGAGATGGCGAGCCTCGGGTCGAAAGTCCTGCAGATCCGCTCGGTGGAATTCGCCGGCAAGTACAAGGTGCGCCTGCGCGTGCTCTCCAGCCTGACCGACCCTCTCATTCCGGTCGAGGAGGAGTTCGCTTCGGGCACGCTCATCACATTCGAGGAAGACCCGACCATGGCCATGGAACAAGCAGTCATTTCCGGCGTTGCGTTCAACCGCGACGAAGCGAAAATCACCGTGCACGACGTGCCCGACCGCCCCGGCATCGCCTACGCGATCCTCGGGCCGATTGCGGATGCCAAGATCGACGTCGACGTCATCGTGCAGAACGTCGGGCACGACGGCATGACCGACCTGTCTTTTACCGTCAACCGCAGCGACTGCGCCAAGGCCACCAAGATCCTGCGCGAACAGGTGCAGCCGCACATCAAGTGCCGGGAAGTGTCCGCCGACGACCGGATCGCCAAGGTTTCGCTGGTCGGGTTGGGCATGCGCTCGCATGTGGGGATTGCTTCGCAGATGTTCCGCACGCTGGCCGAGGAGGGGATCAACATCCAGATGATCACGACGTCGGAGATCAAGATCTCGGTGGTGCTGGATGAGAAGTACATGGAGCTCGCGGTGCGGGTGCTGCACAAGGCGTTTGAGCTGGACCAGGCTTAGTTTGTTGGCGTAGTAGAATCACGCCGAGTTGTCCGAGTGTTCTGACGCCGCCAGGCGTTTCCACTCCTTCGGGGCGTAGCGCCCCCGGAGCTTTCTGGGACAACCCGCGGTGAGCGTAGCGAACGGAGAGCTGCCCGAGTGGCTGAAGGGGGCGCCCTGCTAAGGCGTTATACGGGGTCAACCCGTATCGAGGGTTCGAATCCCTCGCTCTCCGCCAGTTAAGTCCAGTCTGGCCCTGAATCGTCTAAATTGCGATTGTGGGCCTCGTTGCGTACCCACACAGTTTTCAAGGCTTGGTGCTTTCGATCCAGTCCGTAAGCTGTTGCAAGTCGTGCGCCCAAAAAATCGAAAGACCTCGGTTCTGAGCGTCCTCAAGATTCGTGATGGCGTACACGCCGGTCAATACCGCAGCAGGCACAACCTGCAAGAGCCCGAAGTCGGTACGCCAGTATTCCGCTTTGACTGCGGCATCATTGTTCAAGCGCTTCACTGAAT
>JANMDK010000081.1:0-12750 GCA_031376265.1 Pseudomonadota bacterium
GTGGAGAAAGGCGGCATCGAGGCCTGGCAGACCGTGGACCAGCAGGAACTGCTGGGTGCGGATGCCGCGACGTATGACAAGAGCCGCGACACGCTCGACGTCTGGTTCGACTCCGGCTCGACGCACTACACGGTGCTCAAGCGCTCACACGCGGCCGAGAGCGTTTTCCCGGCGGACCTGTACCTCGAAGGCTCCGACCAGCACCGCGGCTGGTTCCATTCCTCGCTGCTGGTGTCGTGCATGCTGAACGGCGTGCCGCCCTACAAGGCGCTGCTGACGCATGGTTTCTTCGTCGACGGCGAAGGCAAGAAGATGTCGAAGTCGAAGGGCAACATGATCGTGCCGCAGGAAGTCGCCGGCACGCTGGGCGCTGAGATCCTGCGGCTGTGGGTGGCGAGCACCGATTACTCGGGCGAGCTTTCGATCTCGCCGGAAATCCTCAAGCGCGTGGTCGAAAGCTACCGCCGCATCCGCAATACGCTGCGCTTCCTGCTGGCCAATACCTCCGACTTCGACGTGAAGAAGGATGCGGCCGACCCGGCGAACATGGTCGAGATCGATCGCTATGCGCTGGCGCTGACTGCCAAATTGCAGGACGAGATGGCGGCCGACTATGCGCGCTACCAGTTCCACCTTGTGGCGCAGCGGCTGCAGACGTTCTGCTCGGAGGATCTCGGCGCGTTCTACCTGGATATCCTCAAGGACAGGCTCTACACGGCTGCACCCTCGTCGCACGCGCGGCGCTCGGCGCAGACGGCGCTTTGGCATATCACGTCGAGCCTGGTGCGGCTCATGGCGCCGATCCTCTCGTTTACCGCGGAGGAACTTTGGGCGGTGTTCAACGGTCGCAGTAACTTCTCCGTGGACGACAGCATCTTCATGCACACGCTCCACAAGATCCCGGCGCCCCAGGACGCGCCGCAGCTGCTCGAGCGCTGGGAAAAGACGCGCGCGATCCGCGCCGACGTCCGCAAGCAGCTCGAGGAGCTGCGTACCGCCGGCAAGATCGGCTCCTCGCTTGCGGCCGAGGTGGATTTCCATGCGGTGCCGGAAAAGGCCAAATTGCTCGAAAGCTTTGGCGACGACTTGCGTTTCGTGTTGCTGACCTCGGCGGCGCGCGTGCATGCTTCGGGCGAGGATCGCCTCGAGGTCACGCCGAGCCCGCATGCGAAGTGCGAGCGGTGTTGGCATTTCCGCGCCGACGTCGGCTCGGTCGCCGAACACCCGACGATCTGCGGCCGCTGTGCCGGCAACCTGTCCGGCCAGGACGAGAAGCGGGTACACGCGTAGATGAATGGCGCCAGGCTTCGCCGCATTGCCCCGTGGCTTGCATTCGCGGTGGTCCTCGTTGTCGTGGACCAGGCCAGCAAGCTGCTCATCCTTTCGAAATTCGTCGACGGCGAATCGCTGTTCGTCACGCCGTTCTTCAACCTGGTGCTCGTCTACAACAAGGGGGCGGCCTTCAGCTTCCTCGCCAGCGCGCCGGGCTGGCAAACGCCGCTCCTCGTTGCGATTGCGCTGGTGGCGATCGGCATCGTGACCTGGATGCTTTGGCGCAACCCGTCCCGCCGGCTTTTGGATTTCGGCCTTGCGATGATCCTCGGCGGCGCGATCGGCAACCTCATCGACCGCGTCGCCTACGGCAAGGTCGTGGATTTCCTGCATTTCCACCTCTATGGCTGGAGCTACCCGGCATTCAACGTCGCGGATTCCGCAATTACCGTGGGCGCGCTGATGCTGATCATCGAAAGCTTCATGTCGCGCGATACCGACAAGAAATGAACGTCGGCCTCTCCAGCCACCTGACGCTGCACTACCGCATTGCGCTTGCCGAGCCGCCGCATGCCGAGGTGCTTTCCACCTTCGGCGGCAACCCGGCCACGCTCGTGCTCGGCAGCGGCGAGCTGGCGCCCGCGCTCGAAAACTGCCTGCTGGGACTGGAGAGCGACCAACCGCACAGCTTCCTGCTTCCGGCCGAGAAGGCCTTTGGCGAATACCGCCAAGACCTCGTGCGCCGCGTCCCGGAAAACGCTTTTCCCGACAGCCTGGTGCCCGAAGCCGGACAGGTCATCGAGTTCTCCGGTCCGGACGGCGTGCGCATGGCAGGCGTGGTCAAGGAAGTCCAGGCGGGCGAAGCGCTGGTCGATTTCAACCATCCGCTCGCGGGGCGCCCGATCCGGTTCGATGTCCGGATCCTCGCGGTCTTGTAAACCGCCCGATCGTGGCAACATAGGCCGCATGCAATCCCAAATCGACCTGGAAGACAGCAGGCAAGACAGCACGGAAGTCCTGCTCGCGAATCCGCGCGGATTCTGCGCCGGCGTCGAGCGGGCCATCGAGATCGTCGAAAGGGCGCTGGCGCAGCATGGCCGGCCCATCTACGTGCGGCACGAGATCGTGCACAACAAGTTCGTCGTCGCCGACCTGCGCGCCAAGGGGGCGGTCTTCGTCGAGGACCTCTCCGAGGTGCCGTCCGGCAGCACCGTCATCTTCAGCGCGCACGGCGTTTCCCAGGCGGTGCGGCGCGAGGCGGAGGGCCGCGGCCTCAACGTTTTCGATGCCACCTGCCCGCTGGTCACCAAGGTGCATGTGCAGGTCGCCAAGCTGCTCAAGCAGGGCATGGAGATCATCATGATCGGCCACCGCGGGCACCCGGAGGCCGAAGGCACCATGGGCCAGGCCGGCGGCGGCATGTACCTCGTGGAAACGCTGGAGGACGTCGAAAAGATCCAGGTGCGCGACCCGCGGAAGCTGGCCTATGTCACGCAGACGACGCTGTCGGTCGACGATGCGCAAATCATCGTCGCGGCGCTGCGCGTTCGGTTCCCGACGATCCAGGGTCCCAAGAAGGACGACATCTGCTACGCCACGCAGAACCGCCAGGACGCGGTGAAATTCATGGCGCCGCAGTGCGACCTCGTCATCGTCGTCGGCTCGCCGAACAGCTCCAACTCCAACCGCCTTCGCGAGGTCGCCCAAAGCCGCGGTACAGAGGCGTACATGGTCGACAACGCAAGCGAGCTCAAGCTCGAATGGCTTGCGGGCAAGAAACGCATTGGCGTCACGGCCGGCGCTTCGGCGCCCGAAGTGCTCGTGGACGAGGTCGTCGAGCGGCTGAAGGCGCTTGGCGCTTCGCGCGTGACGTCGCTGCCCGGGATCGAGGAAGACGTCGTTTTTTCGCTGCCGAAGGCGCTCGGTCCCCACCCGAGGTAGCCGGGCAGGCGTTCGGGCGGCTTGCGCGCCGCCCCTCCAGCATCAAAAATAGCCCCTCCGGCGCTTTCCCGGGCCGGAAATGCGCAATAGTTCCTGTTTCGGGGCCGCTCGTTCGACGCTGGCGCCCGCTCGTCGCCTTCGTTTGTGCGCGAGCGGCGGCGGGACTTAGCATCGTCCTGTCAACCAGCAAAGGCGCGCGCGGCGTTCTCATGCTTCCAACTCACGAAGGGCGAACAATGAACAACAACCAACCCACCCCCCAGGCGCGCGCGGGCGGTTTCACACTCGTCGAACTGATGATCACGGTGGCGATCATCTCGATCCTCTCGGCGATCGGCTACCCGATGTACACGAACCAGGTCATCAAGGGGAACCGCGCGGCGGCCAAGGCCTTCATGGTGGCGGTGGCGAACCGCGAGCAGCAATACCTGCTGGATGCGCGGTCGTACGCCGAGGTGACCGGCAACACGCAGTTCCAGACCGTGCTCAACATGGCGGCGCCGACCGAAGTCAGCACCCACTACGACGTGACGGTTGCTTATGTCGGCGGCAACGTACGCACTTTTTCGATCAGCGCAGCGCCCAAGACGACCAGTCCGAACAAGAATGACGGCACCATGACTCTCGACAACACTGGCGCCAAGGCGCCGGCGGCCAACTGGTAAGCACGGGCCTCCCGACCATGCGCCAGACCTCAAGCCACAAGCTACGCCCGGGCGGCTTCACGCTCGTCGAGCTGATGGTCGGTGTCGCGATCATCGGCGTACTGAGCGCGTTCGCGGTGCCGGCTTTCAACAACTTCATGGTCAACGAGCGCGTCAAGAATGCGGCGCTCGATGTCACTTCTTCGCTCATCGTGGCGCGCAGCGAGGCGATCAAGCAGAACGGCACGGTCACGGTGACGCCGACCAGCGCCACGACCGCGTGGGCGGCGGGGTGGCTGGTCAAGGCGCCCGATACCACGACGATCGCCACGCAGGGGGCCTTTCCGAGCAGCATCACGATCACGGGCCCGACGAGCATCTCGTATAACCGCAGCGGCCGGGCGGCCTCCGCAGTCACCGTCGTGGTCGCGCCGGCGACTGCGAGCACGGTGTCGTCGCGATGCATCAGCATCTCGCTGACCGGCCTGCCCAAAAGCGTAGTGGGGAGCACCTGCTAATGGAAAACGTGCGCAGATTCGAAAAATCGCCCTTGCCTGTCCGCAGCAGCGGGACCTCGATGCTTGAGATCCTGGTGACGTTGCTGATCCTCGCCGTGGGCATGCTCGGCCTCGCCGCGCTTCAGGGCCAGGCGCACACGGCGGAACTCGAGTCCTACCAGCGCGGACAGGCGCTGGTGCTGCTGCAGGACATTACGAGCCGCATGGAGGCGAACCTCAGCAATGCCGCCAACTACGTGACCACGCCGATCGGGACCGGCGTGACCGACACGGCCGACTGCACCACGGCGGGCAGCCGGGCTGCGATCGACCTTTGCGAATGGAGTAAGGCGCTCAAGGGCTCATCGGAAACCAAGGGCGGCAGCACGACCAAAGCCGGCGCAATGATCGACGGACGGGGGTGCGTTGCAGCCACCACCACGGCCAATGTGTACCTGGTGTCGGTGGTCTGGCAGGGCATCAACAAGACCGCGGTCCCCGCGACGCCGTGCGGCTCGGGCTCCTACGATTCGGAAAACACCCGGCGGGCGGTGACGAACATGGTTCGGGTTCCGGACCTTTCTGGCAGCTGAGGAAGAGCGATGAAGCCAATGAAGACTGCACCGATGGCGCGCCGCGAAGGCGGCTTCTCGCTGGTCGAGCTCATGATCGCAAGCACGCTCGGCCTGCTCATCCTGTCGACGATGATCACGGTTTTCGTTTCCACTTCGCAGACGCGCAACGAGGTCGACAAGGCCAGCCGCCAGATCGAAAACGGCCGCTTCGCGATCCAGGCGATGCGCGAGGACATCCAGCTTGCGGCGTTCTATGGCGACTATCTCCCAACCTCGACGATCACTTTCACCACCCCGAATCCATGCTCGCTGATTCTCAACAACATGGGTTACGCAACCGGCTACGTGCCAGTCGGCATCCACGGCTTCGATCCAGCGGTGACGTCATCCACCAACAACGCCTACAACTACGGTGGCGGCACCGAGAGCACCACCCTGAGCTGCCTGTCCAACCGCGTGGCCAACACCGGCGTGCTCGTCATCCGCCGGGTCAGCACCAAGCAGCTTAAGATCGACAACGACGAAAACGGCACCATCGACACCAACGTCACCAACGAGGATGCGACGACCGGGGTGACCGTGGCTTCGCTCGCGGGGGCCTACTACTTCCAGGCCTCCAACTGCGCGGATACCCCGACCGAGGCCAACTACGTAATGGCCAAGACGACGGCGAGCTTCGTGCTGCACGGCGTAAAGCCGGCCGGGACGCCCGCGAGCTGCATGAATGGGGGCCTTGCACCGATCCGCCAGTACATGGTGCGGATCTTTTACGTCGCAAGCTGCAACAACTGCAGCGGCGGCGGCGACGGGATCCCGACCCTCAAGATGGTCGAGCTGACTCCGGGCACGTCTGCCTGCTCGGCGGACCCGGCAGTCGCCTGCGGCTCGATGAGCACAGTGTCGATCGCCGAGGGCATCGAAAACGTCCAGTTCGAGTACGGCATCGATTCGGACGCAGACGGCGCCCCCAACACGTTTTCGACGACTCCGGCGGCCGCCGACTGGCAGAACGTGCTTGCGGTGAAAATCTTCCTGCTCGCGCGCAATACCGACCAGACCGGTGACTACACCGACACCAAGACCTACAGCCTCGCTTCGGATGGCACGACTCTGACGGGCTCGCCCTTCAACGACCACTACAAGCGCCATGTCTACGCCGCCACCGTGCGCGCAAATAACATCGGCAACCGGAGATAGCGATGAATCGCCCGATTCGCAATACGTCCGTGCCAGCCCGCCAGCGCGGCGCCACGCTGCTCATGGGCCTGATCATGCTCGTGCTGCTCACCCTCATGGGCCTGGCCTCGATCAACTCGGCCACGAGCAACCTCAAGGTGGTCGGCAACATGCAATTCCAGCAGGAGGCGATCGGCGCTGCGCAAGTCGCGCTGAACAAGGTGCTCAGCAAAGGCAGCTATTTCTCCGACCCGTCGACCGCCCCAACCAGCGACACAGTGGACATGACCGGCGATGGCACCATCGACTACACCGTCACCCTGGCGCAGCCGTGCATCCTTTCGACCAAGGACATCCTGGTGTCGGAGCTCAGCTTGTCGAACGCCGACGACCTGCTGTGCCTTGGATCTTCGGCGGTCAAGAACACCGGCATCATGGGCCAGCAGAGCGGCGCTGCGAAATCGGACTGCGCAAACGTTGTGTGGCGGCTGACTGCCTCGGTAAGCGACACCAACACCAAGGCCGCGGCTAGCCTGACCCAGGCCGCGCGCCAGAAGATGGACCGCATCCTCGCACAAGCTTATTCGTCCGACGCCACCAAGCGGTGCAGCTAAGCGCCCCTGCCGGATCTCCTCATCACCTTATTGACGCACGGAGTCATCAAATGGCACTCCTGAAAAAACTCAGTACTTTCGCACTCGCAGCGGGCCTCGCCGCGCCCATGGCCGGATTCGGCGACGACATCGACCTCTTCAAGGGCGGCAGCTCGGTCACGGGACAGGTCCCGAACGTGCTGGTCATCGTCGACAACACGGTCAACTGGAACAGCAACGCCAACCACTGGCCGGGCGGCAAGCAGGCGCAGGAGGAACTCGAGTCGCTGAGCGAAGTCGTCGCCACCCTGACGGGCGACGTGAGCATCGGACTCATGATGATCAACAACAGCGCTGGCTACCTGCGTTTCGGCCTGCGCCCGATGAACGACACCAACCGCACCGCGCTTCAGAGCATCCTCAACGGCATGTCTACGAACACCGGGTCGAACGACGTGCCGACCTCGAACGGCGACTATGGCGCGTTGATGTACGAGGCGTGGAAGTATTTCAGCGGCTCCAACGCCGCGTCGATCTCGTCGGCCCAGCGCGACTACGCTGGCAACGGCTCCTACAACATCAGCACGTACCTCGCCGGCAACGTTTCAGGAAACCCGCTCTCGAGCTCGAGCAGCACCCAGTACGTGCAGCCGCTGACGTCCGGCGCGCCGTGCAACAAGAATTTCATCATCTTCATCGGCAACGGCTTTCCGTCCTCGGCGAGCACCAACCCGTCCTCGCTCGGCGTGACCGGATGGACCGCGGCCGACTCGGTCCAGATCTACGCCGAAGGTTCCAAGACCACCTACCTCGACGAGTGGGCCCGCTTCCTCTACAAGACCGGGATCAAGAACCTGCCCTGCGCCACGGTCAGCGGCAGCACCGTTTGCGCCGACGGCCTGGTCACGACCTACACGATCGACGTCTTCAAAGACCACGTCGATGCCGACCAGACGGCGTTGCTCAAGAGCGCCGCTTCCGTCGGGGGTGGCAAATATTTCCAGGCAACGAGCAAGGCAGACATCAAGACCGCAATTGCCAAGATCATCGCCGAGGTCCAGGCGGTCAACAGCGTGTTCACTTCGGCGAGCCTGCCGGTCAGCGTTAACACGCAGGGCACGTACCTGAACCAGATCTACATGGGCGTGTTCCGTCCGGATTCCCAGGGCGCCCCGCGCTGGCTCGGAAACCTGAAGGAATACAAGTTCGGGCTCACTACCGATGCGGGCGGCAACGACACGATTTTCCTCGCGGATGCCGACGGCAACGCGGCGGTTAATGCAACCAGCGGCTTCGTGAACCCCACCGCCCGCAGCTACTGGAGCACGAGCACCTCGCCGTCCGCCGGTTTCTGGGCCTACAACCCTACCGGGCAGGGCGGGCAATACGATTCGCCGGATGGCGACCTGGTGGAAAAGGGCGGCGCGGCGCAGAAGCTGCGCACCATGGGACCCTCCAGCCGGACAATCTACACCTGCACCAGTGCGGACTGCACTACTTCGGGGTCGACGCCATCGTTGTTCACCACGTCGAATACCAACCTGATTTCCGCCCTTTCGGGCACCAGTTCGACGGCCTCGTCGATGGCGCGCCTAGGCACTACGGTATCGGTTACCACGGCCTCCGACCTCAGCCTCTCCTCGCCGACGGACACCGTGTCGATCAGCGGCGCAAGCGTGTCTGCTTACAACACGACCGTGACGGCCACCAAGGTGAGCGCAACGCAATTCACCTTCCAGACGGCCGAGACGCCGGTCACGCCGGCCACAGGGACGATCACCGTGTCTTCGGGCACCAGCATTTCGCAGGGAGTAACGTCAGGCTCGGCAATGACTTATAGCAATGGCACCGTATCCGTATTCCTGCCGGCGCACGGCTTCATCAACAACCAGCTAGTTACGATTGCCGGGGCGAACATTTCGAACATGGCGAGCGCAACGACTAAGTGCACCAGCCAGCAGCTCGCAACCCCGACGACCGTGACCTGCGAGTACAACGGCACGTACAACATCACCTACGTCGATGCCAACAATTTCAAGTTCACCCCGCCGAGCGGGAATTTCGGCACCGTCACGACTGTGACCAGCAGCACGACCACCCTCGACCCGCCTGACTCAATCTCGCTGGCTACGACACCGACACCGACGGCAGCCATTACTTGCCGAAACAACAGTGGCTCTGACGGATCCGTGACGATCACGGGCATCACGCGTGCCTCTGGTAGCGGCAGCAAACAGGTGAAGGTCTCGCTGGCTTCGCTGCCGTCAAGCTGCTCTACCACCCTGAAGACGGCCGGTTCGGGTAACGACGGCCGGATCCTGACGATGACCCTTTCGAACACCGGGTTCACGTCGTTGAACCTCGCGCTCAGCGCAACATCCTCCCCGGCGACCATTACGGGCGTCGGCACTTCCTGCGGCACCACGGCGGCCAGCACGAGTGACAAGGTCGTCTGCTTCAATGTGACGGTCAGCTCCACGACCACGGACGTCACGTCGACGTCATCCATTATTCCGGCGAGTCCCGCGACCGGCACCATCACGGCGACCGGAATTCCGACACGCCAGGTCACTTCTATCACTCGCACGGCCGGTGGCGCGGGCAATGTGGCAACGGTGACGGTTACCACCGCGACGAACCATGGTTTCGCCTCCGGAAGCAACGTCACGATCACGGGTGCCGACCAGACCGAGTACAACGGCCTCAAGACCACTGCGGCCAATACTCTCTCGATCAATGCCGGCAGCAACACCATGACGTTCCTGCTCACTACCGGCCCGACCACGCCGGCAACCGGCGCTACCGTTGCCCGGGGTTCCACGGTCGATGCCGCGACGCTCGTTAGTTGGGTCCGCGGAGTCGACAACAAGGACGACGAGAACGTAAACGCTTCGCTTGTCGACTGCCGCGCCTCGATCCACGGCGACGTGCTGCATTCGCGGCCGCTGGTCGTCAACTACGGCGGGACCACCGGGATCTATGCGTTCTACGGATCCAACGACGGCACCTTCCGCGCCGTCAAGGCGGGCCAGGACGAGAGCGGGACGAGCAACGACGGCAAGGAGGTGTGGTCCTTCGTCGCCTCCGAGCACTACAACACGCTCAGCCGGCTGTACAACAACACGCCGCTGATCAAGTACTACGGAACGGCTTCCCCGCGCACTGCGCGAGACTACTTCTTCGACGGCAACATCGGCGTCTTCCAGTCCTCCGACCTCGCGACCACGCATATCTTCATCAGCATGCGCAGGGGCGGACGGTTCATCTACGCGCTCGACGTGAGCACGCCAACCGCGCCGAAATTCCTCTGGAAGAAGAGCTACACCGACACCGGCATGTCCGAACTCGGCTACACCTGGTCTGAGCCCAAGGTGATCCCGATCAAGAAGACCACCGGCGTGGCCTGCAATACGACCCACTCAGGCTTGACCAGCGATTCGAGCAGTTCGTACATTCGTGCGCTGGTATTCGGTGCCGGTTACGACCCGACGTCGGACGACACCGACCAGTCTACCGCGTCCACCGCGCCGCGCAGGCCGAACGCCACGATGGGTCGCGGCGTCTTCGTGCTGAATGCGGCCGACGGAAGCCTGATCAAGCTGCTTCAGCCTGGCAACGACTACAAGGGGCAGAACAACAGCGCCCGCCTTTACCCGATTCCGTCGGACGTCACCGTGCTCGATTCCGACGGCGACGGGTGCGTGGACCGCGTCTACGCAGGCGACACCGGCGCGAAGATGCACCGGTTCGACATTGGGGACGCCAGCTCCGCGAACTGGAAGGTCTATACGATCGGCTCGTTCGGCGACATCGGCGACAACGGCACCAACAACGACCGCAAGTTCCAGTTCGCGCCCGAAGTCGTGCTCGGCATCGTCAACGCGAAGCAGGTCGCGTACGTGATGGCCGGCACCGGGGACCGCGAACAGCCAGCACAGAATGCGCAGATTGACAATAATTTCTACATGATCCGTGACACGATCATCGCCGGCGATGCGGTGGCCACGTCGACGGCGACGACCAATGCTGTCGGCGATTCGCAGATGACGCAGATCACGACCTTCAGCGCTGCGACGACCACCGTCAATTCCGCCGTGGTCAACGGGACTCCGTGCCTGAAGACCACCAACGACTCGACGTCTACGCCGTGTTTCCACGGTTGGTATATTCCCTACGAGACAGGGGAGAAGTCGGTCAACGCTGCGCTAGCCGTGGCCGGCTCGACGTTCTTCGGCACCAACAAGCCCAAGGCGGTGGATCCTCGTTCCTGCGAGCCCAACCTCGGGATTGCGCGCGGTTACGCGATCAACTTCCTCAGCGGCACCTCCGCGGTCGGCGATCGCGACGGCAACGGGACGGTCAACCGCTCCGACCTGTACTCGACCTTCAAGGGCGGCGGCCTGCCGCCGTCACCGGTGTCGGGCGTTGTGCAGATCAGCTCGTCGAAGACCGTGCGCTTCGTGATCGGGAGCGGTGGCACGGGCACCACGGGTTCGGCCATCGAGGGCGTCAAGACCCAGGTCAACCCCAGCGGCACGCGCACCCGCGTCTTCTGGTACTTCAAGAAAGACGATTGATTGCGGCGCAAGCCCGGAGCTTTGCTGGCCCCGGGTCGCGCACAAGCGGCAAAGCTCCCCCCGCCCATGGCCGATAAATTCCCATTGCCGGACCTGCGCACCGAGCGCGTGCAAAGGCTCGGCAGCGCTTTTGCCGTCTCGATCCTCGCGCACGCGCTGTTGCTCAGCTGGCCGGTGTCGCTGCCTGCGGCCGGCCTGATGGGGGAGCAGCCATCGTCGATGCAGCGATCGGCGCCCAGGGCGCTGACGGTGAGGCTCAACAGCGAGGTCGAGGTATCGAAGCCGGCCGCAATCATTGAGATCCCGCCGGAGCCCCCGCTCGAACAGGCGCCGCTCGTGATCGCTTCCGGGGAGAAGCCCAAGGAAGCCGCCCAGGGCGGCGCGCAAAACGCGATCCCGCTGGTCGGCTACTACCCGGCCGGGAAACTCAGCAAGATGCCTGAAGCGGTCAGCATTTTCAGAGTGGAACCGCCATCGGGCGGCGACACCGGGCTTGTCGGGAAGGTCACCGTCCGCCTGTGGATCGGCGCCGATGGCGCGATTGACCGCGTGCGCGTTGTCGACAACGGCTTGCCGCAGGCCTACGCAGACGCGGCCGCTGCTGCGTTCGAGAGGATGAGGTTCGAGCCGGGCCAGGTTGCCGGCGTCCCGGTGAAAAGCTGGGTCGAGGTCGTGATCGAGTATTCCGACTTTCGCGACGACGCCGCCGACAAGGCGTCGCTTTCGAAGTGAGCGGTTGGGCTACTGCGCTTTCTGGGCCGGCGGCTCCGATGCCGGCACGGTGGCGGCAGGCTCGGGCTTTGGCGGCGGCGGGGCTTTCTGGTCGCGCGGATTGAGCAGGCCGGCGGCGGGATAGCCGGCCGCGTCGAGCGCCTGCTGGTATCCCGTCTCGAGGAAACCTTTTTGCACGGAGCTGCCGACCGTCATCGTGGGCACGGTATTCGCGCCGGAAAGCTTCGTGAGCGCCTCGACCTGCTCTGTGGTGGACACGCTGATCTCGGTAAAGGGAATCCCGCGCTTGTTGAGCAACGCGCGCGCCTTGTCGCACCATTCGCCGCAATCGGCGCTCGAGTAGAGCTTCACCGGCGCGTTCTTGCGCGCGTTCTGCAACGCGAACGGCTCTGCCGGCGCGGAAGACGGGCCGGCCGTGAGGTTCTTCTTGCGCACGTCCTTCGCCCCGGCCGGGGGAGGCGTGTCGGTGTACTGCACGCGCCCTTTTTCGTCGGTCCAGCGGTATTGCTGCGCCTGTGCCGATGCTGCCGCGAGCACGAGGCAGCAGGCGAGAAGGGTTCGATTCATCGCTCGCGCTCCATGTCTGTCTGCGCATTTGTTCACGCGACGATGATAGCACCGGGGCGGTGCGCGCCCGGCGAACGGCCCTGGCCCGGCAGGGCGAAATTGGCGGGGGCCACCCCGGCAGACTATAATGCGCCGGTCTTCGCTTCATCCGGGCCGGTGTAGCTCAGTTGGTAGAG
>JANMDK010000089.1:0-4093 GCA_031376265.1 Pseudomonadota bacterium
GGGCGTCACGAAAGAGCGCGGCCTCACGCGCCGCTTCGGCTCGGGGCGGTAATTCGCCTCCACGTAACCGCCCACCCACGCCATGACTTCCGGCGGCATCGGCACGTTGTCGACCTGCTCGCCGCCATCCATGAGCCGGCCCGCTTCGTTGTAGCTCACCGTCACGAACTGGGGCACGGCCTTGTCGTCCTCCATGCGCCACATGACGAAGATCCTCGGCTCGTTGGAGGACACGTTGAGGTAATAGCCTTCGGTCTCGTCGCGAAACAGCTGGAGCTCGAAGCCCGGATGCAGCCACTGCGCGATGCCGCCCTCTTCGACCAGCAGGCTCGGCTCGCCGCTCCCGGCGTGATTGAGGACGACGCCGAGCGGCTCCCAGGCTTCGCTTTGCCAGCGGTTCTGCAGCGCGCGGCGCTGCATGATGATCGACACCGGCATTGAGGAATCGTGCATGCGGCGCAATATACCTCCAACCGGAGCGAATAACTCGCTCTGTTATCATCGATTTCCACTTAAAAACGCCCAAGTAACACCATGCCGGAAAAGGTTATTCCGATCCGTCCCGCGAGCGGTTTTCGAGCCGCGGGAGGCCAGCCCGCATCGAAGCCCGCGCGCTTCGAGGGCGGCGCATTTGCGGACACCTTGGGACGCTCCCTGCGGGACCTTCGCATCTCGGTCACCGACCGATGCAATTTCCGCTGCGTGTACTGCATGCCGCGGGACGTGTTCGACGAGAATTACCAATTCCTGCCGCAGGCGTCGCTGCTCACGTTCGAGGAGATCGCGCGGCTTGCCCGCGTGTTCGTCGGCCTTGGCGTGGAAAAGATCCGCCTCACAGGCGGCGAGCCGCTGGTGCGCAGGGATCTCGAAAGCCTCATTGCGCTTCTCGCGCCGCTCGGCGTCGATCTCACCCTGACGACCAATGGCTCGATGCTGGCGAAGAAAGCCCGGGCGCTCAAGGAGGCGGGCCTCAAGCGGATCACCGTAAGCCTCGATTCGCTCGATGATGCGACCTTCAAGGCCATGAACGACGCCGACTTCCCGGTCGCCAAGGTACTCGAAGGCATCGAGGCCGCCGCAGCCGCAGGGCTCGCGCCGGTCAAGGTCAACATGGTGGTCAAGCGCGGCATCAACGACCACCAGGTGCTCGACATGGCGCGCCACTTCCGCGGCACCGGGCACATCGTGCGCTTCATCGAGTTCATGGACGTCGGCAGCACCAACGGCTGGCGCATGGACGACGTGATTCCCTCGGCCGAAATCGTGCGCCGCATCTCCGCCGAATTCCCGCTGGTGCAGGCCGACCCCGACTATCGCGGCGAAGTGGCCGAGCGCTGGAAATACGCCGACGGCTCCGGCGAGATCGGCGTGATCTCTTCGGTTACCCAGGCTTTCTGCAGCAACTGCAACCGCCTTCGCCTCTCGACCGAAGGCGCCATGTACACCTGCCTCTTCGGCCAGAAGGGCCACGACCTGCGCACGCTGCTGCGTGCCGGCGCGTCCGACGAAGACCTGCGCGATGAAATCGTCGCCGTCTGGCGCGCGCGCGGCGACCGGTATTCGGAGATCCGCACCGCGGAGACCGGGCGCGAGAAGAAAGTCGAGATGTCGTACATAGGCGGATGAGCGGCGGATGAGTCGACGGATGATCCCTTCCACGCCGCGCCGCCCCAAGCTCACCAACGCCGGCCGTCCCGCCACTTTTGAGGTCGAGGCCTACAACGAGCGCGGCGAAATGGTGCCGACCTCGATCGCCGGCGAGCATCCGCTCACGATGTACCTCGACAAGCGCGAGCTGCTCACGCTCATGACGCTCGGCCAGGCGCCCGAGGCGCTGGCGATCGGTTACCTGCGCAACCAGCGGCTGGTGGCCTCCATCGACGACATCGCCGAGGTGCAGGTCGACTGGGAGACCGATTCCGTTGCCATCGTCACGCGCAAGCCGATCGACAACCTCGACCAGCGGCTCGAGAAGCGCACGGTCACCACGGGGTGCGGCCAGGGCACGATGTTCGGCGGCCTCATGGACGAAATCGACACGATCGAGCTTCGCGACGACGTGCGGCTCGAAGACTTCCAGCTGTTCTCGCTCGTCGAGCAGGTGCGCAAGCACGAGACCATCTACAAGCAGGCCGGCGCGGTGCATGGCTGCGCCCTCGCCAAGGCCACGCCCGAAGGCGCCGAGATCGTGAAGTTCGTCGAAGATGTCGGGCGGCACAATGCGGTCGATGCGATCGCGGGTTTCATGTGGCTCGACGGCATCGATGGTTCGGACAAAATCTTCTACACCACCGGCCGCCTCACCAGCGAGATGGTCATCAAGTGCGCGCAGATGGGCATCCCCTTCCTCGTCTCGCGCTCGGGCCTGACCAAAATGGGCCATGACATCGCGAAGAAGATCGGCATTACCATGCTGGGGCGCGCCTCGGGCAGGCACTACCTGCTCTTTACCGGCGCGCACCGGCTGCTGCGCACCGCGCCGCAGCCCACCGCGTTTGCCTGAAAAGATTTCCGGAGGACCGCAATGACAACAGAACTGTATTTCGCGCCCGGCGCCTGCTCCTTCGTCCCGCATGTCGGGCTGGAGATCGTCAAGGCCGCCACCGGCCGCGACTTCGCGCCCAAGCTCGTCAAGCTGCACAAGGGCGAGCACCTGACGCCGGAGTACATAGCGATGAACCCCGACGGCCAGGTGCCGGTGGTCATGGTGGAGGGCAAGCCTCTCACCCAGATCGTCGCGATCTGCGACTGGATCGACCGCGCCAATCCCGAGGCGAAGCTGCTGCCTACCGACGCGTGGAAGCGCGCCGAAGCCCTTTCGCAGCTCGCCTGGATGAACAACACCGCGCACCCGACTTTCACTCACGTGTTCATGCCGCAGAAGTTCGCCGATAGCGAAGCGGCTCGCGCCGAGGTCAAGTCGCACGCAGTCGGCCAGTACAGGAAGCGCCTGGAGCAAGTGCAGGAATGGGCCGCCAAGGCCTCGCCGTGGATGCTTGGCCCGCAGATTTCCTTCCATGACGCGTATGCCTTCACGCTGCTGCGCTGGGCCGGCTACGCGGGCATCGACCCGGCGAGCTACCCGGGGCTGCTGAAGCATGTTGAGAAAGTCATGGCCGCGCCGCCGGTTGCGGCGGCGCTCGAACGCGAACGCATCAAGCTCGACACCTACAAGGCGGCGGCATGAAGCTCGTATTCTTCGACGATTTCCGGCTCGGCGTGATCCGCGACAACCTCGTGGTGGACGTCAGCGCCGCGGTGCGCGATATCCCGCACATCGGGCCGCACGACCTCATCAACGGCCTCATCGAGCGCTGGAGCGAATACGGCAAGCGCCTCGAGGATGCGGCCAACACCGGCACCGCCATGCCGGTGGGCAAGATGCGATTGCGCAGCCCGCTGCCCAAGCCTTTCAACATCGACTGCATGGCCGTCAACTACATGGAAGACGGCACGCTCAGCGAGCCCCCGCCGATCAACGCGTTCCTAAAGTCGCCGAACGCGGTCATCGGCGATGGCGACACGATGGTGCTGCCGGACGTTCCGGCGACGATCTTCGAGGGCGAGGCCGAGGTTGCCGTGGTCATCGGCAAGCGCGCCTCCAACGTCCCCGAAGCCGACGCGATGAACTACGTCTTCGGTTACATGAATTTCATCGACGGCTCGGCGCGCGGCCTGCAGAAGCCGGGCAACGTCTTCTACCAGATGAAGTCGCGCGAGACCTTCGCCCCCATGGGTCCCTGGCTGGTCACCGCCGACGAAATCAAGGATCCGCAGAAGCTGCAGGTCAAGCTCTGGGTCAACGGCGTGCTCAAGCAGAATTTCAACACCAGCGACATGGCGCACAAGATCGCAAAGTGCATCGCCTGGGTCAGCTCGATCCACACGCTGGAGCCCGGCGATGTCGTCGCCACCGGCACCAACCACCGCGGGCTTTCGTCGTTCATGGACGGCGACAAGGTGGAGGTGGAAACCGAAGGCCTCGGCCGCCTGCACATCAAGGTGCGCGACGACCTCAAGCGCACCTGGGCGCGCGACACTCGGCTTGAGCACGCCGAGAAGAAACTCGAGGGCGTCACCACCCCGCAGCTCA
>JANMDK010000105.1:0-4943 GCA_031376265.1 Pseudomonadota bacterium
AGTAAACTGCCTTGTAAGGCGCATGTTTATTGAGTCTATTGAAATGAAAGTTATACAATCTGGCTTATCCTAGATCGCCGAGCAGGCGCGACAGGTCGGCGCCCGCGGCCAGGTCGCGCGGCTTCCTGCCCCGCCGGAACAGCCGTGCGCCGGGGCCAAGCAGCAGCTTCGCGCGCGTGCCCTCGATCCTCACCAGGCTGCCTTCGCGAAGGCCGAGCACCGCCACCTTCGGGTTCACCTTGGTGAATTCGTTGAGGCGATCGTCGCGCGACTCGCCACCGTGCCCCTTGATCGTCTTGTCGGTGTAGTGGGGATTGAGCTGGAACGGCACGAGATTCAGAGCGTCGAAGCCGCGCGGGTCGATGACCGGCATGTCGTTCGTGGTGCGAATAGTCGGGCAGGCAAGGTTGGCCCCCGCGCTCCAGCCCATGTAGGGCACGCCGGCTTTCACGCGCGCGCGGATCGGCACGAGCCATCCGCGGGCACGCGCCTCGGCGAGCAGGTGCCAGGTATTGCCGCCGCCGGCCACGACCGCATCGAACCGCCGGATCGAGGCCGGCGTCGTCTTGTGGGCGCCGACGACGGTGTAGCCCATCTTCGCAAAGCGCTTTCTCGCCATCGCCACATAAGCGTCGTAGCTGATGGTGACGGCGGCAAACGGCAGGAAAAGGAGGGTCTTGGGGCCTTCGCCAAAGCATTCCCTTATGAGCGGCTCGACATGATCGAGCCAGCCGCCGCCGCGATTGCGCGAGTTGGATAGCAGCAGCAGCCGGCGCGTCGCCATGCCTACTCCGGCTTCACACCGGCGGCCTTGACCATCTCGCCGGTGGTGCCGACCTCAGCCCGGATCGCCGCGGCGAACTCCGCCGGCCCGGCGCCGACGACCTCGAAGCCGCGCGAGATCACCTGCTTCTCCGCGAACTCCGGGCGGCGCACGATGGCGGCGACGTCGCGCGAGATGCGTTCGATCAGCGCGGGCGGCGTCGATGCCGGCGCGAATAGGCCGAACCAAATCGAGCTGTGGGCATAGGGGAATCCCGCTTCGGCGGTGGTCGGCACCGTGGGGAACTCTCGCGAGCGCGTAGTGGCGCCGATGGCGAGCGCCTTGAGCTTGCCGGCCTTGACCATCGTGCCGAGCTGCCCCGGGCTTGCGATGGTGAGCATTACTTCGCCGGCGACGACGGCCGTAGCCGCAGGCGCAATGCCCTTGTAAGGCACGTGGAGGAACTCGACGCCTTCGCGCTTGCCGATCGTCTCGAAGAACAGGTGCGGCTGCGAGCCGTTGCCGTACGAGGAATACGCGAGCTTCCCGGGCGACTTGCGCGCGAGCTCGACCAGCTCCTTCATCGTGGCGGCCGGGAGCGTTGGGTGCGCCACCGCCATCTGGCCGCTCTGCACGATCATGACCACCGGCGCGAGGCTCTTGTCCGGGTCATAGGGCAGGCTGCGGAAGAGGAACCGGTTGCCGACCACCACCGGGTTCACGCCCATGAGCAGCGTGTGGCCGTCGCCGGGCGCGGTCGCGACTTTTTCGGTGCCGACGATGCCACCGGCGCCGGCAATGTTCTCCACGATGACCGGCTGGCCCCAGCCGGCGGACAGCTCGGGCGCAAGCGCGCGCGCGAGGATTTCGATGCCGCCGCCGGGCGGGTACGGCACGACCACGCGCACCGGCCGGCTTGCGAACGCTGCGGGCTGCGCTTGGGCAGCAAAGCTCGCAAGCGCCAGCAGCGCCGCGGCCAGGAATCGTGTGAATGACATGTCTCGCTCCTGCGAACTCTTCGGCCGCCAGTTTCGCACGCCAGCCGCTACACTGCCCCGGATGAAAATGAAACCGTGGAGCACAAAATGAAGGCAGCCGTCGTCACCGCCGAAGGCGTCGCAGTGCAGGAAGTCGCTGCGCCCAAGCCGCAGCCGAGCCAGGTCCTGGTGCGCGTGCGCGCCTGCGGCCTCAACCGCGCCGATCTCGCGGTAGCTGCGGGACGCGCTCACGGCGCGATCGGTGGTCCGGGCACCATCGTCGGCATGGAGTTCGCGGGCGAAGTGGCCGAAGTCGGAAGTGAAGTGAAGAACGTCAAGCCCGGCGATCGCGTGATGACCTCAGGCGCAGCCGGCTATGCGGAGTACGCGGTGGCCGACTGGGGACGCATCAACGCAATTCCGCCCGGCATGAGCTTCGAGGACGCCGCCACGCTGCCGGTCGCGCTGCAGACGATGCACAACGCGCTGGTCACCGCAGGCGGCCTCAAGAAGGGCGAAACCGTACTGATCCAGGGCGCGAGCTCTGGCGTCGGCCTGCTCGGCATGCAGATCGCCAGGCTGCTCGGCGCAAGTGTCGTCATGGGCTCATCGACCAATGCCGCGCGCCGCGCGAAGCTCAAGGACTGGGGCGCTGACCTCGCCATCGATACGTCTAACCCCGGCTGGGCCGAGGAAGTCGTCGCCGCCACCGAAGGCAAGGGAGTGCACCTCATCGTCGACCAGGTTTCTGCGAGCGTGGCCAACGCCAACATGAAAGCCGCGCGCGTGCTCGGCCGCATCGTGAACGTCGGCCGCCTTGGCGGCGCGAAAGGCGAGTTCGACTACGACCTGCACGCCATGAAGCGAATCTCGTATGTCGGCGTTACCTTCCGGACCCGCTCGGTGGAGGAAGTGCGCGAGATCAACCGCCTGATGCGCGAAGATCTTTGGGCTGGCGTGACCGCGGGCAAGCTGAAACTGCCGATTGACCGCACTTTCCCGCTGGATGAAGCCGCTGCAGCCCTCGCCTACATGAAGGCCAACAACCACTTCGGCAAGGTCGTGCTAAAAATCTGAATCGGGGACAGACCACGTTTGATTAAACGGGGTCTGTCCCCCATTTACATGCTGCGGCGGTACTGGCCGCCGACCTCGAAGAGCGCGTGCGTGATCTGCCCGAGCGAGCAGACGCGCACCGCGTCCATGAGCACGGCAAACACGTTCTCGTTGGCGATCACGGCTTTCTGCAGCCTCTCCAGCATCGCGGCGGATTCCTTCGCGTTCGCCTTGTGGAAATCCCTGAGGTGCTTGAGCTGCGACTGCTTCTCTTCCTCGGTCGAGCGGATCAGCTCGATGCGCTGCGGCGTGTCTTCCGAGTGCGGGTTGCGGAACATGTTCACCCCGACGATGGGGTAAGAGCCGTCGTGCTTCTTGTGCTCGTAGTACATCGACTCTTCCTGGATCTTGCCGCGCTGGTAGCCGGTCTCCATCGCGCCGAGCACGCCGCCGCGCGCCGAGATCGCCTCGAATTCCTTGAGCACCGCCTCTTCCACCAGGTCGGTCAACTCGTCGATGACAAAAGCGCCCTGATTCGGGTTCTCGTTCTTGGCGAGGCCCCATTCGCGGTTGATGATCATCTGGATCGCCATCGCACGCCGCACCGACTCTTCGGTCGGCGTGGTGATCGCCTCGTCGTAGGCGTTGGTGTGCAGCGAGTTGGTGTTGTCGTACGTCGACACCAATGCCTGCAGCGTGGTGCGGATGTCGTTGAACGAAATCTCCTGCGCGTGCAGCGAGCGCCCGGAGGTCTGCGAATGGAACTTGAGCTTCTGGCTGCGCTCGTTGGCGCCATAGCGGTTCTTCATCGCCACCGCCCAGATGCGACGCGCCACCCGGCCGATGACCGTGTATTCCGGGTCCATGCCGTAGGAGAAGAAGAAGGACAGGTTCGGCGCGAAATCATCGATGTGCATGCCGCGCGCGAGGTAGGTCTCGACGAACGTGAAGCCGTTGGAGAGGGTAAAGGCAAGCTGGCTGATCGGATTCGCGCCGGCTTCGGCGATGTGGTACCCGGAAATCGACACCGAATAGAAATTGCGCACCTGGTGGCGCACGAAGTATTCCTGGATGTCGCCCATGACCTTGAGCGAAAACTCGGTCGAGAAGATGCAGGTGTTCTGCCCTTGGTCTTCCTTGAGGATGTCGGCCTGCACCGTGCCGCGCACGGTGGCGAGCGTCCAGTCTCGGATCTTGGCGTACTCGTCTTCGGTAGGCTCGCGGCCGTTGTCGCACTTGAACTTGTCGGCCTGCTGGTCGATCGCGGTGTTGAAGAACATCGCGAGGATCGTCGGCGCCGGCCCGTTGATCGTCATCGACACCGAGGTGTTCGCGTCTGTCAAGTCGAAGCCCGAATACAGCACCTTCATGTCCTCGAGCGTCGCGATCGACACTCCGGAGTTGCCGACCTTGCCGTAAATGTCCGGCCGCTCGTCGGGATCGAAGCCATAGAGCGTCACCGAGTCGAACGCCGTCGACAGGCGCTTCGCCGGCATGTCTTTCGAGAGGAGATGAAAGCGCCGATTGGTGCGGTGCGCATCGCCCTCGCCCGCGAACATGCGCGTCGGGTCTTCGTTCTCCCGCTTGAAGGCGAACACCCCGGAGGTAAAAGGGAACGAGCCCGGCACGTTCTCGCGCAGCTGCCAGCGCAGGATCTCGCCGTGGTCCTTGTAGCGCGGCAGCGCGACTTTTGGCACCTTGGTGCCCGAAAGCGAAGTGGAAGTGAGCTTGGTGCGCACTTCCTTGTCGCGGATCTTGACGACGTACTCTTCGCCCGAATAGGCGGTCAGCGTATCCGGCCACATGTCGATGAGCTTCTTCGAGCGCGGCTCGAGCGCGCGGTCTTTTTCTTCGATCAGCGGTACGAGATCGGAGGCGTCCTTGCCCGCTTGCTCGAGCATCGACTTGGACGCTCGCAGCTGCTGGCGCTCGCGGGCGATGCGCGCTTGGTCCTCGGCCTTGGCGAGGTAGCCGCGCACACTTTCGGAAATCTCGGCGAGATACCTCGCGCGCTTCGGCGGGATCACGACGTTGACGCCGGAAGCCGTCTTGCCTTCGACCTTCGGAAGCTTGCCGGCGGCGGGCTTGTACCCGAACTCGGTGAGCTTTTCCGCGATGGCCTGGTAGAGCGCAGTCACGCCGTCGTC
>JANMDK010000112.1:0-2357 GCA_031376265.1 Pseudomonadota bacterium
CAGAAGGTCACCGGCCCGTCGTTGACGAGGTGGACCTTCATGTCGGCGCCGAACACCCCGGTGCCGACCGTCGCGTGGCTCGCGCGGGCCATGCCGACCAGGAAATCGAACAGGCGCCGGCCTTCCTGCGGCGGTGCCGCAGAGGAAAAGCTCGGCCGCGCGCCCTTGTGCGTGTCGGCCGCCAGCGTGAATTGCGGCACCAGCAGCAGGCCGCCGGAGATCTCGGAGAGAGACCGGTTCATTTTGCCTTCGGCGTCCGCGAAGATTCGATAGCCGAGGACGCGCTCGCACAATCGCCGGGCCTGGGCTTCGCCGTCGCCCTTTTCGATCCCGATCAGCGCCAGGATCCCTGCGCCGATCTCGCCGGTGATTTTGCCGCCAACCACCACTTTAGCGTCCGTTACGCGCTGGATCAGCGCAATCACGCGAGGATGTCGGGAATCAGCCGGTCCCGCAGCCGCGCCAGCATGTCCTTGAGGAAGAGCTTGCGCTTCTTGAGTCGGCGCAACTGGAGCTGGTCCTGGCCGGGGTCCACGGCGAGGCGGTCGATGATGTCGTCGAGATCGCCGTGCTCGAGTTCGAGTACCGCGATGCGGTGCTCGATTTCAACGCGTTCCTCGTCGGTAAGCGCAATGGTGCCCATGACTGTCTTCAATTGACTTGAGCCGCGCCGGCTGCCCGCCGGGGGCGCCAAAGGCATAAAATGCCGGGGTTGGCGCCTGATTGCCAGCCGGTGTGAACTACTTCACTGGTAATCTGTGCGCATTGCCCACATCCTAGCCGGAGTGGCCGGCAGGGGAAAGGGGAACTCCCTGCTGCGCAAGCCGTCCCGCCTCTCTTCCAGCGCACACCAGACAGCGCACGAAGCTCCGGCAGGCAACAGCCAGGCAGCAGCGCGCCCCGCCGAAACCGACCCATGCGACGCAGCGACTACGACGTTACCGATTCGATCTGCACTACCGGCCACGCCGAGGTAGGCGACACCGTTGCGGGCATTTTCGAGCGCCTCTACCCTTCCGCGTCCTCGCACGTCATCAAGAAAGCGTTCAGCGACCTTGCCGGGCTGTACCAAGGCGAGGACAAGGACCACCACCCCTGCGACACCGAGTACCACGACATCCAGCATGTGCTCGACGTGACGCTCGCGATGGCCCGGCTCATGGACGGCTACGAGCGCCACCGCAACGGCTATGCGCCAATGTCGCCGGACCATTTTCAGGTGGGCGTGGTCACCGCGCTTTTTCACGACATCGGGTATCTGCGCCGCAAGGGCGACCGCACGCACAAGTTCGGCTCCGAATACACGCTCACGCACGTGGGCCGCGGCTCGATCTTCCTGCGCAGCTACCTCAAGGTGCTCGGCCTCGACGAGCATGCCGCGATCGGCTCCCAGCTGGTGCACTTCACCGGCTACGAGCGCAACACCGACACGATCAAGATTTCGGACGGGATGCTGCGCAAGGTCGGCGAGTTCCTCGGCACCGCGGACATCATCGCGCAGATGTCCGACCGCTGTTACCTGGAGAAATGCCGCAACCGGCTGTATCCCGAGTTCGTGCTCGGCGGCCTCGCGCGGCGTCGCATGCCCGACGGCAGCATCACGGTGCTGTTCAGTTCCGGCGACGACCTGGTGCGCAAGACGCCGGGATTCTACGTCAACGCGGTCAAGCGGCTCGACCACCAGCTGAACGGCGTTTATACCTTTGCCGAGAAGCATTTCGGCGGCCAGAACCTGTACCTCGAGGAAATGCGCAAGAACGTCGAGTACGCCAAGTCGGTGGCGAACGAATCGGGCGCGCGCATGCTGCGACGGACGCCGCCCTACACCCTGCTCCCGCACGTCAGGCCGTACCCGGCCGACCTCAAGATCGACTAGAGCGTCGGCCTTGCGCGGAAGTATTCGACGCGGTCGATCGAGCGCACGCCGACTTCCCTGAGCTGAGTGCCCTGCAGGATCCTCAGCGGCACTTCCACCCCCGCCGCGCCGCGCGCCCAGATCTTTTTGTAGAAATCGGCAAGCGAGCTCACGTCTTC
The DNA here is from genome assembly GCA_031376265.1 of Pseudomonadota bacterium. Taxonomy (GTDB): domain Bacteria; phylum Pseudomonadota; class Gammaproteobacteria; order Burkholderiales; family SG8-39; genus SZAS-79. The sequence continues at coordinate 2,035 of JANMDK010000112.1, forward strand.
GCTGCCGACGCCGACAAGGATGTCGCCCCGCTGCAGCCCTGCCTTGGCCGCAGGACCGTCGGGCGACACGCGTGAAACGAACAGGCGACCGCGCAGTTCCTCCGTCGACATGCCGAGCCAGGGGCGCACCGGCCCCGCGCGGCCTTTCTCCACCAGCTCGTTGAGGATCGGCTTGAGCAGGTCGACGGGCACGAACAGGTTGCCCGGCGATTGCGTGCCCGGACTCATCGCGTCCGCGACGATCAGCGAACCGATGCCGAGCAAGTCGCCCTTGGGCCCGATGAGCGCGGCGCCGGACCAGTTCATGACCGGCGGATAGGTGT
>JANMDK010000124.1:0-9117 GCA_031376265.1 Pseudomonadota bacterium
GGTGTCAAATCTGGTGGAAGCCATTCCGTGTCGTAGTACGTCTCATCAAACTTGATTAGTGGATGAGAAAGTATGGCGTTAACTTGGTTGACTGAACGCTGAAGATCAATAGGGACAGAGTCGATGTGCCCCAGCGGCCGCCGCGCGACAACGCGCCCGTGGGAAATCGACTCGGACCCTATTTATTTTCTCGTCAGCAGGTACAGCCCGCCGATCGTCATCGCAATGCCGATGACGCGGCCGAGACTCAGCGCCTCCGAGAACACCAGCACGCCCACCGGCAGCAGGACCAGCGTCATCGCCGCGCTGATCGAAACCCCGGTCGAGCCTACCGGCCAGCCCGCGCGATAGGCGAGCAGCACGCCAATCTCGCAGCACGCAATCGCCACGCCCATTGCCAGCGCATGCCAGGGAATCGTCGCGAAGGCTTCCCTGATCCCGACGCTGGGCGTAAGCACGGGGTACGCGGCCAGGCAAGCGAGCGAAGCCACCAGGTAGGCCACCGTGAGCGTCGCGCCGCTGTTGGCGCCCGCGGGCACGATCTTGAGCAGCAGGTGCAGGCTCGCGAGCCCGCCGGTCGCGAGGAGGAAAGGCAGCAGCTTCGCGGCGGTCATGCCCTCCGAGAGCGCGCCGCCCATCACGCCGCCTTGTGATAGCCGGTGACGCGCTCGACTTCGTTCTTCGAGCCGAGGATCACCGCGACGCGCTGGTGCAGTTTTTCGGGCGTGACATCGAGCAGGCGCGTGCGGCCGTCCGTCGCCGCGCCGCCGGCCTGCTCGACGATGAACGACATCGGGTTGGCTTCGTACATGAGGCGCAGCCGCCCCGACGTGTTCTTGGCGTCCTTCGGGTACATGAAGATGCCGCCGCGCGTGAGGATGCGGTAGACGTCGGCCACCATCGAGGCGATCCAGCGCATGTTGAAATCCTTTTCGCGCACGCCGGTCTTGCCGGCGAGGCACTCGTCGATATAGCGCTTCACCGGCGGCTCCCAGTGGCGCATGTTCGACACGTTGATCGCGAATTCCTGCGTGTCCTCGGGGATGCGGATGTCCGGGCGGGTAAGGATGAACGAGCCCATTTCTCGGTCGAGCGTGAAGGCATGCGTGCCGTCGCCCACCGTGAGCACCAGCATCGTGGTTGGCCCGTACACCGCGAATCCCGCGGCCACCTGCGTGTTTCCCGCCTGCATGAAGGCCTTTTCATCGGGCTCGCAGTAGCCGCCGCTGTCAACCTTGGGGCAGCGCAGGACCGAGAAGATGGTGCCCACCGAAACGTTGACGTCGATGTTCGACGAGCCGTCGAGCGGGTCGAAGAGCAGCAGGTATTCGCCCTTGGGGAAATGCGTCGGGATCGGGTGCGGGTCGTCCATCTCCTCGGAGGCGAGCGCCGCGAGGTTGCCGCCCCATTCGTTGGCCTCCAGCAGGATCTCGTTCGAGAGCACGTCGAGCTTCTTCTGCACCTCGCCCTGCACGTTGCCGGTGCCGGCCGAGCCGAGGTTGCCGGCGATCGAGCCCTTGGTGACCGCGTTGCTGATCGCCTTGCAGGCGCGCGCAATGGTCTCGATCAGGAGGCGCAGGTCGGCGTTGATGAGTTGCTTGTCGCGCTGGCGCTCGATGAGAAAGCGCGTGAGGGTGATGCGGCTCATGGGTCGTGCTCCGGAAAAAAATGCGCACCGAGTATACTTCGCGCATGAACGCGAGCGACCATTCGCGCATCGACGCGATCCAAAATCCATACCGTGCGATCGAGGTCCGCCCGATCGCCGGCGCGATCGGCGCCGAGGTGCATGGCGTCGACCTCGCCGGCAAGCTGGATGCGGCGACGGTCGCAGAGATCCGCCGCGCTTTCCTCGAGAACCTGGTGATCTTCTTCCGCGGCCAGGACCTGGCGCTCGAGCAGTACATGACGTTCGCTCGCCTGCTGGGCACGCCGGTGGAATACCCGTTCGTCAAGGGCGTGGCCGGTTTCCCGAATGTCATCGAGGTGAAAAAGCTCGAGCACGAGCGCTCGAACTTCGGCGGCGTGTGGCATTCGGACACCGCCTACCTCGACGAGCCGCCGATGGGCAGCATGCTGCTCGCACGCGAAGTCCCACCGTACGGCGGCGACACGCTGTTCGCCAACCAGTACCTCGCCTACGAATCGTTGTCCGATGGCATGAAGCGCATGCTCGACGGCCTCAAGGGCGTGAATACCTCGGCCAAGGCGGACGTGTCGAAAACGCGCGAGGACCGCATCAGGACCGACGGCAAGGAGGAAGCGAAAAAGGATTACTCGGCCGCGCACCCGATCGTTCGCACCCATCCTGAAACCGGGCGCAAGGCGCTGTACGTCAACGTCGCCCATACCGCGCGAATCGAGGGCATGAGCGAGGAAGAGAGCGCGCCGGTGCTTGCGTACCTCTTCCAGCACCAGGTGCGGCCGGAATTCACCTGCCGGTTCGGCTGGCAGGTCGGCTCGATCGCCTTCTGGGACAACCGTTGCGCCCAGCACAACCCGGTCAACGACTACCACGGCTTCCGCCGCGTCATGCACCGGATCACCCTCGCCGGGGAGCGTCCCCGCTAGTCCCCACTGCCGACATGCGGCTTGCGCCCCGGGCGCTTGAGGGCGAATATCCGCACGGGGAGGGGGAAAGGATGGACGCACCGGCTTCATCGCGCTTGCTTGCCGATCCTGAAATGCTCGGCGCCGTCGGCACGGTCGCGCCTTTCGATTCGCTCGCGCCCGAGCTGCTTGCAAGCGTCTGCCTCTCGATGACGCGGGTCGCGCTCCCGGCGGGCAGCGTGCTCTTCCAGGCCGGCGATCGCGCCGACGCCCTCTATATCGTCATCAGCGGCCGGCTCGTTTCCGACCAGGCCGCGCCAATCGGTGCAGGGCAGCTTCTGGGCGAGATGCAGATCCTCACCGGCGGCCGCCACCCGGCAACGGTGCGCGCGGAATCCGGCTGCGACCTCGCGCGGCTGGCGAAGGCGGACCTCGAGCGGCTCGCACAATCTTTCCCGCAACTGGTGCTCGCGCTCGGCCAGTCGATCCGGCGGCGGCTGGGGCAGGAGCAGCTCGCCGGCGTTCTCAAGGACGTGTTCGGCGAGCTCGACGAGGCGTCCCTGCGCAGCATCGAGAAAGAGCTCGAGTGGGTCGAGCTGCGCCCGGGCGACGCGCTCTTCCAGCAGGACGAATCGAGCGACTGCATGTACATCGTCGTGAGCGGAAGGCTCATCGGCGTGCGCGAATCGGGCAAGGGCCGGCGCGTGGTCGCCGAGATCGGCCGCGGCGAAAGCATCGGCGAGATGGGATTCTTCACCGGCGAGCCGCGTTCGCTTGCCATCTACGCGCGGCGCACCAGCCACCTCGTGCGCTTCATGAAGCCGGTGTTCGACCGGATCAGCAACGAGCATCCGCGCGCGATGCTTTACATCACCGAGCTATTGATCAAGCGCCTGCGGCGCGCATCGGGCTATGCGCGCGAGACTTTCGAGCGCAGCAACATCGTCGTGCTGCCGCTGGGGAAGGGCACGCGCGCCACCGAGTTCACCGAGCGGCTCGTCGAGTCGCTGCACATCCACGGCAAGTCGCTGTATGTGAGCGCGGCGCGGCTCGACGCGTTCATCGGGGTGCCGGGCTTTGCGCAGACGAGCGCCGACAGCCCGCTCGACCTCGCCCTGGATGCGGGGCTGGACGAGCGCGAATCGGACTATCGGTACGCGATCTACGAATGCGACCCCGGCGATACCGCCTGGACGCGGCGGTGCCTCGAACGCGCTGACCGCATCCTCCTGGTCGGCGATGCAAGCGCGGAGCCGGGCGTGACCTCGGTCGAGCTCAGCCTGCTGGGCAAGCAAACCGACCTCACCGCCGCGCGCAGGACGCTTGTGTTGCTACACCCGGAGGCTACCCAGATGCCCACCGGCACGCGGTTCTGGCTGGCGCCGCGCCAGCTGGAGGGTCATCACCACGTCCGCTGGGACCGGGACGCCGACTTCGCGCGGCTTGGGCGATTTCTCACCGGCAACGCCGTCGGCACGGTGCTCGGCGGCGGAGGCGCGCGGGGCTTCGCGCACCTCGGCGTGATCCGGGCGCTTCGCGAGGCCGGCATTCCGCTCGACCTCATCGGCGGCACTTCGATGGGCGCGCTGATTGCAGCCCAACCGGCGCTCGGCTGGGACGACTCGACCATGCTGAAGATGAACCGGCGCTCGTTCGTCGAAAGCAAGCCGGTTTCCTTCGGCGACTACACGCTGCCGATCTACGCCCTGCTCAACAGCACGCGGCTGAACCGCAACCTGAATGCGCCGTACGGGGATGTGCGCATCGAGGATCTGTGGACCGGCTATTTCTGCGTCTCGAGCAACCTCACACGGGCCGAAGTCAAGGTGCATCGCGAAGGCTCGGTATGGCGCGCGATCCGCGCGAGCCTCGCGCTGCCGGGCGTGTTCGAGCCGGTCGTCGAGGGCACCGAGCTGCTGGTGGATGGCGGCGTGCTGAACAACCTGCCGGGCGATGTCATGCGCTCGCTCGGCGGCGGCTGGGTGATCGCCGTCGACGTGAGCCTCGACCGCGACCTCGAGATGCGCGAGGCCGCGCTGCCTTCGCCATGGAAAGTGCTTCGCAACTGGCTGAACCCGTTCGGCAAGCCGTTCAACCTGCCGAACATCGTCGACCTGATGATGCGCACCACGCTGCTCGCCAGCGTGCAAAAGACAGAGAGCGTGAAGAAGATCGTCGACCTCTACATCCAGCCGCCGGTGGGCCAGTTCGGCCTCATGCAGTTCGATTCGTTCGACGCCATCGCCGCGGCCGGCTACCAGCACGCAAAGACTGCGCTGGCTGCGTGGAAGCTGGAGCAGCCGGAGTTCGAGCGGATGCTGCGCCCGCAGGGGATGTCGACCGCGCAGGCACCGGCGCAAGCCGCAGCCTAGGCTCGCGCGAAGCGGGGCTTCTATTCCCCGAGCAGCTCGCCGACCGGCTTGAATTCCTCGACCCGGTCGCAGACCGACTTGATGATCATCACCACCGGCACCGCCAGCAGCAGGCCCCAAGCCCCCCACAGCCAGCCGCCTACGATCACGCACGTAAAGACGACGACCGCGTTGATGCGCGACGCACGCCCTATCAGCCACGGGGTGAGCAGGAAGCCCTCGATGCTCGTGATGAGCATTGCCACCCCGGCGGCCCAGAGCGCCATGCCGAAAGTGCCGAATTGCACGAACGCGACCATGGCGATGCCGCCGGAGACGATGACCGGCCCGAAATAAGGCACCGAATTGAGCACGCCTGCGGCGATCCCCCAGATGGCCGCGTTCTCCAGACCGATGGCGCTGAAGGCCAGCCAGCTCACCACGCCGACCAGAACGCTGGTAAACACCTGCACCATCAGGTAGCGCTGGATCTGTTGGCTGATTTCGTTCAGCACCTCGATGGTGATCCGCTTTTCGGAAAGCCGCGAGCCGGTGATGTTCATGATCTTGCGGCGGAACGTGTCGCCGGCGGCCATGAGGAAGTAGGCGAAGAAGAGCACCGTCACGAGCTGGCCGAAGAACGTCATCGCGCCCATCGTGCTGGTCCAAACCAGGGACTGGATGTCGACCTTGGGCTTTTCGATCTGGACACGCGTCACGCCGCGTGCCGCAGTGCTGCTGGCGGCGGCGGATTCGGCGGCCTTCTCGATCTCCGTCGCGGCCTTCTGCACGTTCGCGATCGCGGCGGTGCCGGCGCCTCGCTCGGCGCTGAGCTTCAGGCGGAATTTCTGCGCGGCCTGGGGAAGGGTCTCGAAGATCGAGACCGCCTCGTCGCTTAGCGAGTAGACGAGCCAGCCGGTCCCGCCGAGCAGCCCGAGCACCACCACCGCCGACCCGAGCGCGCGGTGGATGCGCACTCTTTCCATCGCGTTCACGATGGGCGAGAACGCATAACTGATCAGCACGCCCAGCATGATCGGGATCAGCACGGGCGCGCTCCAGTGCAGGGCATACAGGGCTGCGATGATCGAGAGCATCGTTAGCCATCCGTTGCGCACCTTGACCGCCGGCTGCGCTTCGAACGAACGCACCACTGCTGGTTCCTTCTCGTCCGGTTTCCCGGGTTTTCCGTTTTCCATTGCGTCCTTGGATTAAGCCTGACGCCGCACCTTGCGCCCCGCGGCGTATCCGCCGGTCATCAGGCAGGCGGCGATTCCCCAGAATACCGGACCCATGCCCAGCGCGGCGCCCACGGCACCGAAAATGAGCGGCAGGCCGGTGCTGCTGATGTTGAGCACCGTGGTTCGCACGCCGACGACTTCGCCCTGCCGCCCCGGCGGCGACGCGGCATAGAGCAGCGACATCACCATAGGCTGCGAGCAGCCAAGCCCGAGGCCGAGCAGGAACGCGATCGACATCAGCAGCGTGACGCTGGTGACGAAGGGGAACAGGAAGTAGGCGGTGCCCGAGACCACGAACGCGGTAGTGATGACCTGCCATTCCTTCAGCCGGCGCGACAAGGCCGGCATCGCGAGGCGCACCACGAAGGTTGCCGCGCCGAACGCGCCCATGATGATCCCGGTGGTGGACGCCGACAGGCCGATGTTCGAGCAGTGGATCGGCATCACGAACGTGAAGAGGTCCCAGCCCATCGAAAGCATGCCGCTCACGATCAGCACGCTGCGCAGGTTCCGGTTGCGCACCAGGTCCATCACGCTGTGGCCCGAGGGGCGCTGCACCGGCGTCTCGTGGCGGACCATGTCGCGCCGCCGCCAGAATGTGAGCGCCAGCGCCAGCGCGGCGAACACCGCCATGACCGAGAACGCGCGCACCTCGCCGAGCCAGTCGATCGAGAACCCGGCGATCAGCGGCCCGAGCGAGCCGGACACCGAGTAGCCCAGCGACAGCCACGAAAAATTCGCCGCGCGGTCCTCGGGCTTGCCGTGCGCGCCGACGAGGTTGTTCGAGATCATGTGCGAAAGCATGAAGCCCGAGCCGATGACGGTCGCGGCGATGAACAGTGTCGGCAGGCCGGGGAAAAGGAAAGGCAGCAGCACGCCGGCCACCAACATGCAGTTGCCCCAGAGCAGCGGCACGCGCGGGCCGATGCGATCGATGAGCCTGCCGGCCAGCACCGAAAGCAGCATCGGCAGGAGCGCGTACAGCGACATCAGCACGCCGACGGTGAAGGGCGAAGCCTGCAGCTTGAGGGCGTAGAGCGACACCGTCATGCGGCTGCTGGTGAATGCCGTATGCGCCAGGATCGTCAGGAGAATGATGTATCCGAAACGCATCTAATCCACAGCGGCGGCTACAGGCGCGCGTCGGCTACGCCAAGTTACGAGTGCCACCCCTGCGCAAGTGACCGCAATACCGACGAGCGACAGCGTGCTCGGCACCACGCCGAACATCGGATATTCGAGCGCGACGGCCAGGATCGGCGTGAGATAGATCAGGCTGGTGACGCGCGTGGCCTCGCCATGGCGCATCAGGAGGTTGAGCGCGTTGGTCGCGAGGATCGAGGCGAGGATCACGAGGAAGGCGAGCGCCGCGAAGAGCTGCCAGGCCCAGTCCACGCGCGCGCCTTCCACCAGGAACGCCAGCGGCGCAAGCGCGAGCGCGGAGGCCGCGAACTGGATGAAGGTGCCGGCCTTGAGGTCCACCTTCGGGCAATAGGTCTTCTGGTACAGGGTGCCCGCGGTGATCGCGGTGAGGCCGAAGGCCAGGCCGATCAGGCTGCCGATCGGCAGTTCCTTGACGTCGATCTTGTGCCACACGACCAGGGCGACCCCGGCGAGTCCGAGGACAACACCGATCCACTGCCGCGCACCGAGCCGGTCGCCCATCCAGCGCGAAGCGATGATCGCAGTTGCCAGGGTCTGCAGCGACATGACCAGCGCCGTGATGCCCGCGGACAGGCCGAGGTACTGGCTGTAGTGGCTGCCCGACAGGTGGATCGCATGCATCAGCAGGCCGGCGACCACGACGTGCCCGAACTCCCTGCGCGATCCGGGCCAGTTGGGTCGCGTGAGCAGCAGGACCGGGATGAGGCACAGGAACCCGAAGAGGTAGCGCAGCGAAAGCATGGTGAAGGGTGCCGCGTACTGCAACGCCACCTTGCTTGCGAGGAAACCGGAGCCCCAGACGCTGACGAAGTACCAGGCGAGGGCGGTGTCGATCCAACGCCGGTCGGCGACCGGGGAGGCAGTAACGGATGCGGTCATGAGAGGCCGCAATTGTGGCACCCCGCGGCGAGCGCCGCGGGGTGTTTCACGACGGGATTATGACCGGGCTGCTTGCAGCGCGGCGATGCGATCCTGGATTGGCGGGTGGGTCGAGAACAGGGCCATGAAGCCGGGCTTGTCGTTGATGCCGGCAGCCTTCATCGACTTGGGCAGCTCGGCCGGCTCCATGCCGCCGAGGCGGGCAAGCGCCGCCATCATCGGCGAGGGCGTGCCCAGCAGGCGGGCGGAGCCTGCATCGGCGCGGAATTCGCGCCGGCGGGAGAACCACGCGACGATCATCGAGGCAAGGATGCCGAACACGATCTCGCACACGATCACGGTGGCGTAGTAGCCCATGCCGGTGCCGCGGTCGTTCTTGAGCACGACCCGGTCGACGAAGTAGCCGATCACGCGGGCGAGGAACACGACGAAGGTGTTGACCACGCCCTGGATCAGCGTGAGGGTCACCATGTCGCCGTTGGCGATGTGCGCGATCTCGTGGCCGATGACCGCCTCGACCTCTTCGCGGCTCATCGACTCGATGAGGCCGGTGGACACCGCGACCAGCGAGGAATTCTTGAACGCGCCGGTGGCGAACGCATTCGGCTCGCCTTCGAAGATCGCCACTTCGGGCATGCCGATGTTGGCCCGCTCGGCGAGCGTCTTGACCGTGTTGACCAGCCAGAACTGGGTGGTGCCCTCCGAGCCGTCGATGACCTGGGCGCCGGTGGACCACTTGGCCATGGGCTTGGAGATCAGCAGCGAGAAGAACGAGCCGACGAAGCCGACCACCGCCGAGAACACCAGCAGCATGCCGACGTTGAGGCCTTCGCCCGCCATGAACTTGTCGACGCCGAGCACCGACAGCGTGATCGACAGCACGATCATCACCGCGATGTTGGTTGCCAGGAACAGCACTATTCTTTTCATGA
>JANMDK010000125.1:0-10116 GCA_031376265.1 Pseudomonadota bacterium
CGCAGCCTTCGATCCGGACGTGGCCGACAACTCGCGCCAGGCCACGTTGCGCAAAGGCGTGCGCCTGACCGCCCAGGTGCCGATGATCGTCGGCGCGCATGCGCAGATCCGCCAGGGGAAAGAGCCGATTGCGCATGACCCGAAATTGAGCCATGCAGCGAATTTCCTCTACATGGTCACCGGCAAGGTCCCGAGCGCGGATACGGCGAAGCTCATGGACACCGACATGATCCTGCACGCCGAGCATGGCGCGAATGCCTCCACCTTCACCGCGCGCGTCGTGGCGGGAACCGAGGCCAACCTGCATGCCGCGATCACCGCCGCCATCGCCGCCTTGTCCGGCGCTGCTCACGGCGGCGCAGCCGAGAACGTGATGCACATGGCCAAGGAAGTCGGTGCGCCGGAGAATGCCGCCGCCTATGTGAAGCGGAAGCGCGGCAACAAGGAAGCCGTCATGGGCTTCGGCCACCGCGTCTATCGCGCGGAAGACCCGCGCGCCCGACACATGAAGGCCGGCGTCGAGAAGCTTTCGCGCGAGATGGGCCAGCCACAGTGGTACCAGATCCTCGAGGCGCTGGTGCAGGCCATGAAGCCCTACTCGCGCCTCGGCGTAAACGTGAACGTGGACTTCTACGCGGGTGTCGTCTACTACCTCAACGGCATCCCGGCCGACCTCTTCGTGCCGATCTTCGCGGTCGGCCGCATGCCGGGCTGGGTCGTCTCGGTGCAGGAGCAGCTCGAGAACAATATCCTCATCCGTCCGCTCACGCTGTACAACGGCCCCGAGGCGCGCGACTACGTGGCGATTGAAGAGCGGCGGACAGTCTGAAATGTACTGGTATCGGTACATCAACTGACAGGATACCTGCGCCAGTTCTACGTCTAACAAAATGAATCTTTCAGATTATATGGCCTTCCCGCGATGCCAAGGGCAACGAAGGTGTTGTACGCGGTGCCCTGAACTGATAGCCTGATCCAGGCCGAAACGGCCGGGAGAAAATAACACCATGGCAGCCAAAGCGCCCGGAATGACCGCCCCATCCGAATCGCCGGACCTTTCTACGATCGTCCGTGCCGCAATCCATCCGGCGATCGGCGTTGCGCGAATCGGCAACAGCGCGACCGATTTCTTCTTAGGGCCAGAGGTCAATCAGCCGCTGGCCGAGGCGCCCGGCTTCTATCGGGACGCGGCAGGCGCGTTGAAACGGCAAGCCGCCCGTTTTCGAATCTACGGCTATGACGCGCAAGGCAGCGTGGTGGCGGAGTTGACTGCCGCGAACGCGCAGATCGGCTGGAGCGTGCACATGGCCAACCTGAAAGCCGCCTGGTACGAGTTCTCGCAGGCGCTCGACATTCCCGAGTCGGTGACGCAGAACGTGTCCAGTCCCCGGCGCAACGCAAGCTTCCAGGGCGCGGCCAGAGCCGGCCTTGCGATCGACGGCGGACCGGTCGCCATCTCGGGATGCAACACGTCGGGGCCCGGGTACAAGTCCACCGGCATGTTTCTTGACATGCCGGTGTATCTCGGCGAATTGCGCACTGACGCCGACGGACGGCTCATCGTGCTCGGCGGTGTCGGCAACTCGGCTTCGCCGACGAACGCACCGCTCCTGAATTTTGCCAACAACGACGGCTGGTACGACGACACCTCGGATGGGCCCGTTTCCGCCACGGTCGTCGTTCAAGGCAACGTGGTCCCGGTCGATCCCGCCTGGGTGGTGGTCGCCCCGCCGAACTACGCGCCGAACCTGAAAACAGTCCGCACAATGCATGACCTGATCGCGGACATGTTCATCCCGGACGGGCGGCCTTCGCCTCCCCCGGTGTCGTTCACCAGGGACATCCTTCCGATCTTCGAACGCATGAGCGGGTTGCAGTGGACGAACTACGGGTTTGCAAACGCCTTCGGCCACGGAGCCCCCCTGAATTTCGGCAGCGCGGATTTTCTCGCCTGGGCGAGCGTGCCATTGCGGATGCCCGTCGACCTGTACGCCGAGAAGCGGCTCATCATCGCCAATTCGTTCCGCGATTTCGGCCGGGACGGCTATTCGCCGACGCCGCTGCCCTGGATTTACGGCGACGCGATCAGCAGATCGCCGCCGAAATCGGACAACGTGAACGCCTCGCTCAGCCCGACCCAGCTGCGTGCGCTGGCGCAGTGGGCCGCCGGGAATTTCGCCGGCGACTACGACCCGTCGGCCGAGCCGCCGCGATCAATCGACGCCGTGCCGCTTGCCGGCCAACCCGCCATGCTCGACCGTGCGGCGCTCGAGTTCTGCCTCGCCGACGCCTTCCATCCGGGCTGCGAGATGACCTGGCCGATGCGCCATGCGGGCATGTATATGTCCCCCTACAGGATCCGTCCGGCGAATCCCGGCATGCCGCAGCCGGACTACGGCAACGCGCTTGCGCCGGACAATGTGCTGGCGCCGGACGGCCCGCTCCAGGCCCAATGGCCCGGCGGCCTGACGCGATGGATGGCGGTGCCCTGGCAAACCGACACGGCCAGCTGCCTCTCTGGCTATGTGCCTGAATACGATCCCTACCTGCCCACATTCTGGCCGGCGCGCGTTCCGAACCACGTGCTCGACGAACCCGAGTACAGGATCGTCGTCGACGAATCCCAGCCGCGCGAAACGCGCCTCGCCGCATTCGGAATCCGCAGAAGTTGGCCCGGTGTCCTGCCCGGGAACGACCACAATGCGCAGGTCGATGCAATGGTGACGCTGTTCCCCTTCATGGGGATCGCGGAGGAAAGGCCCGGCGTCGCCGGCGACCCTGATTTTCCGCCCGTCATGCAGGTCACGGTGCTGCCTGATTTCCATCGGCCGCCGGCTGACCCGGTTCCGTCTGCGGAAGGCCAGCTGAACCATGCGTACGCACCGCGTCCGGGCGCCCGGCGCGCCCCGCAAGGCCGGGGATATGCGCCAAGCGCGGACGGAACCTTCATGGGCCGGTTCCCGAATCGGCCGCGCCACCCGGCAGTCCGCTAGCGCAAGTCGCGTCGGCCGTGGTCCCGTGATCGAGGCTGATGTGCTCATTGCGGGCGCAGGCCCGGCGGGGGCTTCGCTCGCGCTTGCCGTGACCGCCACCGGGCCATGGCGGGTCATCCTGGTCGATCGCCCGGTCCGTTCCTTCCGCCAGGGCGAGACCCTGCCCGGCGCAGCACGCGCCTTGCTTCGCGACTTGGGCGTGCTCCAGCAGTTCGAGAGTGACCTGCATGCGCGGAGCCTGGGACTCGCCTCGCTCTGGGGATCGGACCGCCTCGAGCGGCGCGACGCCTTCGCGGATCCGCACGGTCCCGGCTGGCGCCTCGACCGCCCGCGGTTCGAGCGGGGGCTGCTGGATGAGGCCGTGCGCAGGGGCTGCCGCCTGGTCCGGCCGGCCGCGGTCACCGGGCTCGAGCGTGACACCCATTCGCGGCCCTGGCTGGTGCGGATCCAGGCCGCATCGGGCGAGCCCGAAGAAGTGCGTTGCCGCTTCGTGGTGGATGCGTCCGGCCGCCGCGCGTCGCTTGCCCGCCGTCTCGGCGTCCGGCAGTTGCGCGTCGACAATCTCGTCTGCGACACGCTCGTCCTGCCGCCCGCCGCGGCGACCGACCTCGATGGATTTTCAATCGTCGAGGCGGCGCCGAACGGCTGGTTCTACGCGACGGGGCTGCAGTCGGGGGCGCGCCTCATCGCCTTCCACACCGACTTCGATCTTGCGGAGCGTGGCCTCCGCGACCCGCCGGCCTTCCTCGCGACCATCGCCGGCAGCAGGCTGCTGCACCGGTTCGCGCCTGATCGCGCGGCTTGCGGACCGGTGTCGCGGGTCGCGGCCTGGGGCGGACGGCTGGCGCGCTGCACGGGTCCTGGATGGGCAGCGGTCGGGGACGCCGCTTGCTGCCTGGACCCCTTGTCCTCCCAAGGCGTGTTCAATGCGCTTTATGGCGGCCTGAGGCTGGGGCAGGCTATCGCGACCGGCCTACGCGCTGGCACGGAACGGGCGATCGACGGTTACGCAGGGGAGATCGAATCCGTCTGGGCCGCCTACAGGCGGCATTCCCGCAGCTACTACGCTGCCGAGACGCGCTGGGCCGCGCGGCCCTTCTGGCGCCGGCGCGCAGAATCGGGACCTGCTCTGCCCTGAGCGCTATTGCGGGTGTGATGTCGGCGCGTCGGCGTCGGCAAGCCAATAGGCCATGTCCAACTCGCGGTACATCGCCACCGCACTGGCGAGCAGCTCTGCCGCTTCTGCGCTTCTGCCGGTGCGGCGGTAAAGATTTCCCAGTCCTCGGCGGCAGTGGGCAATGATGGGACGGATGCCCCGCGCGTCGGCAAGCGCCAGCGCCTCCCGGTAGTACGGCTCAGCTCCCGCAGGGTCGACGCCTCCGGGCTGAGCGGCGATGTCGCCGAGCAGGTGGAGCGCATGGGCAGCGTAGCCCAGGTGATGCGGGGAGGATTCGATCACGCGATGGGCGTAGCCGCGCGCGCGGTCCGCCATTCCAAGCGCCATTGAAGCGCGGCCCATCGAAAAGTACGCCCAGCCCAGGTATCCCGAGAGGCCGCCCTCTGCGAGGGTCCGGGCGAATTGCTCGCACTCGTCGAGTTGCGCGAGCGCTTCGTCCTGCTCACCGAGCTGGGCGAGCGCCCATGCGCGTGAGCCAATCGCAGAAGGAATCTGAAGAGCGATGTTGCCGGCCTGCAACGCGTCGATCCAGTGATCGAGCGGCCCGCGCGCCTTCGACCAGTCGCCCTTCAGGAGGTAAAGGGTTCCTGCGGCGCGATACGCAATGGCGACGTGCAACGCATGCTTGGTTGGCAGGGCGAGGCGGATCGCTTCCGCCTGGACCTCGACGCCCTCATCGAACCGGCCGAGCTCGGCCAGGCTCATGACCAGCAGGATGCGATCGAAAATCGATGCCGGAGCAATGTTGCCGAGGTACTCGTAAACCCACTCTGCGGGCAGAACCGCGAGGTTCGCCGTGGCCAATTCGACCACGCGGTCGTAGTCGCCACGATAGTAGTGCGTCTGCGCGAGAACGCTGGTGGAAAGAATCTGAAGCTTGGTCTCCCCGAGCCGCCTGGCGATCTCCAGCGCGCGGGTACCGGATTGGACCGCCTCGTCCAGCTCGCCGAGCAGCGCGTGGCTGCTCGTCATGGTGGCGAAAACCTGGCATGTGCGTAGGTCGTCGTTCAAGCGCCGTGCGATGACTTCGGCTTCGCGCGCCCGCTCGAGCGAGGGGCGAATCTCGCCGAGGGAAATCAGCACCGGCCGCAACTCGAGATAGATGTCGAAAGCCTGCTGCAGCGTCGTCGCGCTCTCCGGCATCAGCTTGAGGATCCCGAGGGCCTGCTCGAACGAGTCGCGGGCGTCCTGGAGCGCCAGGCGTCCGGAGGCCTTGAGTCCGGCCTGCCTCAGATAGACCGCGGCCTTTTCGTGCACCGCGCCGCGCAGGGAATGGTGGGCAAGCCTTTCCACGTGCTCGCCGAGCCGGTCCGCGTAGAGCTGCTCCATCGAAGCGAGGATCCGCGCGTGCAGCGCGCTGCGTCGATCCTGCAGCAGGCCGCCCAGCGCCACTTCGTGAGACAGCGCATGCTTGAACGTGTACTCGATTTCCGGGAACAGCCGGGCCTCGTAAAGGAACTCGGCCGCCTGCAGCCGGCCGAGCGCCAAAAGAAAGTCCTCCTCGGACTGTTCGGCAATCGCGTGCAGCAGGGGGAACGGCACATCCTTGCCGATCACCGCTGCGGCCTGCAGCAGCCGCTTGTCCTCCACGGGAAGCCGGTCTATGCGGGCTGCGAGGATCGCCTGCGCCGTGGCCGGGAGCTGAAGACTCTGGCTGGGCCCGCGTGTGCGGTAAGCGCCTCGCGCTCCCTCCAGCGCGCCCGTCTCGACCAGCGCCCGCACGCTTTCCTCGAGGAAAAAAGGGTTGCAGTCGGTGCGCTCGATCAGGCGCAGCTTGAGTTCCTTCGTGCTCGGATCCGCGCCGAGCAAACCCTCAAGGAGTTCTGCGGCCGTGGCGGTCGCCAGCGTGTCCAACCCGATAAGCCGGTAGTACGTCTTGGTTGCCCATGCGTGCCGGTACTCCGGCCGGTAATTTGCGAGCAGCAGCAGGCGCGCAGTCGGCAGTCCCTCGACCAGCAGATCGAGGAAGGCCTGCGTTTCGGAGTCGATCCAGTGCAGGTCCTCGAACACCAGCAGCACCGGCTGGACCTGGCTCTCCCGCAGGAACAGCCGCTTCAGCGCATCCTGCGTGCGCCGCTTGCGCTCGAGCGGCGCCAGTTGCTCCCAATCGGGATCGCCGATCGAGACCTCGAGAAGGGACAGGAATACAGGCAGCATCGGTTCGAGGGAGCGATCCAGGGACAGGATCTTGCCGGTGACTTTCTCGCGCGATTTGCGGCGGTCATCGCGAGGCTCGATGCCGAAGTAGCCGCGCAGGAGCTCGATGACGGGCAAGTACGTCGTGGACTTGCCGTAGGACACCGCCGCGCATCGCAGGATCAGCCAGTCGCCGCTGCCGGGGGACTGCATGAACTCCCAGGCCAGGCGCGATTTTCCCACTCCGGGCTCGCCGACGATGGCGGCCACCTGGCCGCGTCCGCCCGCCGCGCGCTGCAGCGCCTCCCTGAGGCGTTCGAACTCGGCGTCGCGTCCGACGAAGCGCGTGAGTCCGCGCAGGACCGCGGCTTGCAGCCGGCCACGCACGTCGCTCGCGCCGTCGAGGCGGTAGACTTCGATCGGCGCGGCGCGGCCCTTGACTGCCGTAGGGCCCATCGACTTCACGATGACGAAGCCCTCGGCGAGCGCCATGGTGTCGGGGGCCAGCAGAACGGTGCCCGGATCGGCGAGCTGTTCCATGCGCGCGGCGAGGTGAGTGGTCTGGCCTACCGCGGTGTAGTCCATATGGAGGTCCGAGCCGATCGCCCGCACCAACACTTCGCCGGAGTTAAGCCCCACCCGCAATCGGATCGGGACGCCATAGGTCCGGCGCGCCTCTTCAGCGTACTTCTGTGCCGACTCCTGCATGCGCAACGCGGAGTAGCAGGCCCGCACCGCATGATCCTCGTGGGCGAGGGGGGCGCCGAAGAGCGCCATGATTCCATCCCCCATGACCTGATTGACGGTGCCCTCGTAGCGGTGAACGGCCTCCATCATCAACTCGATCACGGGATCGAGGAGCTTGCGGGCCACTTCGGGATCGCGGTCGGAGAGCAGTTCCATCGATCCTTTCAGGTCTGCGAACAGGACCGTGACCTGTTTTCGCTCCCCTTCGAGGGCGCTCTTCGAGGTAAGAATCTTCTCGGCCAGATGGATTGGCGTGTAGCTCCCGGGAGAAGCAGGCACGGGAGGCGGCTGAGCGGCCCCGACCGGGTGAGCGCATTCCGGACAGAACTTCGCGGTAGCCGGGAGTTCGCTGGCACAGTTCGGGCATCCGCGCGCCAGCGGCGTGGCGCACTCCTCGCAGAACTTGGCCCCTACCCGATTCTCGTGGCGACACTTCGAGCACTTCATCCGATCCCTTTGGGTTTAGCTCGACGATGTGCGAACCCTTCGACCGAGGGGCTTGGAACCCGCGGCGCCCGGTCGGGAGCAGTCTACGCCAACGGGATGCGGATGATCTTCATGCGGGTTCCTTCACTGATCACCGTGATGCGCAGTCAGCCCTGAATTGTACCGTTACCGATACACGAACTGCCGTGGGAGCCACGCCCCGCTTCGCTCTCAGGAACAGAATGTCGTGAAATCGTCTTTTCCTGTTCAAGCTCGCAATGCAGCCAGCACCCGCTCCTTGGTAAACGGGATCCCGGTCACCCTTCGCCCGGTGGCCGCAAATATCGCGTTCGCAATGGCCGCGCCGGCAGGCGCCTGGCTGCCCTCGCCCGCGCCGAGCGGCGGCATCTCGGGCCGGTCGATCAGCGCGCTCTGGATTTTCGGGCTGGCGACGAAATCGACGATCGGATAGTCGGCGTAGTCCACCGCCTTCATGATGCCGTCGTCGAACTTGCCTGACTCGAGCAGTGTCCAGCTCGTGGCCTGCACCATGCCGCCCTCGATCTGGTTGATGACGCCGTCGGGGTTGATCGCGCGGCCGGTGTCGGTGGCGCTCCACATGCGATGCACCCTGACCGCGCCGGTCGAGCTCTCGACGCCGACCTCCGCGACCACCGCAACGTAGCTGTCCTGGTTCTTGTAGCGCGAAAGCCCGACGCCGAAGCCGCGCATCTCGGCGCGCAGCTGGTTGAGTCTGCGGCGGGCTGACGTGGCAACCGGCGAAGGCTTCCAGCCCGACATCGCCACGGCTTTGTCCAGCACGGCGACCAGCCGGGGGTCCTTCACGTTCTTGCGCCGGAACGCCACCGGATCCTCGCCCGCCATGGCCGCCAGCTCGTCGAGGAACATCTCGGCCGAAACCGCGTTGAAGAATCCGCCGAGCGTTCGCAAGGCGGAGGTGCGGATCGGCATCTCGGGCAGGTAGTGGGTCGTGACCCGCTGGTTCGGCGCGGCATAGATCGGCACCGCATTGCGCGCGGAAGCGCCGTTGGGCAGCGCGCCGTCGCGGGGAACCGAAGGCTTCAGCGGCTCTGCGAGGTACCAGGCCGAGCGCAGGTTGCACCCGTCGAATCCGCCGCTCGGGCCGGGGCGCGAGGAATGCGGGAAAGACCACACATCGTGGTTCCACGCCGAGACGCGCCCATCGGCCGCCACTTCGGCTTCGAGGCGCACCACCATCGCCGAGCCCCACGGCTCCCACGCCATCTCTTCCTCGTGCGACCACTGCACGCGCACCGGCTTGCCGCCCGCGGCGCGCGCAAGCAGCGCGGCATCGAGCGCCACGTCGTCGGCGCCGTTGTGCCCGTAGCAGCCGGCGCCCTGCGCATGGATCACGCGGATCGACGTCTCCTGCGTGCGCAGGGCCTTCGCGAGATGCGCGCGCAGCGAATGGGGGCCTTGCGTGTGCGACCACACCGTGACGCTGCTGCCGTCCCACTTCGCCAGCGCGCAGCTCGCGCCGATGGACGCATGCGCCTGGAAGGCGCGCCGGTATTCCATCTTGTGGCGAATCGCCGCAGCGCCCGCATCGCCCTTGGTCTCGTGGATCACCTTGAGTTCGGAAGGCGCGGTGAGCAGGTGCTCGAACACGCCTTTGCCGTCGAACAACGCCGCTGGCTTGGTCCACTGCGCCGAGCTTGCGAGCTTGTCGGCCGCGGCGCGCGCCTGCTCTTCGCGCTTTGCGACCACGCCGAGGAAGGAGCCGTCTCGCACCACTTCGACTACGCCCGCCATCGCCTTGATCGGCGCGAGGTCCACCGACACCAGGCGCGCGGCATACGCCGGCGGCCGCGCGATCGCGCCGAAGAGCATGCCTTCGGGCCGCAGGTCGTGGAGGAAGACCGGCTGGCCGAACACCTTGGCCGGGATGTCTACGCGTGGGAGTGAAGTGCCGATGATTTTCTGGCCGGACGCCGGCTTGCGGCGTGCCGTCGGGTCGACCGGGCGCGTGAGCGAGACCTTGGAGGCGGCTTCGCCGTAGTGCATCCGATTTCCCGCAGGGCCGAGGATCACGCCGTTGACGACCGTGAGCGCCGAGGGTTCGACTTTCCACGTTTCCGCCGCCGCTTTCACGAGCGTGCCGCGCGCATCGGCGCAGGCATGGCCGAGCGCGGTGCCGCCGACCTTCATCGAGAACGACCCCGAGGTGACGCCCTCGTCCGGCGTCTGCGCCGTGTCGCCGGAAACGAGCGTGATGCGGTCCGGCGCGACGTCGAGCTCCTCTGCCGCTATCTGCAGCATTGCGGTAAGGACGCCCTGCCCGATCTCGACCCGGCCCGAGAAAACCGTGACCGCCCCATCCGGCGCGACGCGAACCCACGCGTTGAGGTTGGGATGCCGCTTGAGCATTGCCGGCAATTCCGGCACCGCGGGCTGGCCGTCAGCCAGGCGGAACTGGATCGTGAGCCCGGCCGCGGCGGTGGCCGCGAGCCCCTGCACGAACCGGCGGCGTGAAATGGAGACCGTGCTCATACCGCCCTCCCCGCGGCCTTGAGAACCGCGCGCACCACGCGCGGCTGGCAGCCGCAGCGGCAGAGGTTGCCGTTCATCACCGAGCAGACGTCCGCCTCGGTCGGG
>JANMDK010000263.1:0-40021 GCA_031376265.1 Pseudomonadota bacterium
GGCGAGCGCCGAGCCTTTGTACGGCACGTGCTGCACATTCAGGGCGAGGTCCTTCTTGAAGACCTCCATGAAGAGGTGGTGCGGGCTGCCGCTTCCTGAGGACGCGTAGTTGAACTTGCCCGGATTCCTGCGCACGAGGTCGATCAGCTCGGACACGCTCTTCACCCCGAGCGAGGGCGAGGTCACGAGGAAGAAATTGACCGAGCCGACCAGCGACACCGGCGCGAAATCCTTTACCGCATCGATCGCCGGCTTCGAGTAGATCGCCGGGCTGATCCCCAACGTCGTGCTGGTGGCCATGAGCAGCGTGTAGCCGTCGGGCGCCGCCTTGGCGACGAGCTCCGCGCCGATCAGCGTGCCGGCGCCGGCGCGGTTCTCGACCACGACCGGTTGCTTGAGCGCGGTGGCGAGGCGATCGCCGATCACGCGCGCGAGCACGTCGGTCAATGCGCCGGGCGGATACGGCACGATGAAGCGCAGCGGCCGGTTCGGGTATCCCGCTGCAGGATCCTGCGCCATTGCCGGCGATGCGAAAGCCAACGCCAAAAGCGCTGCAATGAACCAGCGATTCCTCATGCTCTGCCTCCTCGAAGGGCCGCTAGGCTAGTGCCGGCGGCCGGGGAAATCAAATCTGCGGGGCCGGTGTTTCGCAAACACGCCCAGGGGTTCGCGAATACGCTCAGGGCCGCCGCGAGCATATACTTTGCTGCGTCGCCCCAGCGGTCCCGGCCCACGATCTTCAATCACAGGAAACAGGAATGAACATCCTGATCAAAGTCTCAACAGCCGCCATGCTCGCCGGCCTTGCGCTCACGGCGCTCGCGCAGGACAAAGTCGTCTATCACCTGGACAGCGGCCTCGCCCAGGCCACCAAGGGCCTGCGCAACATGCGAAACCATCTCGACACGGACCCGCAGGCCAAGCTGGTGGCCGTCGCTCACGCCGAAGGGGTGGATTTCCTCATGGAAGGCGCCAAGACCGCCAACAACCAGGACTTCGCCGCCCTCGTGAGCGCGCTGGAGGCGCGCGGCGTACGGTTCGAGATCTGCGAGATCACGCTGAAGAATCGCAATCTGAAGCGCGAGCAGTTCATCCTGGGACCGTCCTTCACGCCCTCCGGCGTGGTCCGCATCGCCAACTTGCAGGCGCAGGAGCGGTTTGTCTAAATCAAGCCCTGAACCACGATTCATGGAATACGGCGTTGTTCCCCGAGAGGTCATGCTCAGGCTGACCGGCCTCGAACTCATGCAGGGCCTGGTCGCCGGCAAGTATCCCTCGCCCCCGATCATGAAAGCGCTGGATTTTTCGCTCGACCGCGTCGGGCACGGCGTGGCGGTGTTTTCCGGCGAGGGCAAGTTCGAACACTACAACCCGATCGGCAGCGTGCACGGCGGCTGGATCGCCACGCTGCTCGATTCGTGCATGGGCTGCGCGGTGCACACCACGCTCAAGCCGGGCCAGGGCTACACGAGCCTCGAGATCAAGGTCAATTTCGTGCGCGCGGTGCTCGACTCCTCCGGCCGCATGACCGCGGAGGGCCGCGTGATCCACGCTGGCAAAAGCACCGCGACCGCGGAAGGTAAGCTCACCGATGCCAACGGCAAGCTGCTCGCTCACGGCACGACGACCTGCCTGATCTTCGCCGGGTAGTTTCCTGTTTAGGAAAGCCGATCGACATTAGACCTAATCGGCAGGCCGATCTACAGAAATGAAAGTCTGACTTTCTAGAGACGGCGCCCGGCGTCCCGCAGCACTTCGCGCGCGCAGTTGTGTCCCGGTGCGCCGGTGACGCCGCCACCCGGATGCGTGCCTGAGCCGCATGTGTAGAGACCATCCACCGGGCCGCGGTAGTCCGCGTAACCAAGCATCGGGCGCGCCGAGTAGATCTGGTCGAGCGACAAGGCGCCGTGGAAGATGTCGCCGCCGATCAGACCGAACTTCTCCTCCAGATCGGCTGGAGAGAGGGCGGAGTGCGCGATCACGCTTTGCCGGAACCCCGGTGCATGGCGCTCGACGACATCGAAGATGCGGCCGATCGCCTCGTCCTTGCGCGTGTTCCAGTCGATGGCCGGGTCGAAGTGCTGGCAGAAGAGGCTCGCCACGTGCGCCCCCTTGGGCGCAAGCGTTTCGTCCAGCGTGCTCGGGAGCAGCATCTCCACGATCGGCGCTTTCGAGATCCCGTCCGCCTTCGCGTCGAGGTAGGCGCGATCCATGTAGTCGAGCGTTGGCGCCATGATGATGCCGGCACCGTGATGCGGCCCCGGCTCCGGCAGGCAGGTAAAGCGCGGGAGGCCGGAGAGCGCGACGTTCATGCGGAACGTGCCCGAAGCGCATTTCCAGCGCTCGATGCGCGCGCGGAAGTCGGCAGGCAACGCGTTGCTCTCCAGCAGCCGAAGGTAGAGAAGCTTCGGATTCAGGTTACTGACAACGCAGCGCGCGTCAATCTCGGAGCCATCGTCAAGCGTGACGCCCACGGCGCTGTTGCCTTTGATATTCACTTTCGAGACCGCGGCGTCGCAGGTGATCTCCACGCCGAGGCGCGTTGCCTCCGCCGCCATTGCCTGCGTGATCGCGCCCATGCCGCCGATCGCGTGGCCCCACGCCCCCTTCTTGCCGTTGACCTCGCCGAAGCAGTGATGCAGCAGGACATACGCGGTGCCGGGGTGATGCGGGCTTGAATAGTTGCCGACCACCGCATCGAACCCGAAGGCGGCCTTGATGCCCGCGCCTTCGAACCAGCCGTCGAGCATTTCGGAGGCGCTCTGTGCGAACAGCGCAAGCAGGTCGCGGCGGGCCTCCATGTCGAGTTGCTTTGCAAGGCGCCCGGCCTTGAAGGCGCGAACGAGGTCCAGCGCGCCACCGCCGACGTTCGGCGGGCATTCGAGCACCAGCTGCCGCAATACGTCGGCCACCCGCTCGAGCATCGCCCAATACTCGGGCAGCCGCTCGGCATCCCGCGCCGAGAACTTCGCAAGTTCCGCCTGGGTGGCGGCCTGCGTCGGGCCGACCTTGAGGTAGTTCGAGTCGTCCAGCGGCAGGAAGTTTGAGACCGGCCGCTCGACGATGGAGAGGCCATGCTCGGCCAGGCGCAGGTCCCGGATCACCTTGGGGTTCAGCAGGCTCACGGTGTAGGCGGCCACCGAATTGCGGAAGCCCGGGTGGAACTCTTCGGTGACCGCTGCACCCCCGACCACGCCGCGCCGCTCGAGCACGCGCACCTTGAGCCCGCCGCGCGCGAGGTAGCAGGCACAGGCGAGGCCATTGTGGCCGGCGCCGATGATGACGGCGTCGTAACGGGCGTAAGAAGGAGGAGGCATTCGGCTGTGATTCGGATTTCGGCGCGGAGGATGGCTCGAACGTGCGGCTATATACTCGGAGTATATGACCATCGCCTATCCGCCCGCCTCGTCTGACACCCGTAACCTCGCCCTGTTCTGCGATTTCGAGAACGTCGCCCTGGGAGTGCGCGAATCCAACTACGCCAAGATCGACAACGGCCTGGTCCTCGAGCGCCTGCTGCTCAAGGGCAGCATCGTCGTGAAGAAGGCTTATTGCGACTGGGAGCGCTACAAGGAGTTCAAGGCCGGCATGCACGAGGCCTCGTTCGAGCTCATCGAGATCCCGCATGTTAGGCAATCCGGCAAGAACTCGGCCGACATCCGCATGGTCGTCGATGCGCTCGACCTCTGCTACACCAAGGCCCACGTCGACACTTTCGTGATCATCAGCGGCGACTCGGATTTCTCGCCGCTGGTCTCCAAGCTGCGCGAGAACAACAAGACCGTGATCGCGGTCGGGGTGAAGAACTCGACCTCGAACCTGCTCATCGCGAATTGCGACGAGTTCATCTTCTACGACGACCTCGTGCGGGAGCAGAAGGGCAAGACGACCAAGCGTGCCGAGAAAATACCGTCGCGCAGCAAGGCCGCGCCGGCCACGGCGGCTTCGGCAGCCGCATCGACGGCGCCTGCGGCGACGCCCGAAGAGAAGGACCGCAAACAGGAAGCCTTCGAGCTCGTGTTAGCGACCACCGAGGCGCTTGCCGGCGAGCGCGGCGCCGAAGACAAAATCTGGGGCTCGATGGTCAAGCAGGCGCTCAAGCGTCGCAACCCGGGCTTTTCCGAGAGTTATTACGGCTTCAAGTCGTTCAACCAGCTGCTCGAGGAAGCCGCGGCTAAAAACCTCGTTCTGCTCGAGCGGGACGGCAAGTCCGGCGGCTACCTGGTCAGAAGCGCCGGGCACTAGGCGGGGAAAAGCGGTGCGCATCAAATCCGTCCAGGCCACCTGGCTGCATGTCCCGATTCCCGAGAAACAGCAACACGTCTCCGA
This sequence comes from Pseudomonadota bacterium, assembly GCA_031376265.1. Classification (GTDB taxonomy): domain Bacteria; phylum Pseudomonadota; class Gammaproteobacteria; order Burkholderiales; family SG8-39; genus SZAS-79. The sequence continues at coordinate 4,330 of JANMDK010000263.1, forward strand.
TTTCGGGCGCGTAGCGTCCTTCGACTGCACGCTGGTGCGCATCGAGACCGAGTGCGGCCTCGTCGGGTGGGGGGAGGCAAAAGAGGAAGTCGGCAGCGCGGCGAACAACCGGACGGTCACCACCGCGATCAATGAGAAGTACGGACCCGCTCTGGTGGGCGAGGACCCCCGTGACATCGTTCGGCTGAACGAGCTCATGTACAACGGCGTGCGGGGTCACTATGCCCTGACTCACGGACGCGTCTTCCCGGCCCTCGGGCGCAGGGGCGCATCGGTCTGCGCGATGAGCGGCATCGATCTCGCCCTTTGGGACATTCTCGGAAAATCTCTCAATGCGCCGGTCTGGCGACTGCTCGGCGGCCGCAAGGCCGAGCGAATGCCCATCTATGCGTCGGGAGGTTGGGCTGACGCTAAGGGAATCGGCGAGCAGCTGATGGGCTACATCACTAAGGGGAATGTTCGCGCGGTGAAGATGCGAGTGGGGATCATCGACGGTACGGTGGCGAAGTCGGTGGAGCGGGTCAAGGCTGCGCGCGAGGCCATTGGTCCCGACATCGGCCTAGCGTGTGACGCGCACGGCACCTGGAGCGTTGCTGAGGCCAAACAGTTCTGCCACAAGGTTGAAGATCTCAACCTGATGTGGTTTGAGGAGCCGGTAACGGCGGACGACAAGCGCGGCTACGCGGAAGTGCGCCGGTCTTCTTCCGTGCCGATCTCAGCCGGCGAATCCGAGTTCAACCGCTTCGACTTCCGCGAGCTGGCCGAGCTCGGAGCCGCGGACATCTTCCAACCGGACCTCGCGATCTGCGGCGGGATCAGCGAGGCGATGAAGATCGCCGCGATTGCCTCGAGCTACAACCTGCGACTCGCGCCGCACCTGTGGACCGGTGCGCTCGCCTTTGCCGCCGGCATGCACGTGACCGCAGCGACCTCCTGCGGTTTCATTCTCGAATATTCCTTCGGCGCGAACCCGCTGTTACAGGAATTGCCGATTGAGGGGTTTCCGGTAAGGGACGGCACCATTGAGATACCGGACCGGCCGGGACTTGGCGTCACGATCAATGAGAAGTTCGTCGAACGTTACGCGGTAGGCTAGTGGCAGCGCGACGTATAGGTCCGGGCTACAGATTGAAGCAGGAACTTGCGGTGCTTGTCGAAGGCTTCCTGTGACGGAAATCTGCATGCAGCCAGTTGTTGCACGATATGCAACAACTGCCCTACTTCGAACCGTTGCAGAAGATGCAACGGTTGGCCGAAACGCTGCTCAATTCCTGATTATCCAGATGGCAACATAATCCCCGCCCTGCGAGGCAGGACGGGGGTTTTACTTCAAAAGTGGCAGCATTGAGCTGCCTGACTCTCAGCCCAGCGGGATCGCGATGTAGCGGCGGCCGCCTTCGCGCTGCACCAGCACCGCGACGTTCTTGCTCTTCTCGGCGAAGGACCGGAGCTCTTCGGCGCTGTTCACCGGTCGTCCATTGACTCCGAGGATCACGTCACCCGCCTGCAGGCCGGCACGCGCTGCCGGGCCCTGGGCGTTTTCGACGACCAGGCCGCCGGAAACTTCGGCTTCTTTCTTCTCGGCTGCCGTGAGCGGGCGGACCGAGAGGCCGAGCTTGCCGGCGTCGGCCGTCTTGGTGGGCTCGGCCTTGCCGGAGGCCGCCACTTTTTCGGTGAGCTCGACCAGCTTCGTCGTGAAGCGCTCGGTCTTGCCGTTGCGCCACACTTCGATCTCGGCGCTCGAGCCGGGCGCGGCCTCACCGACGATCAGCGGCAGGTCGGCCGAGCGCCCCACTGGGCGGCCGTTGAACTTGAGCACCACGTCGCCTTCCTTGAGGCCGGCCCTGGCTGCCGGGCCGTCTTTCTCGACGCTGGCGATCATCGCGCCGTTGCGGCTCGGCAGGCCGAACGAATCGGCCAGCGCCTGGTCGACGTCCTGGATGCCGACGCCTAGCTTGGCGCGCGACACTTTGCCGTGGGCAACCAGCTGGTTCTCGATGCGCATTGCGACATCGATCGGGATCGCGAACGAAAGGCCCTGATACCCGCCGGTGCGGCTGTAGATCTGAGAATTCACGCCGATCACCTCGCCCGACAGGTTGAACAGCGGCCCGCCCGAGCTGCCGGGATTCACCGCGGCATCGGTCTGGATGAACGGCACGTACGTCCCGTCCGGCAGGGAGCGCGACTTGGCGCTCACGATTCCAGCGGTCACGGTGTTCTCGAAGCCGTAGGGCGAACCGATGGCGACGACCCATTCGCCCACGCGGGTGGTGGAAGGATTGCCGATGCGGACCGTGGGCAGGTTCTTCGCATCGATGCGCAGCACCGCGATGTCGGTCTTCTTGTCCGAGCCGATGACCTTGGCCTGGAATTCCCGGCCGTCCGTGAGCCGCACGGTAACCTTGGAGGCGTCCGCGACGACGTGGGCATTGGTCAGCACAACGCCGTCCTGGCTGACGATGAAGCCGGAGCCTTCGCCGCGCGAGGGCCGGTTCGGCGTCTCGCCGCCTGGCACGCCATAGCGGCGGAAGAATTCGCCGAAGGGCGAATTCTTGAGTTCATCGGGCAGGTCGTTCGACGCAGCCTTGGCCGTCGAGCTGACCTTGATGTTGACGACGGCAGGACCGTATTGCTCGACCAGTGTGGCAATGTCGGGCAGCGGACGCGATGCGACCGGAAGCTGGACAACCGCGGGCGCGGTGAGCGCAGGGCGCGCAACCGGCTGCGCCTGCGCGGAAGGCACTTCGGGCCAGCCGAACTGTCCGAAACCTGCGGTGACCGCAGCGGTAATCCCGGCGACAGCAAAGTAAGAGGCGATGGACTTGCGTGACATGGTGCGAGTTCCCCCTGATGGATGAGACTGCTGGAAAGTCCAGCGTTAGAGGGGAAAATCGGGGTGCGAGTTTCGGCCCGCAACGGCCTACTGTGTAACTGTTTGTAACCGAGCGCACAGACGCTCGATGCCCGCCTTACGGGTGCAGGGAGTGCGCGCCGTGGCTCGCGGGGCAGCCGCCGGATTCAACCTGGATCGTGCTGTGGCGGATGCGGAAGTGCTCCTCGAGCATGTGCGCCACGCCGGAGAGGGCGGACTCGGAGTCCTTTGCGTTCAGGACGACCACGTGTGCAGACAGGCTGGTCTCGTTGCTTGCCACCGCCCACACATGCAGGTCGTGCACCCCGCAGACACCGGGCACCGCGAGGATCCGGCTGCGCACCTCGGCCATGTCGAGGCCCTCGGGCACGCCCTCGAGCAGGATGTTGACGCTGGCCCTGAAGAGCACCCAGGTGCGCGGCACCACCCAAAGCCCGATGAGGATCGCCACCAGCGGGTCGATCCAGGTATGGCCGGTATAACGGATTGCAAGCGCCGCGACGATCACGCCGGCCGAGCCTGCGAGGTCGGCAAGCACCTCCAGGTAGGCGCTCTTCATGTTGAGATTCGAGCCGCTTCCCGCGTGCAGGATGCGCGCCGCAACGAGGTTCACCAGGAAGCCGATGACCGCCACCACCAGCATGCCGGTCGTATGGATCGGCGCGGGCTCGACGAACCGGTGCCAGGCTTCGTAGAGGATGTAGAGCGCGACGACAAACAGGAGCGACGCGTTGAACGCCGCAGCAAGGATCTCGAAACGCTGGTAGCCGAAGGTGCGCTTGGCATCGGCCGGCATGCGCCCGAAGCGCGCGGCCGCGAGCGACACGCCAAGCGCCGCGCTGTCGGTGAACATGTGCGCGGCGTCGGAAATGAGCGCGAGGCTGCCGGTGAGCCAGCCGGCGACGAGCTCCACGATCGTGAAGCCACCGGTGAGCGCCAGCGTCAGCCAGAGGACGCGCTCGTGGCCCGCGACCTCGATGTGGTGATGGCCATGCCCATGATCGTGATCGTGATCGTGGTCATGCCCGTGGTGGTCTTGCGCAGACATCGGCGAGGCGCGCTTACTCCACCGTCACCGACTTGGCGAGGTTGCGCGGCTTGTCCACGTCGTTGCCGCGGGCAAGCGCAGCGTGATAAGCGAGCAGCTGCAGCGGCAGCACATGCAGGATCGGCGAGAGCATGCCCGCGTGATCCGGCATGCGGATCACGTGCAGGCCGTCGCCGTCGGTGAGCTTGGTGTCCTCATCCGCCAACACATGGAGTTCGCCGCCGCGTGCTCGAACCTCCTGCAGGTTGGACTTGAGCTTCTCGAGCAGCGCGTCGTTCGGCGCGATGGCCACCACCGGCATGAACTTGTCAACCAGCGCCAGCGGGCCGTGCTTGAGCTCGCCGGCGGCATAGGCCTCGGCATGGATATACGAAATTTCCTTGAGCTTGAGCGCGCCTTCCATGGCGATCGGGTAGTGCACGCCACGGCCGAGGAACAGCGCGTGCTCGAGCCGCGAGAATTTCTCGGCCCACATTTTGATCTGTGGCTCGACGTAAAGCACTTTCTGCATCGCCACGGGCAGGTGGCGCAGCGCGTTCAGCACCTCGGTCTCGCGCTCCTTGGAGAGCTTGCCTCGCATCTTGGCGAGCACCAGGGTCAGCAGTGCCAGCGCGGCGAGCTGCGTGGTGAACGCCTTGGTCGAAGCCACGCCGATCTCCGGGCCGGCGCGCGTGAGGAAACGGAGCCCGGATTCGCGCACCAGCGAGCTTTCCGGCGAATTGCAGATCGACAGGCAGTAGGTGTGGCCGATCGACTTGGCGTGCTTGAGCGCAGCAATCGTGTCGGCGGTTTCGCCGGACTGCGAGATGGTGACGACCAGGCGGCGCGGATTCGGCACTGAATCGCGATAGCGGTACTCGCTCGCGATCTCGACTTCGCACGGGATGCCGGCGAGCGCTTCCATCCAGTAACGCGCGACCAGGCCGGAGTTGTAGCTCGTGCCGCAGGCGAGGATCAGGACTGAATCGATCTCCTTGAAGACTTTCTCCGCGCCGGCGCCAAACAGCTGCGGCGCGATCGACTGCGCGCCCGAGACCATCTCGAGCGTGTTCGCCACGGCCATCGGCTGCTCGAAGATCTCCTTCTGCATGTAGTGCTTGTAGTCGCCGAGCTCGACCGCCGCGGCCGAAAGCCCGCTGGTATGCACCGGCCGCTCGACGATGGCGCCGGTCTTGTCCGCGATGGTCGTCTTCTCCCGCCGGATCTCGGCCACGTCGCCTTCTTCGAGGTACACCACCTGTTGCGTGACCTGCACCAGGGCGGAAGCATCCGACGCGGCGAAATTCTCCCCCTTGCCCAGGCCGAGCAGCAGTGGCGCGCCCATGCGCGCGACCACGAGCACGTCGGGCTCCTCTTCGGACACGACCGCGATCGCGTAGGCGCCGACCAGCTGGCTCACGGCTTTCTTGACCGCGTCGAAGAGCTTCCCGCCGCCGCCGAGGTTCGACTTGATCAGGTGGGCGATGACTTCGGTGTCGGTATCCGAAACGAAGACGTAACCCTGGGCAGCCAGCTTGGCGCGCATTTCCTCGTGGTTCTCGATGATGCCGTTGTGCACGACCGAGACGCCGCCCGAGATATGCGGGTGCGCATTCTTCTCGGAAGGCACCCCGTGCGTGGCCCAGCGCGTATGCGCGATGCCCGTGTGGCCGTCGAGATGCTGCTCGTTGGAGAGCTTTTCGAGCTCTACGACCCGCCCGGTCGAGCGCAACCGCTTGAGCTTGCGGCTCTTGCCCGCCTCGAGCACGGCCACGCCTGCGGAGTCATAGCCGCGGTATTCGAGGCGCTTGAGCCCCTCGAGCAGGATTGGAACGATATTGCGCTGGGCAACTGCCCCGACGATGCCGCACATGGCCTATCCCTTCTTTGGTGGTTTCCAGGCAGGCACCGAGACCTGCTTTGCGCGCCCGACGGTGAGTCCGGCCGGCGTGTCCTTGCTGATGGTCGAGCCGGCGCCGATATAGGAGCCCTTGGCGAGTTTGACCGGCGCAACCAGCGTGGAGTTCGACCCGACGAACACATCGTCCTCGATCACCGTGCGATTCTTGTTCACGCCGTCGTAATTGCAGGTGATGGTGCCGGCGCCGATATTGGTACCGCTGCCCACGTCGCTGTCGCCCACGTAGGCGAGGTGGTTGGCCTTGGAGCCCTTGCCGACCTTGCTGTTCTTGACCTCGACGAAGTTGCCGATATGCACCTCGTCCGCAAGCGCGGCCCCGGGACGCAGGCGCGCATAGGGGCCGATCCTGCAATTCACGCCGACGGTCGCGTCTTCCAGCAGCGAAAACGGCTTCACCTCGGTGTCGGCCCCGATACTCACGTTCTTGAGGACGCAGTTGGGGCCGATCTTCACGCGGTCGCCCAGCTTGACGGCGCCCTCGAAAACGCAATTCACGTCGATCGACACGTCGCGGCCGCACTCCAGCGTGCCGCGCACGTCGAACCTTGCCGGGTCGGCAATCGTCACGCCTTTTTCGAGGTAACCGCCGGCCAGCTCGCGTTGATGGATGCGCTCGAGTTCGGCCAGCTGCAGCTTTGAGTTCACGCCTTCGACCTCCCATGGATTGGCCGGCTGGGTGGTCTGGACGACCAGCCCGTCGGCGACCGCAAGACCGATGATGTCGGTGAGGTAATACTCTTTCTGTGCGTTCTCGTTCTTAACGCGCGAAAGCCAGTCGGCAAGCCTCTTCGCGCTCGCGGCGATGAATCCGGTGTTCCACTCGCGGATCGCACGCTCGGCAACGTTTGCGTCCTTTTGCTCGACGATGCGCAGCACGCGCCCGGCCGCATCGCGCACGATCCGGCCGTAGCCGGTCGCGTCCTCCGCGACGGCGGTCATGACACCCAGGCCTCCCTTGGCCGCTTTGGCCAGCGCGCGCAATGAATCGGCGCGGATCAGCGGGATGTCGCCATAGAGGATGAGAACTTCCGCGTCCTTGTCCACCAGCGGCATGGCCTGCATGACCGCGTGGCCGGTGCCGAGCTGCGTTTTTTGCTCGGCCCATGCGAGGCCGTCCTCGCCTTCGAAGGTCTTGCGCACCTGCTCGCCGCCGTGGCCGTACACCACCACGATTTTCGCGGCATCGAGCGCCCGCGCGGTGTCGATCACGCGGCCCAGCAAAGTCCGCCCGGCGAGCGGGTGCAGGACCTTGGGCAGGTCGGAATGCATGCGCTTTCCCTGGCCCGCGGCCAGCACGATCACGTTCAGGCTCATGCGCGGAATTCTACCCCGGCGCCTTTGGGCGATGCTGGCAGAAAACGCCAGAACCCATTGAAACACTTCGGAAACCGGGCTTGCTGGGGGTCCTCGGCTGCCGGTACACTGGGCTGTCATAAAAGTGCAACGGATCCTCCGGAGGCGTGATGAATTCCAAGCAGTTCCTGAGCGCAGCGTGCATGACCCTGCTGTTCGGCACGGGCGCTTACGCGCAGGAAGACTGCAAGAGCCGCGGCGAGCTGGACACGACATACTGTGACGAGAACAAGGACCTCGTCGCCGACGCCCCCAAGGACGCCAAGCGCCTCAAGAATCCTTCGACGCTCGTGTTTGCGTACACGCCGATCGAGGATCCCGCGGTCTACGCCAACCTCTTCAAGCCGTTCCAGGAGCACCTGCAGGCCTGCACCGGCAAGAAAGTCGTGTACTTCACGGTGCAGTCGAACGCCGCGCAGATCGAGGCGATGCGCGCCGGACGCCTGCATGTCACCGGCCTGGCGAGCGGGCAGGTCGGCTTTGCGGTCAACCTCGCCGGCGCGGTGCCCTTCGCCATCAAGGGCGACCAATCCGGCCCGCGCACCTATACGCAGGTGGTCATCGTCAAGAAGGACAGCCCCTTCCACAAGCTCTCCGACCTCAAGGGGAAGAAAGTCGCGCATACGGCGCCCTCGTCCAACTCGGGCAACCTCGCGCCGCGCGCGCTGTTTCCGGCCGAAGGCCTGACCCCGGACAAGGACTACAAGGTCCTCTATTCCGGCAAGCACGACCAGTCGCTCATGGGCGTGGTCAACGGCGACTACGACGCGGCGCCGATCACCTCGGACATCTACGACCGCTTCATCAACCGCGGCATCATCAAGGACGGCGACCTGCGAATCATCTACAAGAGCGGCCGCTTTCCCACATCGGCCTTCGCGTATTCGCACGACCTCGAGCCGCAGCTCGCCGATAAAGTGAGGAAGTGCTTCTTCGACTACCGCTTCAGCGCCGAGATGAAGAAGGAGTTCCTCGGCGACGACCGCTTCCTGCCGGTCAGCTACAAGGACGACTGGGCGCTGGTGCGCAAGGTCGCGGAAGATTCCGGCACGCCGTACAACAAGGCCGGGTTCGACAAGGAAAGGGCCGCCGAGGAAGCGGCGCGCGCCAAGAAGAAGTGAGCCACCCGGGGGAGACAAAATGAAATCCACGTTACTGAAATCGATTCTTTGCGGTTTCGCGGCGAGCCTCGCCGCGAGCACCGCGTTTGCGCAGGATGCCTGCAAGAGCCGCGGCGACCTCGACCCGCAGTACTGCGACGAGAACGCCGACCTGACGGCCGATACGCCAAAGGACCCCAAGAAGCTAAAGACGCCGAGCACGCTCGTGTTCACCTACACGCCGGTGGAAGACCCGGCGGTCTACGAGAAGGTGTTCAAGCCCTTCACCGATCACCTTGCGAGCTGCGTGGGCAAGCGCGTGTTGTTCTTCCAGGTGCAGTCGAACGCTGCGGAGATCGAGGCGATGCGCTCCGGCCGATTGCATGTGGGCGGATTCTCCACCGGACCGACCGCCTTCGCCGTGAACCTCGCGGGGGCGGTGCCTTTCGCGATCAAAGGGTACGAGAAGGAATACCAGGGCTACAACCTGATCGTGGTGGTGAAGAAGGACAGCCCGTTCCAGAAGTTGTCCGACCTCAAAGGCAAGAAGGTCGCGCATACGGCCCCTTCGTCGAACTCCGGCCACATGGCGCCGATGGCGCTCTTCCCAACCGAAGGCCTGGCGCCGGGCAAGGACTACAACATCCTCTTCTCGGGCAAGCACGACCAGTCGATCATGGGGGTGAATTCCGGCGACTACGATGCGGCGGCCGTAGCCTCGGACGTCTTCCATCGCATGGGCGTGCGAGGCCAGATCAAGGAGGAGAACTTCCGCGTGATCTACCGCAGCGCCAAATTCCCGACCTCCTCGTTCGCGTATGCGCACGACCTCGAGCCGGCCTTCCGCGACAAGATGCTCAAGTGCTTCTACGACTACCGCTTTACCGACGAGATGAAGAAGGCGTTCGACGGCGCCGATCGCTTCTTCCCGATCAACTACAAGACGCATTGGGAAGTCGTGCGCAAGGTGGCCGCGGGCAGCGGCGACGCGTTCAACCGCACGGCCTACGAGAAGGAAACCGCGCGCGAGGAAGCGGCGCGCAAAAAGGCCGCCGAAGAAAAGGCGAAGAAGTAGTGGGGTTGCGCTTACTCACTGCGGTCGCCCTCTCGCTCGCGGCGTTCGCGGCTGGCGCGCAGGACAGCTGCAAAAGCCGCGGGGAGCTCGACACCCCGTTCTGCGACGAGAACGGTGACCTCCTCGCGGATTTGCCCAAGGATCCCAAGCGGCAAAAGAACCCGGACACGCTCTTCTTCACCAATTCGCCGCTCGAAGACCCGGCGGTCTTCAAGAAGCTCATGGAGCCGTTCGTCGACCACCTCGCGAAGTGCACCGGCCGCAAGGTGCGCTTCTACGACGTGTACTCCAGCGCGGCGGCCATCGAGGCGATGCGCTCCGGCCGCATGCACCTGGGCACCATGTCCTCGGGCGACACGGCCTTCGCGGTCAACGTCGCAGGCGCAATCCCGATCGGCATCCGCGGCGACGCGACCGGCCCGCAGGGCTACCAGCTCTGGATGATCGTCAAGGCCGACAGCCCGTACCAGAAGCTTGCCGACCTCAAAGGCAAGCGCGTTGCCCACACTACGCCTTCGTCGAATTCGGGCAACCTCGCGCCGCGCTCGCTGTTCCCCGCCGAGGGGCTGGTGCCCGACAAGGATTACAAGGTGCTCTTCTCCGGCAAGCACGAGAACTCGGTCTCGGGCGTGGCGGCCGGCGACTTCGACGCCGCCCCGATCGCGCACGACATCCTCGTGCGCATGGCCGAGCGCGGCATCGTCAAGATGGGCGACTTCCGCATCATCTGGAAAAGCCGCAACTTCCCGCCGGGCGGCCTCTCGATGGCGCACGACCTCGCGCCGGCCCTCCAGTCGAAGATCCGCGAGTGCAGCTACAACTTCCGTTACACGCCTGAAATGGTAAAGGGCTTCCAGGGTGCCGACCGCTGGCTGCCGATCGACTACAAGAAGGATTGGGAGATCGTGCGCAAGGTGGCGCAGGACAGCGGGCAGGCATTTACCGCCTCGACCTTCGAGAAAGAAAAGGCGCGCGCCGAGGCCGCCGGGAAAAAATGACCGCGACTGCGCTCTCTATCCGCAATCTGGACAAGGAGTACACGCGCGGGAAACCTGTGCTGCGCGATGTCACGCTCGAAATTGGCGCCACCGGCATCACCGCGATCATCGGGCCGTCGGGCACCGGCAAGTCGACGCTGATCCGCTGCATCAACCGGCTGGTCGAGCCGACCTCCGGCGAGATCCACTTCGAGGGGCAGGACCTCGTAAAGCTCGACCGCAAGGCGCTGCGCCTCGCACGCCGCAGGATCGGCATGGTGTTCCAGGAATTCAACCTGGTCGAGCGGCTCACCGTCATGGAGAACCTGCTGTGCGGGCGCCTCGGTTATGTGGCGCCGTGGAAGGCGTGGCTGCGCAAGTACCCGCAGCCCGACATCGACCGCGCGTTCTCGCTGCTCGATACGGTGGGCCTGGCCGGATTCGCGAACCAGCGCGCGGACAGCCTCTCCGGTGGCCAGCGGCAGCGCGTCGGCATCGCGCGCGCGATCATGCAGGAGCCGAAGCTGCTACTGGCCGACGAACCCACCTCCTCGCTCGACCCCAAGACCTCGGTGGAGATCATGGAGTTGATCGGCAAGGTGTGCCGCGACAACGGCATTCCGGTGATCATCAACATGCACGACGTGGAGCTCGCTAAGCGGTTCGCGGACCGTATCGTCGGCATGTCCGGCGGCAGCGTGGTCTACGACGGCGCGCCTGCCGGCCTCGACGACTCGATGCTCAAGACCATCTACGGCGGCGAAGGCTGGCTGCAATGACGACCCCATGGCACTGAGCAACGAATACACCGAGATGGTTTTCCGACTGCTGGCCGCCGTGCTGGTCGGCGGGCTGATAGGCCTCGAGCGCAGCTACCACGGGCGTCCCGCCGGGTTCCGCACTCACACTCTGGTCTGCACCGCTTCGGCGCTGCTGATGCTCGTCACCGTTTACGAGGCGCTCTGGTTCACGCCGCAGATCTCGGTGCGCGTCGCACTCGACCCCACCCGCATGGCGCAGGGCATCATGACCGGCATCGGCTTTCTCGGCGCCGGCGTGATCGTCAAGGAAGGCCTCACGGTGCGCGGACTCACCACCGCGGCGTCGATCTGGATCACGGCGGCGATCGGCATCCTCATGGGCATCGGCTTCTATTTCCCGGCCGGGATCGCCACGGCGCTCACGCTCGGCGTGCTGTCTTTGTTCCGCTGGATCGAATCGCAGATGCCGATACAGGCGTTCAGCCAATTCTCGGTGCGCTTCCTGAGGGACGCGGTCATGCCGGAGCCGGAGCTGCGCGAGCTCATCGGCTCGCACGACTGCAAGCTCGCCAGCCTTGCGTACCGCCTTTCGAGCGAAGGAAAGTTTTTCGAGTACCGCGGCGTGATCAGCACGCAGGACGAAGGCAACGTGCGCAAGCTCTCGGAAACGCTGCGCGCGCGGAGCTCGGTGATCGAGTTCCGGCTCGCCTCGACCACCGGCTGAATGACCTCGCCGCGCCGCGCGTTCGAGCGCAATCCCGTCGCAATCGCGGGCTGGCTGGCGCTGGCCGCCTACGTTGTCTATGCGTGCTCGCGCCTCGACTTCACGTGGGCGCGCTTCATGACCGGCCTCGACAACGGCGCGCGCTTCATCGGGCGCATGTTGCCGCCGCACATCGCCCAGCCAGATACCCTGCTCAAAGGCCTCACCGAGAGCCTCGAGATCGCCGTAATCGCCTCTTTCCTCGGGATCCTCGTGTCGCTCCCCATCGGCCTGATCGCGGCGCGCAACCTCATGCCTGCCTGGGCCTCGTGGCCCGCGCGCGCCGTGATCGCGCTCTGCCGCTCGTTTCACCCGGTGATCGTCGCGATCCTGTTCGTGAAGGCGGTGGGCTTCGGCGCGCTAGCGGGGATCCTCGCACTGGTGGTCGCCTCGGTGGGCTTTACGGCCAAGCTGTTTGCCGAGGCGATCGAGGAAATCTCGCTCAAGCAGGTCGAGGCGGTGCGCGCGACCGGCGCGCCCTTCATGAGCCTCATCGGCTACGGCGTGCTGCCCCAGGTCTTCTCGCGCTTCGTAGGGTTTGCGACTTACCAGCTCGATTCCAACCTGCGCAACTCGACCATGATCGGCATCGTCGGCGCCGGCGGCATCGGCGGCACGCTGTTCGCCGCCTTCCAGCGCTTCGACTACGACTTCGTGTGCGCGATCCTGCTATGCATCATCGGCATGATCATGGTCGGCGAGGTGCTCGCGACGTGGGTGCGCGGCGTGTTCCTGGAGCGCGGCAAGGTGGAGGAAGAATGAATGCGGGAATGAGCGGCGCCGCAGCGACCCTCGATCCGGCGCAACGCAGCTGGCGCCGCTTCACGCCGGCGCAGCGCGCGGCGCGCTTCTCGGTCTACTTCGTCCTCATTGCCGCGATCGTCGCCTCGGCCCGCACGGTGGAGGTGATCCCCGAATTCCTCTACGACGCGCCCGAGCAGATGCAGGACCTGTTCCGCCGCATGTGGCCGATCGCTTTCTATCACTACTCCGGCGGCGTGCATGACGCGCTCATGGACACGCTGCATATCGCCAGCCTCGGGACGATCCTCGCGGTGGTCATGGCGGTGCCGATAGGGCTGCTCGCCGCGAACAACGTCACGCCGAACAAGGCGGTCAATTATTTCGCCAAGCTCCTGCTGGTCTCCAGCCGCTCGGTCAATTCGCTCGTGTGGGCGCTGCTGTTCGTGGCGGTGTTCGGTCCCGGTGCGCTGGCGGGCACGCTCGCGATCGCATTCCGCTCGATCGGCTTCGTCGGCAAGCTGCTTGGCGAAGCGCTTGAAGAGTCTGCGCCCGGTCCGGTCGAAGCCCTCAAGGCCGCGGGCGCGCCCTGGCCGTCGCTTCTCGCCAAAGGCTACTGGCCGCAGATCGAGCCGGCGTTCTGGTCGGTGGTGCTGTTCCGCTGGGACATCAACGTGCGCGAGTCGGCGGTGCTGGGGTTGGTGGGCGCCGGCGGCATCGGCATGGCGCTCGACACGGCGCTGAACCTGTTCCAATGGGACCGCGTGGCGATGGTGCTGTTCTCGATCTTCTGCGTGGTGGTGATTGCCGAGATCGTGGTCACCCGCATCCGCAAGCGCGTGATCTAGGGGCACCTCCGTGGCTGGCTCGCTGACATTCGACCTCGCGACCGGCTTTGCGCAGGCGGCGCTTGCGAACATCACGCGTGAATACCCTCGCAAGCTGGACCACCTGCTCGCCGCGCCGCATGGGGACCTGGCGCCCCGCAAGGTCCATCCCGCGTTCTACGGCAGCTACGACTGGCATTCGGCGGTGCACATGCACTGGCTGCTGGTGCGCGTGTTGCGAGCTCATCCCGGCCTGCCGCAGGCCGTCGCGATCGTGAAGGTGCTGGATGCGCATCTGAACCCGGAAAGCATCGCGACCGAACAGGCCTATTTCGGCGGGCCCGGCGGCCGCACTTTCGAGCGTCCGTACGGATGGGCCTGGGTCCTCGAACTGCAGGCCGAGGCGCTGCGCCTGGCGAATGACCGCCCGGAAACGAAGCACTGGAGCGATGCCCTTGCGCCTTTCGCGGGCTATCTGTCCGGGCGCCTATGCGAGTTCCTGACGCTGGCCGCCTACCCGATCCGCATGGGCATGCATGCGAACACCGCGTTCGCCTGCGTGTTGGCGCTCGACTATGCGCGCGTCGCGGGCGACACGAAGCTCGCCGACGCGATCGGTGGTGCGGCCCGCAAGTGGTATCTCGGCGACCGCGATGCGCCCCTCGCCTATGAGCCTTCGCTCGCCGATTTCCTCTCGCCTTCCTTGGCCGAAGCGCAGTTGATGCGCGAGGTGCTTTCGAAAAGCGAGTTCGTCCGATGGCTCGATGGCTTCATGCCGCATGGTCTCGGCCCGCTCGCCTCACCGCCCACCGTGGCAGACCGGACCGATGCGCAGCTCGCCCACCTCGACGGTCTGTCGCTGTCGCGCGCGTGGGCGCTCAGGCGCCTGGGTGACTCGATACCGGGCGGCGAGTCCGCGGCCGATATTCTTCTGGCCGCGGGCCTGCCCCAGGTCGTCGGCGGAGACTATGTCGGGGAGCACTGGCTCGCTTCTTTCGCGGCGCTCGCGCTGGGGGACATACCCTGAGCGGGTCGCTAGGCGAAAAGCCGATTGCTGCCAATTTTGGCTTCCCCTCCAGGCCTGGAGCCATTCTTCAGCCAAATTGCTGCCATCCCATTATCGATGACCGGAATTCCCGGCACCGATTCCCGCATTCCGCATCAGAATAGCGCCTCACGTTGAATTCACCCGAACCAGGGAAAAACCATGCGTTTTCTTTCCACCGACGTCGTCCCGATCACCTCAGCGCGCGCTCGCCTGACGGAAATCGCCGCCGAAGTGGTGGCTTCGGGCCAGCCCAAGGTCTTGACGCGCAACGGTGAAAGTTATGTCGCCGTGGTGGGCATCGCCGACCTCGACGAATTTCAGCGGCTGCGCGCCGCCGATCACATGCGCAACCTGCACGACCTGTCGCGCGCGGCACTCGAGGCGGCAGCGGGCAGGGCGATGTCGGTTGCGGCCTTTCGCAAGCAGGCAACTGCGCTGGTTACGGGCATCGCTTCGGAAAGACCAGCCGCGCCACGCGAGAAGGCCGTCAAACCCAAGAAGAGGTAATGAAACGCGCGCACGGCCTGCGCGCCGCGTCAGCGCAAAGTGTTGATCACCCTCCCCTTCCGGGAAGCCTTCGCCAGTCTGGTGGAACACTACAGGACGCTGCAATCCCTGTTCCCTGATTCAGGGACTCGACTGGCGGCGTTCAACGTGCTGGCGATCCATTCCGGCGATGCGCTCATCAAGTGCGACGAAGGATTCGTCGAAAGCGTTCGTCACGCGTCCAGTCGAGATGTGGTACTTGCGGCCCTCGCGCTTGAGGCTGGCGCCCTGGGCCGGGCCGTCCTTCTCGATCAGGCGCAGCCAGTCCTGCGGATATCAGTGCGCGTGAATATCGATGGTCGAGTGGTTGTGGTCTTGGGTGCTCAACTCAGGCTCCGTTTTTCATTTTTTTTTACCGACTAGGCCGCACGAACCTCATCCGGCTGCCGTATCAGGCTTTCCGCAGGAATCCCCAACCCGAGATGAAGTTTCCAGATCATCTTCAGCGTCAGCGGGCGTTTGTGGTTGAGGATTTCGTAAACACGGTTCAGGCGACCGATCATCGGTTCGAGGTCTTTGGGGGTGAGTCCCTTTTGATCCATCTGGAACTTGATGGCCTCGACCGGATCGGGAAGCTCGAGCGGGAAGTGCCTGCGCTCATAAGCCTCGACCAGCGTGACCAGGATGTCCAGACGTTCACCATCGGCAGAATTGGCCTTGGCGCCCATGAGGGTCTCGATTTCAGCGAGCGTCGCCCGGTAGTCGGTCTTGGTCTTGATCGGTTTGATATTCATCGCAGCCTCCTTCAAATAGTCTGTGCGTCAATGTCGTCATACTGCGCGTGCGTGCCGATGAAGCGAACGTACACAACCCGGTAGGGATAGTTGATCCACACCACCAGGCGGTACTTGTTGCCGGCGATGTTGAACACCACGCGCCCGTCACGCAGGATGCTGGCGCTGCCAAAGTCCGCTTTCACGTTTGCCGGTGATGCCCAGTCAGCCCCGAGGGTATGGCGGTACCAGGCCAGCCCCGGCTCCTTGGCATCGGAATGCGCAGGCTTGTCGTCCCAGAAGGCCTTCAGCGTTGACAGGGCAATGATGCGCACAAGCCTAATTTAGTCCCATTTTGGGACTAACGCAACGCTATGTGAGGCATGCTTGCCGGCAACACCGCGCGCAAGTGATGGATCGATCTGACCGCGTCAGTCAATATTCCGGCAAATAAGAGATTGCTGCGTCCGGAAAAGCCGACGAGCTTCCTGACAAGCCGCGGCGAACGGGCGAAGGCGCTCAACTCGCTCAAATTACAAGCCCCGGTGACCCAGGCCGCAGCAAATCTCGAAACCGCAAGCGGGTTCGCCAGCCGCGCCAAAGCTACTTGGGCACGGCTCATCCGCAAGGCCTACGAAACCGATCCGCTCGTCTGTGCAAAACGTAACGGCCCGGTGCGCGAAGAGAGGGCGGATTGATTCGCCTATCGTTTTTTTCATCCAGCGTGAGCCGGTCCAGTTTGCCGTGAGGCCGGCCCTCGTTGTACCCGTCGATGTACCGCTCCAGCCGTGCTTGCGCTGGCGTGAGCCTTGAGAGCAATGTGGGCTCGCGCAAACCCTTTTCCTGGCGGGGAAGCATCGGATGATCAAGCGGCGCCGTGACGACTCCTAGGAATTTCGCGACGCCGCGCAAGACGCAGCACGCGCTGACGCAGGTGAAATCCATCGTAAGCCTGCGGCGCGGGATCGAAGTGCTTTGCTATCTCGAGGGCCGATTCGTCTCGACACTCAAGGAGATACACGACGCCACGGGTGTGCCGAAAGCATCGCTGTTGCGCATTCTCAAGACCCTTGAGGGGAGTGGCCGGGTTGCGCGGCGCATTGCCGATGGCGCCTACATGCCAAGACCGGCGAATCAAAATCTGGATGCGGTGCTGCTGCAGCGCCTGCGACTGGTGCAAGCTGCCGCGCCCGTTTTGCTTTCCCTCAAAACAGATATGCCGTGGCCTTCGGATATCGCCGTTCGCGATGGCCTGGACATGATGACACTCGAGAGCAACGACACCCGCGGCGAACTCGAAGTCAATCGCCGCATCATCAGCTATCGACCCGACATGCTGCACTCTGCGATGGGGCGCGCCCATCTTGCCTTTTGTGACGAGGCCGAGCGCAGCGACTTGCTCGCGCAACTCGCCTGCTCCGCCGGCGGGCTGCCCAGGCCCGCGCACCTGGAGCGGATCATCGCTGAAACGCGTGCACGAGGTTACTCGATTCGCGATCCTGCCTCGATCGGGCCTGCGGGGGACGAAGCCCACGCACAGTCGGCCATCGCCCTGCCGATATTTGCGCAGGGCCGCCTGATTGCCTGCCTCAATTGCGTGTGGCTTGCCGAGTCAATGCTGATCAATATAGTTGTGCGCCGGTATTTGCCGCGACTGCAGCGGGCGGCCCAGGACACTGGGGCTGCCTGGACGAGGATCAATTCGTCTGAAAATTGAGATCACCCGCGCGTCGATCTGCGCGCGAAATGCCGCCATTTTCGGCGTAAGGCCCGCGTCTTTGCTGTCTTTGCGGGAGAAATGCTGCCAATGGCAATACAGCGTGCCGAAATCGCCGGTCGTCTCACGAAACGCGAGGATCTGGTCGACCACGCTGTTAACCGTGCCCGCGATCACCAGCTTGTTGGTCACGTAGTCCGGCGTGATCTCGGAATCGGGCTGGTCCTGGTCGAGCTTGAAGAGGTTGCTGCGCCCGGCAAAGCCGACGAGCTTCCTGACGAGCTGCTTGAAGTAGAAGTGGCAAGGCCCCTCGCTGCCGCGTCCGTAGCGCTCGGCCACCTTGTCGTCGTCTGCGACGAAGACCGATTATGTCGTCACACCGGACAAGGTGTATCTGGTCAATCTCAAACATCACCGGCAGCTGGGGTATTGAGTCTGCGTCGGCAGGACTCAACAATGGCAGCCCGCTGACTACGTGATCGACGTGGATTCGACGAGTGCCGGCTTCCGATGAATCCAAGGCCTCGCGGCTTCCAGCTGCGCGGCAAGCCGGAACAGCGTCGCCTCATCCCCGAACCGACCCACGAGCTGTGTCCCCATCGGCAGCCCCTCGGGGCTGGTGCCCAGCGGCAGCATGATCGCCGGCTGGCCGGTCAGGTTGAACCACACGGTGAAAGGCGAGAACTCAAACACGCGCCGCCAGTACTCGTCGGCGTCCTCGAGCATCATGTCGATCCAGCCGAGCTTTGCCGCCGGCCCCGCGAGGCCAGGCGTGAGCAGCACGTCGTAATCGGCAAAGAACGCCGCGGTCTGCCGCCCGAGCCGGTGCGCGGTGTTGATCGCCTTTACGTAGTCCGCACCGCTCACCTGCTGGCCGCGCTCGTACATCGCGCGCGTGACGTTCTCGATCTCGCCCGGCCCGGGCGCTTTCTTGTTCGGGTGGCTGCCCAGGTTCACGACGGTATTCGCGGCGCTGAGCGTGAGGAACGCCGGCACCATGGCCTCGCCCTCGACCGCCGGGTCGGCCTCTTCCACGTGATGGCCAAGGTCGGCACACAGGCGCGCCACCGAGTCGAGCTCGCGCAGGCTGTCCTCGCCGATCGTCGTGCCATCGGGCGTCTTGCGTGTGAACGCGATGCGCAGGCGGCCAGGAGCGGCGCCGATTTCCTGCAGGAACGGTCGCGCGGGCGCAGGCGCCGCATAAGGGTCGCCTGCGCCCGGGCCTGCGGTGGCATCGAGCAGCGCCGCGCAGTCGCGAACGCTCAGCGTGACTGCATGTTCGGCGGCAAGGCCGGCCAGCGCTTCGCCAGCGTAGGGCGCCAGCGTATTGCGGCCGCGCGTGGGTTTCAGCCCGACCAATCCGCAGCAGGCGGCCGGCGCTCGAATCGAACCGAAGCCGTCGGTGCCGTGCGCCATCGGCACGATGCGCGCGCCGGTTGCCGCCGCCGCGCCGCCCGAAGAGCCGCCGGAGATGCGCGTCAGGTCCCACGGATTCTTCGTTGGGCCGGTGAGTTGCGGTTCGCAGGTAAGCGACAAGCCGAGCTCGCAGGTGTTCGTGCGGCCGAAAAACACCAGGCCTGCGCGCTTTAGGCGCTTGACGTGCTCGCTGTCGACGGTCTGGGGCGGAGTGTCGGCGAAGAAGCGCGAGGTGCGCGTCATGCGCACGCCGGCGACCGACGCGGTGAGGTCTTTGAGCAGGAACGGTACGCCCTCGAACGGCCCGTTTGGCACCCCCGCCGCGATCGCCTTGCGCGCATAGTCCTCGAGCGGCATGGTGATCGCATTGATTGAAGGATTGCGCGCCTCGGCCCGCGAGAGCGCTGCGTCGAGCAGCTCGGCCGGCGTCACCTCGCGCCGCTTGACCAGCGCGGCCAGCCCCAGCGCATCGTACTGCTCGTATTCGGCAAATCCGCCCACCCGGCTTCTCCTCAGAAGGCGAAGTCGCCGAGGAAGATGCGCTTCACTTCGGCCGAGCCGAGCAGTTCCGACGAGGGGCCGTGCAGGATCGTGCGCCCGGATTCGAGGATGAAGCCACGGTCGGCGAGACCGAGCGCGAGCTCGACGTTCTGCTCAATGAACACGACGCTGATGCCCTCTTCGTCGCGCACGCGTTTCATGAGCGCGCCGATCTCGTCGACCATCCGCGGCGAGAGCCCAAGGAACGGCTCGTCCACCATCAGCAGCTTGGGTTTCGCCATCAGGCCGCGAGCGATCGCGACCATCTGTTGCTCGCCGCCCGAGAGTGAATTGGCGAGCTGCGTGCTGCGCGCCTTGAGGAGCGGGAACAACGCCTCGACGCGCGCGCGCGTCTCTTCCCGCTGCGCGCGGGCGCGCGGGTTGTGCGCGCCGAGCAGCACGTTGTCCTCGACCGTCATGAAGGGGAAGAGGCGCCGCCGCTCGAGCACATGCGAGATGCCTTCGCCCACCGTATGGTGTGCGGGCAACCCGTCGATACGCCTGCCTTCGAAGGTCACGCTGCCGCCCACCGGCTTGTTGAGGCCGGAGATCGTATTCATCAACGTCGACTTGCCGGCGCCGTTGGGCCCGAGCAGCGCGACGATCTCGCCCTTGCGCACGCTGAGCTCGGCTTGCCAGAGCACCTGGAAGTCACCGTAGGCGACGTCGAGGTCCCTGACTTCGAGCTGGAACCCGTCCTGCGAAGGCGTTTCGCCGCTCATTGGACGTAGGCCTGGCCGAGATAGGCCTCGACCACCCGGCGGTCCCGCGCGACCTCCTGCGGCGCGCCGTCGGCGATCACTTCGCCGAGGTAAAGCGCGACGATGCGCTGCGCGACCGCCGTAATGACGCGCATGTTGTGCTCGATCACCAACAGCGTGAGGCCCCGGCCGTGCAGTTCCTTGACCAACTGCACGAGGCCCGGGATCGAGCGCTGGTCCACGCCGCCAGTCACCTCGTCGAGCAAGAGCACGCGGGGCTCCGTGGCCAGCGCGCGCGCCAGCTCAAGGCGCTTCCTTTGCCCGGTGGAAAGCGTGCGCGCGAAGGCGTCGATTTTCTCGCCGAGGCCCACGCGCGAGAGCCATTCCCGCGCGACCTCGCGCGCGTGCTTGACGTCCTTGGTGCGTGTAAGTGCGCCGACCATCACGTTCTCGAGCACCGTCATACCCTGGAACGGCCGCAGCTTCTGGAAAGTGCGCGCGATGCCGGCCCGGCAGACAACGTCCGGTGCGAGGCCGGTAATGCGTTTGCCGTCGAGTTTCACCTCGCCCGAGTCCGGCTTGTAGAACCCGCTGATGCATTCGAACAGCGTCGACTTGCCCGCGCCGTTCGGGCCGATGATGCCGACCAGCTCGCCCTCTCCCACCTCGATCGTGATGCCCTTGTTGGCCGTCACGCCGCCGAAGCTCTTGGTGATGCCGGAGACGGATAGCAGGCTCATGCCGGTCCTTCTCGTAGGCTCATGCCGGATTCAGCGCGCGGCGGCGCCACCTTTCGGAGATGAACCCCACCAATCCACGCGGGGCGAAACGCACGATCAGGATCAGCGCGAGGCCATAGAGAATCAGGTAGGTGCCGATGAACTGGGCGCCGACGCCGCCGAACTGGGCGCGAAGCGAGGTCTCCAGCGTGGTCACCAGCGCCGCGCCGAGGAAGGGACCCAATGCGGTGCCAATGCCGCCGACCATCGAGGCAAGCGCGAACTTGATCGAGACATCGAGCGAGAAGACGTAGGCCGGGTCGACGAAGCCGATGTACTGTGCCCAGAAGCCGCCGCAGACCGCGGTGAATGCGGCGCTAATCGCAATCGCGGCCACCTTGAGATGCAGCGCAGGCACGCCGAGCGACCGCGCGGCATCCTCGTCCTCGCGCACAGCCGCGAGCTGGAACCCGCGCCGGGAGCGCTCGAGGTAGACCTGCATGAGATACACCAGGATCGCGAGCGACAGAACGATCCAGACCCAGACGCTCTTGTCGGCGATGCCGAGCGTCCAGAAGCCGGGACGGAACGGCACCGGGATGCCTTCGGAGCCGGCGGTAAAGCCCTTGAGCCGGCTCGCCGCAATCAGCAGCACCTGCGAGAGCGCGATCGTCGCTATGACGAAGTAAGGGCCCTTCAGCCGGTTCGAAAGGAAGCCGATGATGACGCCCGTGACGGCAGCAAGGCCCGCGCCGATCAGGAGGCCGGTCCAGGGCGAAAGGCCCCATCGGGTGACCGCCATTGCTGCAGCGTAGGCGCCCAATCCGAAGAAGGCCGAATGCCCGAGCGAGATCTGGCCGGCATAGCCGCCGGCGATGTTCCAGGCCGCCGCGGCTGCACCCCAGATGAGGATCAGCACCAGCGCATCCAGGAAGAAAGCGTCCTTGACCACAAAAGGCGCGAGGCCCGCCACGGCAAAGTACGTGATCGCAGGCAGGTACCTATTCATGCGCCGAGCGACTCGGCGCCGCGCTGGCCGAAGAGGCCCGCCGGACGCACGATGAGCACGAGAATGAAGAGCACCAGGTACAGCACTTCCTTCCATGCGGTGCCGATCGTGTAAGAGGCGACCACCTCGATCGCGGCGATGACTACCGCCGCGATCAGCGCGCCGGCCATGTTGCCCAGACCCCCGAGCACCACCGCGATGTAGGCGATCAGCACGAACTGAAGACCCGCCGTGGGATACACCGGGTAGATCGGCGCAAGCAGCACGCCCGCCGCGCCAACGCACACGATGCCGACCGCCCAGGTAAGCGCATAGATGCGGCCGGTATCGATTCCCATGAGCGAGGCGACCTGCGCATCCTGCGCGGTGGCGCGCATGATCTTGCCGGTGTACGACCAGCGCAGGAAAGCGAACAGGGCCGCCGTCGCAAGCACGGCGATCACGAATGCGACCGTCTGCGCGAGGTTGAACACCGCGCCCCCGAGACGCAGGACTTTCGAGTAGTAATCCGTGCGCAGGAACTGCGCGTCCGCGGTGAACAGCACCAGGGCCAGGTTCTGCAGCAGGATCGAAAGGCCCACGGTTGTAAATACCTGCGCGTTGTGAGACGCGTGGATGACCGGCTTCATGACCACCCGGTAGCTCACCCAGCCGACCGCGAAGAACAGCGGCAGAGAGACGAATAAGGTGAGGTACGGGTCCATGCGCAGCAGCGTGAACGCCCAGAACGCGGCGTACATCGCGAACATCAGGAACTCGCCGTGCGCGAAGTTGACCACGCGCATCACGCCGAAGATCAGCGTGAGGCCCACCGCGATCAGCGCGTACAGGCCCCCGAGCAGGATCGTGGAAACGACCAGCTGCGGTATGACTTCCAACTTAAGCGGAGCCGCAGCGGATCGGGGTCAGAAAGGGGTCCGGGTGGCGGTGCTCGAGCTTACTTGCGCTGGTCCCACGGCCCAAGCGGCATCCACTTGGCGCGGTTGGTCGTGAAACTCTCCGGCCAGACGGTGACCAGCGAACCGTTCTGCCACTGGAGCATGTAGTGCTGCACGCGGTCGGGAGAGTTCTGGCCGTTGGGCTCGAACTTGACGCCCCACCCGTTCAGCGCCGAGCCCACCGGCATGTCGAGTTTCATGGCCGCGGTATAGAACGGGTCGAGGTTGTCGGTCTTGGCCGAGTCGAGCACGAGCTTGAGCACCCACAGGCCGCCGGCGGCGAGCTGGTGGCCGCTGGTGGGCACGTCCGACCCGGTCTTCGCCTTGATTGCCTCGCGGAATGCGCGCTCGATCGCCTGGCCCTCCGGACGGAACTTGTCGATCATGATGCCCGGGCCGGGCTCGGCCAGCACGAACGGGCCGTTGGCGTCGTTGCCGAAGGCCTTGCCGAATCCCATGTTGCCGTAGCCGGTGGCGCCGGCGTGGATGACCGCCTTGACCTGGAAATTCTGTTCGCGCGCCTGGCGCCAGAAGAGGATCGCATCCTGGTCGCGGGCGATGTGGTGGAGGATGTCCGGGTTCGCGGCCTTGAGCTTGAGGATGACCGGCGTGAGGTCGTTGGTGGTGAAGGTGTAGTACTCGGGCCCGACCTCCTGCATGCCGAATTCCTTCTTGGCCCGCTCGCGCGCCGCCTCGGTCACGCTCTGGCCGTACGAGGAGTCCTCGGCGAGATAGGCTATCTTCAGCTCGCTCGGTTTCTTGCCGAGCTTGGCCGCGAGGTATTTGGCCGTGAATTCGATGTTGTACCAGCCGAAGCCGGTGCCATCGATCTCGGTGCGGAACGCAGTCTTGAGGCCGCGCTTGGTGAAGCGCGGATCGACGCAGGAGGTTTCCCAGTAGATGACGTTCTGGCGCGCGGCGGCTTCGCTCGCGGCGCCGCAGAGGATCGACGAGAACGTGCCGGTGATGATCTTGACGCCTTCTCGGGTGGCGAGGCGCGCGGCCTCGGAGGCCGCTGCAGTCGGGTCGGTGGCGTCGCCGGTGACCAGCACCAGTTTCTTGCCCATCACGCCGCCGAACTTGGTGTTGATGAGGTCGCGCATGACCTCGTAGCCTTCGAGGTGAAGCTTGCCCTGCGTGGCGAGGTTGCCGGTGAGCGGCTCGAGCACGCCCAGCTTGTATTCGCCCTGGAGCGGCGCCTGCGCCTGGGCGGTGCCGGCCACGAGCGCGGCTAGGACAAACGGGACTGCGACCCACTTCAGGTTTTTCATGCGGATACCCTCCCAGGGAAACAGCGAGTTCGCCGCGTTTCATCGCTTTCGGTATCGCAGGCGATGCCACGGCGCTATGCCATCGAGAATACCGGCTATTGCATGACCGGGCAACACGCCAGCCCTGTCAAAATACGGACTTCCGCAACCCATTTCACGCCAAGACATGACCCGCATCCCCGGCAATCGCTCGCTGCACTCTCCTGGACCAACGCACGTCCCTGCGGAGGTGCTCAACGCAATGCACCGCCAGCCGCTCGACCACGGCGATCCGCGCCTGGGCGAAACGATCGATGCGATCGACGCCGGCCTCAAGCGCCTGCTGCACGCAAAAGACTGCGACGTCTTCCAGTTCGCGGCAAACGGCCACGGCGCCTGGGAAGCGACGATCGTCAACCTCGTCGCGCCGGACAAGGCTGTGCTGGTGCCGGGCACCGGGCACTTTTCGGAATCGTGGGCGGTGCAGACCGAAGGCTGCGGCCGCAAGGCGGTTCGCACGCCCTTTCGCGAGGGATACCCTGCCGATCCGAACGACATCGAGAAGGCGTTGCGCGCGGATACCAAGCGAGAGATCGCCGCCGTGTTCGCCGTGCACACCGACACCGCGAGCAGCTCGACGAACGACCTGCGCGCGATCCGCGCCGCGATCGACGCTTCGGGCCACCCGGCGCTCTTCGTGGTGGACGTGGTGGCCTCGCTCGCGGCGGCGCCTTTTGCGATGGGCGATGTGGGCGCCAACGTTGCCGTCGGCGCCTCGCAAAAGGGCCTCATGTCCCCGCCGGGCCTGGGCTTCGTTGCCGTCGACAAGCAGGCGCGCGAGGTGGCTGCCGCCAACCCGGCGCCGCGCTACTACTGGGACTGGAAGCGGCGGCAGGCCTCGTACAGTTACAACAAGTTCTGCGGCACGCCGCCGCAGAACCTGTTGTTCGGCATCGAAGCGGCATTGGAACTCCTCGATCGCGAAGGCATCGAGAACGTGTTCGCGCGACACGCGCTGCTGGCTCGTGCAGTGCATGCGGCGGTCGAGGCGTGGAGCCGCGAAGGCACGGTGCGGTTCCATTGCAAGGTGCCGGAGGCGCGCTCGGTGTCGGTCACCACGATCGAGATGAGCCCCCCGCATGACCCGGAAGCCATGCGCGCGATCGCGCGCGAGCGGTTCCAGGTGGCGGTGGCCGGGGCCCTGGGCCCGCAGACCGGCAAGGCATTCCGCATCGGGCACCTCGGCGACCTCAACCCGCCGATGATCCTCGGCGCGCTCGCGGGCGTGGAAGCAGCAATGACCGTGCAGGGCATCCCGTTCGGCCGCGACGGCGTGCAGCAGGCGGTCGCCTGTTTGGTGAAAGGTTAGGTCACACCTTCAGTCGACGCGTGCGCCGGATTTCCGCACCAGCTCCGCCCAATGCTCGGTGTCGCGCATGACGAAAGGCTGGAATTCCTCCGGCCCCTTTAGCGACACTTCGAGGCCGAGCAGCAGCGCGCGCTGCCGCGCCTCCTCGGTGCCGAGCGCCTTGACCACGTCGTCCGAAATGCGCTTGACGAGGTCGGGGCGCATGCCGGAGGGACCCATCATGCCCACCCACGGCATGACGTCGAAGCCCTTGAGGCCCTCCTCGGCAAGCGTCGGGACGTTCGGCAACTGCGAGAACCGCCGGCCGCCCGCGGCGGCGAGGATGTGGAGCCGGCCTGCCTGCGCCTGGGGCATGGCCGTTACCGGCACCATGAACATGGTCTGCAGATGGCCGGAGATGAGGTCGGTCTGCGCCTGCGACACCGCCTTGTAGGGCACGTGCACCAGGTTCATGCCGGTGCCGAGGCGCACCAGCTCCATGGCGAGATGCGAGGAGCTACCGCTGCCAGGCGAGCCATACGACAGGCCCGCAGGACGCGACTTCGCATAGGCCACCAGCTCCTTCAGCGATTTCACCGGCAGCGCCCCGTTGGCCACCAGCAGGATCGGCGCGTCGGCAAGATTGGCAATCCAGGTGAAGTCCCTGATCGCGTCGAACGGCATGCTCTTGTACAGGCTCGGGTTCACGATGTGGTTGTTGGCCATGATCATCAGCGTGTAGCCATCGGGCGCGGCCTTGGCGACGATCGCGGCGCCGGTCATGCCGTTGGCGCCGGGTGCATTCTCGATCACGGCCTGCTGTTTCCAGATTTCCGTGAGGCGCGAGGCGGTGTATCGCGCGAGAGCATCGCTCGCGCTGCCGGTGGAGAGCGGGACGACGATGCGCACCGGCTTCTCGGGCCAGGCTTGCGAAGCGGCGATGCCGGCAAACGCGAAGCCGGATAGAAGAACTGCAAGTCTGCGAAACATGGGCGCTCCCTGGCGGCAATCGGCTTACCGGTGGACGTTATGATGCGCCATGCAAATCTCCGCCGCTGCCGCAGAACTGCATCGCGAAACGATCGTCATCGACGGGACCTGCCCGCTGCTGCGCAGGAAAGAGTTCGTCGACTGGTACATCGAAGGCGGCGTCACCGCTTGCGCACCAACCGTGGGCAGCACCGCACCGGCCGAAGAGACCCTGCGCAACCTCGGTGCATGGCATCGACTGATCGCCACGCGCAAAGACCTGGTCCTCGTCGAGCGCGCCGCGCAGATTCCCGAGGCGAAGAAGGAAAAGAAGCTCGGGCTGGTCTTCCACTTCCAGGGCGCCGACCCGATCGAGGGCGACCTCGACCTCGTGGAGGCCTACCGCGCGCTTGGCGTGCGCATGGTGCAGCTCACCTACAACATCCGCAATCGCGTCGGCGACGGCTGCGAAGAAGCCGGCAACGCAGGGCTGTCGCGCTTCGGCAAGGATTTAGTCAAGCGCCTGAACGAAAATCGCATCATCGTCGATGGCTCGCACACCGGCGAGCGCACGACGCTGGAAGCGATCGAGGCCTCGACGCGGCCTTTCGTTTTCTCCCACGCCAACGCGAAGGCGGTGCACGACTGCCCGCGCAACATCAGCGACACCCAGATCAAGGCGGCGGCGGCCACCGGCGGGCTCATCGGCATCAACGGGTTTCCCGCTTTCCTCGGCAAGTCGCCGACCCCGACGATCGACGATTTCCTGCGGCACCTGGACCATGTGGTCGAGCTGGTCGGCATCGAGCACGTGGCGCTCGGCATCGACTACTACGAAGGCATGCACCCGGTCGCTGACGACACTGAGGCAAAGAAGATGTACCAGCAGCAACTCGCGGTGCGCCGCTGGAGCGCCGAGGTCTATCCGCCGCCGCCGCACCGCTACCCGGCTGGCATGGCCACGCCCAGGGAGCTGCCGAACCTCACCGAAAAGCTCCTTGCCCACGGCTATTCGCCGGCGGAGACGCGCAAGATCCTCGGCGCCAACTGGCTGCGAGTAATGGGCGCCGTCTGGGGCGAATGAGCTTAGGGAAGGCGCGGCAAGATGGCTGAGCACGTCGACTTCCTGGTCGTCGGCGCCGGAATCGCCGGCGCATCGATCGGCTATTTCCTCGCGCCGCACGGCCGCGTGGTGCTGCTGGAGCGCGAATCGCAGCCCGGCTATCACTCGACCGGACGGTCGGCGGCACTCTTCATCGAGAACTACGGCACGCCCCAAGTGCGCGCATTGACTTGTGCCAGCCGCGCCTTTTTCGAACGGCCGCCGCCGGGATTTACCGGGCATCCAGTGCTCTCGCCACGCGGCGCGATGTTCGTCGGCGGCCCTGACAAGGCGGCCGCGCTGGAAGAAGCCTACGAAACCGGGCGAAAAGTTTCGCCGCGCATCCAGCGGCTCGGGCCTGCCGAAGCGCGCGCGAAAGTGCCGGTGCTTGCGCACGGTCTCTCGGCGGTGTTGGAAGACAGCCCGATGGACATGGACGTCCATGCAATCCACCATGGCTACCTGCGCGGCCTGCGGGCGCGAGGCGGCCGGGTGGACTGCAGCGCCGAAGTGACTGGCTGCGAAAGAAGCGGCGAGGACTGGCTCATTGACGCGGGCGAAAAGACTTATCGGGCGCCTATCGTGATCAACGCAGCCGGCGCATGGTGCGATGTGCTCGCCGCGCTTGCCGGCGCGAGGCCGATCGGGCTGCAGCCCAAGCGCCGCTCGGCTTTCATTTTCGCCCCGCCCGAAGGCATAGCCACAGCGGGGTGGCCGATGGTGATCGGCGCCGACGAATCGTTTTATTTCAAGCCGGATGCAGGAATGATGCTCGGCTCACCGGCCAATGAAGACCCGGTCGACCCGCAGGACGTGCAGCCGGAGGAGCTCGACATCGCGCTCGGCATCCAGCGCATCGAGGAAGCCAGCACCCTGCGCATCCGCAGGCCTACGCGCACCTGGGCGGGCCTGCGCTCCTTCGTGACCGACGGGGACCTGGTTGGCGGCTACGACCCAGACCGCAAGGGATTCTTCTGGGTAGCGGCACAGGGCGGCTACGGCATCCAGACATCGCCGGCCATGGGAGAGGCCTGCGCGGCGCTGGTGCGCGGCGAATCGCTCCCGGCGCGAATCGCGGAATTCGGCCTGACCAAGGCGATGATGTCGCCGGCGCGGCCGACACTATTTTCCGAAATTGGAAAACCAACCAGCCGTTGAGCCGCCTCCAGATTGGCTCTACGGGAATGAAAGTATCACTTTCTCCGTTCAGGCCTCC
This sequence comes from Pseudomonadota bacterium, assembly GCA_031376265.1. Taxonomy (GTDB): domain Bacteria; phylum Pseudomonadota; class Gammaproteobacteria; order Burkholderiales; family SG8-39; genus SZAS-79. The sequence goes on from JANMDK010000263.1 coordinate 32,982, forward strand.
GCCGTCTCGGCCTCGACTGCCTTCCTCACCGCCGGCCGCGACGCCACCCTCGCGCGATGCTCGATCACGCGAGGAATCTTCGCGGGGTCCACGCCGTCCGCCTCCAGCCATTGCGCCAGCGTGAAAAGGTACGCATCGCAAATCGAGTAGTCCTCGCCCATGACCCACGGCCCGGCGAGCATCTCGCGCTCGATGAGACCGAAGCATTCGCCCACCGATTGCGGCACCTTCTTCTGCATCGCCTTGATCGACGCCTCGTCGGCCGCATCCACCCATCGGTAGCCGCGCATGCGGTGCGCGTGCGCGATGTGCACCGTCGAGCACAGGTAGCTGTTGAAGGCCTGCGCCCGGGCGAACTCGAACGGGTCATCGACCGGCGCCAGCTTCGCCGCGGGAAAAGCCTGCGCGATGTATGCAAGGATCGCCGGCGTTTCGGTCAGGATGCCCTTTCCGGTCACCAGCGAAGGCACGCGCGCCTTGGCATTGAGCTTGAGGTACTCGGGCTTTTTCTGGTCCTCGGCCTTGAAGCTCATGCGCACCGTCTCGTAGCGCGCGCCGGCCTCCTCGAGCGCGATATGCGAGGCGAGCGCGCAGGTGTGCGGGGCGTAGTAGAGCTTGAGCATCTAGATCTCCTTTTTCAGGACGGCTGTGAGCGTATCGAGCATCGTATCGATTTCAGCGCGCGACACATTTAGCGCCGGCATGAAGCGCAGGCTGGCCGGGCGGGGAGAGTTGAGCAGCACGCCGCGCGCTAGCGCCTCGTCGACCACTTTGGAGCCAACGGGCTTTCCAAGCTCGAGCGCGACGAGCAATCCGAGCCCGCGCACCTCGCCGAGGCTGAGCTCTTTCGACAGCGCGCGCAGGCGGTCCATGAGGTAGTCGCCGTTTTCCGACACCTGCTGGAGGAACGCGGGCTTCGCCACTTCGTTCACCACCGCGAGCCCCACGGCGGTCATCAACGCATTGCCGTTGTAAGTGCCGCCCTGGTCGCCGGCCTCGAAGACGGAAACGCCTGCCTTCGCCACCAGCGCGCCAAGCGGCACGCCGCCGCCGATGCCCTTGGCCAGCGTCATGATGTCCGGCTGCACGCCGGTGTGCTGCCAGCAGAACATCTTCCCTGTGCGGCCGATGCCGGTTTGGATCTCGTCGAGGATCAGCAATAGCCCTTGCTCCTCCGTGAGCTTGCGCACTGCGCGAATGAATTCGGGGGTGAAGGGCACGACACCCGATTCTCCCTGAACCGGCTCGAACATCACGGCCACGGTATTCGGCCCGATCGCCGCGCGCACCGCCTCGATGTCGTTCATCGGCAGCTTGCGGAAGCCCGGCATTTTCGGTTCGAAGATGTGTTCCCACTGCGGCTTGCCCGAAGCAGCCATGGTCGCGAGCGTGCGGCCGTGGAAAGCATTCTCGAAGGTCAGGATCTCGTAGGCGCCGTTTTTCTTGAGGCTCCCCCACTTGCGCGCCAGCTTGATCGCGCCCTCGTTGGCCTCGGCCCCGCTGTTGGTGAAGAACACCTTTTCCATTCCGGAGAGCTCGGCGATGCGCGTGGCGAGCTTCTTCATCGGCTCGTTGTAGTACGCCGGGCTCACGTTGATGACCTTTGCCGCCTGCGCGGCCAGGGCGTCGCGCATGATCGGCGACGCATGGCCGAGCGAGTTCACCGCCCAGCCTTGGATGAAATCGAGGTACTTGCGTCCTTGCGCGTCGTACAGCCAAGAGCCTTCGCCGCTCACGAACGTGACGTCCGGCCGCGTGGTAATCCACATCAACGCATCGCTGTTCTGCATTCCTCTTCCTTTCGCCAAAAGAAAAAGCCCCGGACCTTGCGGTCAGGGGCTTTTCGGGTAACGGGGGCTACTTGCTGGTTACACGGTGCCTGTCCTGGCCGCAAAGGCGCGACGCGCTGCCGCGTCGCGCATCGCGTGTTTTCGCTGCCGTACGGATCAGGGTGGCCATGGACAAAGTCTACCTCGGAAGATCCGACGTGCCCATGAGAAATTCGTCCACGGCTCTTGCGCACTGCCGCCCTTCGCGGATCGCCCAGACCACCAGCGACTGGCCGCGGCGCATGTCGCCGGCGGCAAAGACCTTTGACACGCTGGTCACGTAGCAGCCGGCGCCGTCGGTCGCGGCCTTGGCGTTGCCGCGCGCATCCTTCTCGACGCCGAACGCCTCGAGCATCGACTGCACCGGGGAAACAAAGCCCATCGCGAGCAGCACGAGGTCGGCCGGCATGTCGAACTCCGAGCCCGGCACTTCCTGCATCTTGCCGTCCTTCCACTCGACGCGCGCCGCAACCAGCTTCTTCACTTTGCCGGCCTCGCCTTCGAGGCGCTTGGTGGCGACGGCCCAGTCGCGCTCGGCGCCCTCTTCGTGCGAGGACGAGGTGCGCAGGCGCTGCGGCCAGTACGGCCATACCGGGTTCTTGTCGACGTCCGGCGGCATCGGCAGCAGCTCGAACTGCGTGATCGAGGCGGCGCCATGCCGGTTGGAAGTGCCGACGCAATCCGAGCCGGTATCGCCGCCGCCGATGATGACGATGTGCTTGCCCGTGGCCCACAGGTCCTTGACGCCGCCGTCGCCGGCAACGCGCCGGTTCTGCAGCGGCAGGAAATCCATCGCGTAGTGCACGCCGTCGAGCTCGCGCCCCGGCACCGGCAAGTCGCGCGGCGCCTCTGCGCCGCCGGACAAAACGACCGCGTCGAACTCGTCGGCGATCGTGGCCGGATCGAGCGCTACGGCATCTGCGTTGCCAGCGCCCTCGGGCGCCTTGCCGACCATGTGGTTGGTGCGGAACTCGACGCCCTCGGCCTGCATCTGCGCGACGCGGCGGTCGATGAGGTCTTTTTCCATCTTGAAGTCGGGGATGCCGTAACGAAGCAGGCCGCCGATGCGGTCGTTCTTCTCGAACACCACGACGTCATGCCCCGCGCGAGCTAGCTGTTGCGCCGCAGCCATGCCCGCCGGGCCCGAGCCGACGACGGCGACGCGCTTGCCGGTCTTGGCCTTGGGCGGTTGCGGACCGACCCAGCCTTCTTCCCACCCCTTGTCGATGATCGCGTGCTCGATCGACTTGATGCCGACCGGATCGTTGTTGATGCGCAGCGTGCAGGCTTCCTCGCAGGGGGCAGGGCACACCCGGCCGGTGAACTCGGGGAAGTTGTTCGTCGAATGCAGCGTTTCGAGCGCGCGCAGCCAGTCGGCCTTGAAGACGAGGTCGTTGAAGTCGGGAATGATGTTGTTGACCGGGCAGCCGCTCATGCAGAACGGGATGCCGCAATCCATGCAGCGGGCGCCCTGCACCTTGGCCTCTTCCTCGGAGAGGTGCATGACGAACTCGCGGTAGTGCTTCTTCCGCGCCTCGGGCGCTTCGGCCGCCTCGTTGAGGCGCTTGTACTCGAGGAATCCTGTGATCTTGCCCATTTAAGCCGCCGCCTTCCGGCCGCTGGCCGCCAACTCGCCCAGCGCGCGCCGATACTCGTGCGGGAACACCTTGATGAACTTCGCGCGGTAGTCGCCCCACTTGTCGAGGATCTCGGCAGCGCGCTTGCTGCCGGTGTAGCGCGCGTGGCTCTCCACCAGGCGGCGCACGATGGTCTCGTCGGAGTCGCCGAGGTGCCAGAGGTCGGCCGCGACCCTGGCGCGCTGCTCGGACTCGGCGATGAGCGTCTCGAGCTCGACCATCGAGGGATTGCAGCGCTTCGCGAACTCGCCATCCACGTCAAGCACGTAGGCGATGCCGCCCGACATGCCGGCCGCGAAGTTGCGCCCGGTAAGGCCGAGCACCACGACCGTGCCGCCGGTCATGTATTCGCAGCCATGGTCGCCGACGCCCTCGACCAAAGCCGTCGCGCCGGAATTGCGCACGGCGAAGCGCTCGCCGCCGACGCCGCGGAAATACGCTTCGCCCGCCAGCGCCCCGTAGAGCGCAACGTTGCCGGTGATGATGTTTTCCGACGGATCGCCGCGGAACTTGGGCGACGGTTGCACCGAAATGCGCCCGCCCGAAAGCCCCTTGCCGCAGTAGTCGTTGGTATCGCCGATCAGTTCGATCGACATCCCCTTTGAAAGGAACGCCCCGAGGCTCTGGCCGGCCGAGCCCGCGAAGCGGATGCTGATCGTCCCGTCCGGCAGGCCTTCGTGCCCGTACTTGCGCGCGATCTCGCCGGACAGCATCGTGCCCACCGTTCGATTGATGTTGCGGATCGGCATGTCGATCGACACCTTCTCGCCGCGCTCGATGGCCGGCTGCGCCAGTTCGATGAGGCGGTGGTCAAGCGCGCGATCCAGGCCGTGGTCCTGCTTCTCGACGTGGTAGCGCGCAACGTCCGCCGGCATGTCCGGCTGGTAGAAGATGCGCGAGAAATCGAGTCCCTTGGCCTTCCAGTGCTCGATGCCTTTCTTCGTGTCGAGCAGGTCGGAGCGCCCGATGAGCTCGTTGATCGTGCGCACGCCGAGCTCGGCCATGATCTGGCGCGCTTCCTCGGCGACGAAGAAGAAGAAGTTGATCACGTGCTCGGGCTTGCCCTGGAACTTGCGGCGAAGCACCGGATCCTGCGTCGCCACGCCGACAGGGCAGGTGTTGAGGTGGCACTTGCGCATCATGATGCAGCCTTCGGCCACCAGCGGCGCGGTGGCGAAGCCGAATTCGTCGGCGCCAAGCAGCGCGCCGATCACCACGTCGCGGCCGGTTTTCATCTGGCCGTCGACCTGCACCGCGATGCGGCCGCGCAGCTTGTTGAGCACGAGCGTCTGTTGCGTTTCGGCCAGGCCCAGTTCCCACGGCGTACCGGCGTGCTTGATCGAAGACCAGGGCGATGCACCCGAGCCGCCGTCATGGCCGGAGATGGTGACGTGGTCGGCTTTCGCCTTGGCGACACCAGCGGCAACCGTGCCGACGCCGTCCTCGGACACCAGCTTCACGCTGATCGAGGCGCGCGTATTCGCGTTCTTGAGGTCGTGGATCAGCTGCGCGAGATCCTCGATCGAATAGATGTCGTGGTGCGGCGGCGGGCTGATGAGCTCGACGCCGGGGGTCGAAAAGCGCAGCAGCGCGATGTACTCCGACACTTTCTTGCCGGGGAGCTGGCCGCCTTCGCCGGGCTTGGCGCCCTGCGCCATCTTGATCTGGATCTGCTCGGCCGAGGCGAGGTACTCCGCGGTCACGCCGAAGCGGCCGGAAGCCACCTGCTTGATCTTCGACTTCAGCGAATCGCCTTCCTTGAGGACGATGTCCGACTCGACTCGGTCGCGACCGAGCCGCGAGGCCAGGGTCTCGCCGGCCTTCACGATTGCATAGCGGTTGCGGTCCTCGCCGCCCTCGCCGGTGTTCGACTTGCCGCCGATGCGGTTCATCGCCACCGCGAGCGTGGTGTGCGCTTCGGTCGAGATCGAGCCGAGCGACATCGCGCCGGTAGCGAAGCGCTTGACGATCTCGACGGCCGGCTCGACTTCTTCGATCGGCACCGCCTTGGAAGGATCGAGCTTGAATTCGAACAGCCCGCGGAACGTCATGTGCCGACGCGACTGGTCGTTGATGATCTCGGCGTATTCCTTGTAAGTCGCCGCCGAGTTGTTGCGCGTCGAGTGCTGCAGCTTGGCCACCGCATCCGGCGTCCACATGTGCTCCTCGCCGCGCACGCGGAAGGCGTACTCGCCGCCCGCATCGAGCGCGTTCGCCAGCACCGGGTCGTTGCCGAAGGCCGCCTTGTGCACGGCAATCGCTTCTTCCGCCACCTCGAACACGCCGATGCCCTCGACGTTCGTGGTGGTGCCGGTGAAGTACTTGTCCACGAGAACGCGCGAAAGCCCCACGGCCTCGAAAATCTGCGCGCCGGTGTACGACATGTAGGTCGAGATGCCCATCTTCGACATCACCTTGCGCAGGCCCTTGCCGATGGCCTTGACGAAATTCTTGATCGCCTTGTAGCCGCCCTTGCCATTGCCCGAAGCGTGGATCGACAGCAGCGTTTCCATCGCGAGGTACGGGTGAACCGCTTCGGCGCCGTAGCCGCCGAGCAGCGCAAAGTGGTGCACTTCCCTCGCGGAGCCGGTCTCGACCACGAGGCCCGCGCTGGTGCGCAAGCCCTTGTTGGTGAGGTGCTGGTGGATCGCAGACAGGGCCAGCAACGCGGGGATTGCGACGTTGTTTGCGTCGACGCGGCGGTCAGAGATGATGAGGATCGAATAGCCAGAGCGCACCGCATCCTCGGACTGCGCGGCGAGCGATGCCAGGCGGGCCTCGATGGCCTCCTTGCCCCAGCTCACCGGATAGCAGATGTCGATCTCGCACGAGCGGAACTTGCCTTCGGTATAGCGCTCGATGTGGCGGATCTTCTCCATCTCGTAGAAGTCGAGCACCGGCTGCGCGACTTCCAGCCGGATCGGCGGGTTCATCTCGTCGATGCCGAGCAGGTTCGGCTTCGGGCCGATGAAGGACACCAGCGAGGTGACCAGCTCCTCGCGGATCGGGTCGATCGGCGGGTTGGTGACCTGCGCAAAGAGCTGCTTGAAGTAGTGGTACAGCGTCTTGTGCTTGTTCGACAGCACCGCCATCGGCGAGTCGTTGCCCATCGAGCCGATCGGCTCCTCGCCGTTGGCCGCCATCGGCGCCATGATGAACTTGAGGTCTTCCTGCGTGTAGTTGAAGACCTGCTGGCGATCGAGCAGCGGCACCGACGAACGCTCCGGCTGCTGCTTGTCGGTCTCGACGTCGTCCAGCCGAATCCTGATGCGGTCGATCCACTCGCGGTAGGGCTTGGCGGCGGCGAGCGTGTCCTTCAATTCCTTGTCGTCGATGATGCGACCCTTCTCGAGGTCGACGAGGAACATCTTGCCGGGCTGCAGGCGCCACTTCTTGACGATCTTTTCTTCCGGGATCGGCAGGCAGCCGCATTCGGAGCCCATGATGACGAGGTCGTCGTCGGTCACGATGTAGCGCGCCGGGCGCAGGCCGTTGCGGTCGAGCGTCGCGCCGATCTGTCGGCCGTCGGTAAACGCGATGGCCGCAGGGCCGTCCCACGGCTCCATCATCGCGG
>JANMDK010000130.1:0-11297 GCA_031376265.1 Pseudomonadota bacterium
ATGAACACGGGGTACGGGAAGCGCAAGAGCTCCAGCATCGACGTGTGCAGCATGACGGAGACCTAAACGCCGGATTCCGTGTCTTTCATCGAGACGAACGCGCAGATGTCGCCGGCGCGGGCTTCGTCGATGTCCTTGGTCACGTTGGCCTGCACTTCCACGATCCGCCCGATGCGCTCTTTCTTGTCGCGCGTCACGTTCATCAGGGAGTCGCCCTTCTTGATCACGCCCGAATAGACGCGCACGAAGGTGAGCGTGCCGAACTGGTCGTTGATCACCTTGAAGGCGAGGGCCCGGGCCGGCGCATCGTCGGTGACGTTCTGCTCGCCGATGATCTTGCCGTCGGGGTCCACCATCGCAATGCCGCCGTTCTCGCCCGGGTAGGGCATGTAGTCGACGACGCCGTCCAGCAGCTGCTGCACGCCCTTGTTCTTGAACGACGAGCCGCAGAACACGGGGACCAACTTACCCTGCACCGTGCCCTTGCGGATGCATTCCTTGACCTTGGCGACGTCGAACTTGCCGTGCTCGACGAATTCCATGAACGCATCGTCGTCCATCGCGAGGGCGGTCTCGAGGGCCTCGCGGCGAAGGTCGAGGAGGTCGTCCATCCACTTGTTGTCGCGCGTGCTGGCGAAGGTGAAGCGGCCTTTCATCTCCTCGATGGGGATCGTCTCCCACGGGGAATCCTTGTCCTCTTCCTTCCACACGTAGCCGCACCCCTGGATCAGGTCGACCATGCCCTTGAATTCGTCGTGGCTGCCGATGGGGATCTGGCACAGCACGATCGTGGCGCCCAGGCGCTCCTTGATGCCGGTGATGGCCTTCTCGAAGTTGGCCCCCATGCGGTCCATCTTGTTGATGTAGCACATGCGCGGCACGTTGTACTGGTTCGCCAGGCGCCAGTTGGTTTCCGTCTGCGGCTCCACGCCCGCCACGCCGTCGAACACGACGACCGCGCCGTCGAGCACGCGCAAGGAACGGTTCACCTCGATCGTGAAGTCCACGTGCCCCGGGGTGTCGATGATGTTGACCTGGTGACCCTTCCACTCCGTCGACACCGCGGCCGACTGGATCGTGATGCCGCGCTTCTTTTCCTGCTCGAGGTAGTCGGTGGTGGTGCTGGTCTTGCCGTCCTTGGTGTCGTGGACGTCGATGATCTGGTGCTTCTTGCCGGTGTAGTAGAGCACGCGCTCCGTGGTGGTGGTCTTGCCCGCGTCGATGTGGGCGATGATCCCGATGTTGCGGTAGAGCTTGAGCTCTTTCTGCCTGGCCATGATGTTGCTTTCCTGTTTAGAAGCTGAAATGGGGGGTAGTTCTACTGACTCTGTCACCGGGCACCGAACCTGCGGGTCTCCCCGTGCTTCAGTACGAAGAACTCGCCGACGGCGAGGCCGGCTTTTGCTGCTTCCGCCGCAAGCACCCTGGGCGGGTCGTAAAGGCTTTCGTCCGTGAGGTCGTCGAAGGTACCCCAGTGAATGCCAAGGGAAACCCGCGATTTTACATCACGATGGATGCGAACCGATTCCGCCGGATTCACGTGCATGATTTGCATGAACCAGCGCGGCTCGTACGCCCCGATCGGGATTGCGGCCAGGTCGAATCCCCCGAGCCGCCTGCCTACATCGGCGAAATCCATCGAATACCCGGTGTCGCCGGCGAAATAGAACGAAAACCCCGGGTGGCGGACCGCCCATCCGCCCCACAACCGCTGGTTTTCGTCCGTCAGGGTGCGTTTCGACCAGTGCTGTACCGGCACGAAATGGAGGTCGAGGCCCATGAATTCAACCCTTTGCCACCAGTCGAGTTCGACGGCGTTGGCGACCCCGAGTTCCGCTAGCCAGGCCTTGGTGCCGAGGCCTGCGAAAAATACCGGCGGGCCGCCCGGCTGGGCCGCGAGCGCCCTGATGCTCCCGGCATCGAGGTGGTCGTAATGGTCGTGCGAGACCAGGACGGCGTGGATATGCGGGAGGTCGGCCAGGGCGGGGACCGGCGGCACGACCCGCCTGGGCCCGGCGAACTGGACCGGCGAGGCCCGCTCGGAGAAGTGCGGGTCCGTCAGAATGTTCACGCCGGCGGTCTGCAGCAGCACCGTGGCATGGCCGATCCAGGTGACCGTGGTCTCGCGCCGGTTGGACTTGAGGAAGGCGAGGTCGGGCCGCGCGGTCTCGAAGCGATACCCGCCTTCGGGCTTGACCGGATTGCCGGTGCGCCATTGCTCCCGCTTCCATTTCCAGAACCCGCTCTTCTCCGGGTGCGGGTAGGTGTTCTTGAATCCTTGGGCGGTGCGATGCGGCGCGGAACCGTCCAAAAACGGATTCGTCGCCGCGCACGCGGCGAGCGTTAGAAGCACGATCGCCAAGGGGGTGTAGCGCGACATGGGCGCGGATTATAGTTAGAGTGCCCCGCATGCGCCGCCCGGTCCTTCACTTCTCGCATGCCAACGGGTTTCCGGCACCGGCTTACCGCAGCATGCTGGGCTACCTGGAGGCCTCCTTCCGGATCAGCGCCATTGACGCGCTCGGCATGCATCCGCGCCATCCGCCGACCGAAGGCTGGCCGCATCTCGCCAAGCAAGTGATCGAGCAAATCGAGAACTCCCACACGCAGCCGGTGATCGGCGTCGGCCATTCGCTCGGCGGCTACCTCACTTTCATGGCGGCCGCGGCCCGGCCGGACCTCTTTCGCTCGATCGTCCTGCTCGATGCGCCGATCATCGGCGCGATCAAGGGGCGGCTGCTCGGCGCGACCAAGGCTTTCGGCATCGTCGATCGGGTCACCCCGGCCGGCACCACGCGCGATCGGCGTGCGGAGTGGGCGAGCCTCGCCGAAGCGGAGCGCCATTTCCGCGGCAAAGCGCTCTTCAGGCATTTCGCGCCCGAGGCGTTGCGGGACTACGTGCGCTTCGGCCTGGTCGACCACGGCAAAAAGCTGCGCCTGATGATCGACCCGGCCATCGAGTACCAGATCTACCGGACCGTGCCTCACGACCTGCATCGCAGCCTCGCCGGGCTCGAGGTGCCGGCGGGATTCATCGGCGGCGCGCAGTCGGAGGTGGTGCGCAGGGTGGGGCTCTCGCCCATGCGAAATGCGGGTTTCGCCTTCAAGCGCGTCAAGGGCGGCCACCTGTTTCCGCTCGAGCACCCGAAGGCTGCCGCGGACGCGATCGTCGAGATGACCGGGCGGCTTTCTGCCTGATAAGCTTCGGGCCCCCGGCAGGTTAGCGGTCGCCGGACGGACCCCCAAAAGGAGAAGACATGTCCAGATTTTCTGCGGTGCGCGCAGCGTCCTTCATTGCGCTTGCGTGCGCATTCGTTTCGGCCACGGTATTCGCGCAGGCCTATCCGAGCCGCCCGATCAAGATCCTCGTGCCGTTTACCGCCGGCGGCTCCTCCGACATGACGGCGCGCGCGATCAGCGCGAAACTTCCCGACAGCTTTCCCGGAGCGACCGTGGTGGTCGAGAACCGCCCCGGCGCCAACGGCGCGATCGCGGCGGAGGCCATGGCCAAGTCGCCGGCCGACGGCTACACCCTGCTCGTCGGCTCGATCGGCACGTTTGCGATCAACGCGGCGCTGTTCCCGAAGCTTTCGTACAACCCGCGCGAGTTCGAGCTGCTCACGGTTGCGGTGCGCACGCCGAACCTGCTTATCTGCAACCCGAAAGTGCCGGCGAACACGTTGCCGGAGCTGCTTGGCTACCTGAGGAAGAATCCCGGCAAGGTGTCGTTCGCTTCTTCGGGCACCGGGTCGTCCGACCATCTCTCGGCCGAACTGCTGTGGCAGCGCACCGGCACGAGCGGCATCCATGTCCCCTACAAGGGCGGCTCCGCGGCGATGACCGACATGATCGGCGGCTCGGCCGAGTGCTCGTTCCAGAACCTCGGCGCGGTGTCGGGCCACGTTAAAGGCGGCCGGCTCAAGGCGATCGCCGTCACCAGCGGCAAGCGCTCGCCGGTATTCCCTGATGTGCCGACGATGGCCGAAGCGGGCGTGCCGAATTTCGAGGTGTATTCGTGGCAGGCAGTTGCTGCCCCCAAGGGGCTCCCCAAGGATGTTTCGGCGAAGCTGCACGCGGCCATCGTCGCCGCGCTAAATGCGCCGGATACCAGGTCGCGGTTTGATGCGCAGGGCTTCGACGTCGTGGCCAATACGCCGGAGCAGTTCGGCGCCTTCCTCAACTCCGAAATCGGGATGTGGAAGAAAGTGGTTGAAACCGGCGGCATCAAGGCTGAATAGGGAGTATTTCCAATGGCAAAGATCCACACGATTCGAGTCGAGCCGCTGACCGCGGCGATCAAGACGCTGGTGCGCGGGTTCGGAAGCTCACCCCGCGAAGTCGACCTCGTCACCGACAACCTCATCCAGGCCAACCTGACCGGCCACGACTCGCACGGCATCGGCATGCTGCCGAAATATTCGGAGGCGTACGTCGAAGGCGGCCTCAAGCCGAACGCGCACATCAAGACCACGCTCGACGGCGGCGCAATGATCCGCCTCGACGGGCAGGCCGGCTTCGGGCAGGTCATCGGCCACGAGGCCATGGAAATGGGCATCGGGCGCGCCAAGCAATTCGGCAGCTGCATCGTGGCCCTCGGCAACTCGCACCACCTGTGCCGCATCGGCGCATGGGCCGAGATGGCCGTGGCGGCCAACCTCATCTCGATCCACTTCACCAACGTGATTTCCCGGCCGATCGTCGCGCCGTTCGGCGGCGGCGACGCGCGCTTCGGCACCAATCCGTTTACGGTGGGCATCCCGGTGCCGGGCGGCCAGCCGATCCTGCTCGACTTCGCCACCAGCGTGATGGCGCAGGGCAAGGCGCGCGTGGCGCACAACAAGGGCGAGCAGATGCCGGCCGGGCGCCTGATTGACAACAAGGGCGCGCCGACCACCGACCCGAAATTCGCGGTGGTCGAGCCCTATGGCGCGATCGTCTCTTTCGGCGAGCACAAGGGCTATGGCCTTGCGGTGGTGTGCGAGCTGCTCGGCGGCGCCCTCGCCGCGGGCATGACTTGCCACGAGCCGGCCAGCGGCAAGAAGCGCGTGCTTAACGGCATGCTCTCAATCCTGTTCGACCCGGCGAAATTGTCGAGCGGCGCGCTGTTTGGCGACGAGATGAAAGCGTTCCTCGAGTGGGTCAAGGCTTCGCCGGCGCAGCCCGGCTTCGACCAGGTGCGCCTTGCCGGCGAGCCGGAACGCGAAACGCGCGCGCATCGCATGGCCAACGGCATTCCGGTGGATGAGACGAGCTGGGGCGACATCCTCAAGGCCGCCGAGCGGCTCAAGGTGAGTCCGGCCGAGATCAACCGGATAGCCGGGATCGGATGAGCAGGAGTAGCGGGATCAGCGGGCTATAAACAAGTTTAATTGTCTTTACGACGCCCGATTCTTCGTTGCCTCTTGCGTCAACATGTCGATCATGTGCGGTTCTCCAATTTTTGATGCCAGCTCAAGCGGCGTCGCTCCATCTGGCCCAAGCGTAGTGATGTCTGCTCCTTTTGCCAACAGCGCGCGTACCGCGTTAACGTCCCCTCGTCGCACGGCATTGAATAGCTTTTTCGTTGCATTTTCGGCGATTCTTTGTTTTGCGGAAAGTTGACGTTGCGTTTCTAGCACCGCTCGCTCCGCCCGACGCTCAGCGATTCGCTTGATTTGACGATCGTACTCATCGATCGATCGCGCGCCATGGCCGTAGTAATAACGTGAATGGTTCCGCAATACCCATCCAAACAGCATTCTCTTTGGATCAGGCACTAACGGCAGCAACCGCGCCACACTAGAAACGCTTCCCAAGCCCCCCACGCTCTCCTCGAGCATTGCTATCGCCTTGATAAACGCGACTCTGTCGTCCAACGTCAGGTCTCGTGCATAGTCTACGAGAACGCTACTGTGCTCACCGGCCAAACGCAACACAGCGCGATGTGTCCGAAGTGACTCAATCTCCGCCAAATCTCTAAATGTTCCTTTCTTCCCAATTGCAACTAGAGCATGCAGGATAGCTTCCATGCTTACTGCTCAGTTAAAGGGACTTACGCAATCCTGCCAACCGATCTCTTGCTCGATCGAAATTTCGACTGGCATCCTTTAGAGCCTCCTCCAAAGCGCGCAATTCGCCGAACAATTGCTCGATGTTGGTCGAATTCGCGGCATTCCTGATTTCTTCCTCGTGCTCCTGCACGAGAATCGAGTGCTTCATTAACCTAACAAGAGCATCGAATATGCTGTCGCTCACTGAAGAGGTGCAATAGTGGTCCGGCACCCGTTCGCGCTCAAGAATCCGCCTCAACACCGGGAATCTTCCCCACTCCCGTTCTCGCGTGGCTTCTTCGGTAAGGCTCAATGTAGTTTCTCCTTCGAGGCGCCGTCATCCGCGATCAAATTGCACGCCTGCGGACGCAAGGACGACTCCTGCAGCGTTACTTTTTCTTGCCGAGTTCGATGAGTTGCTTTAAGGGACCCATCCTTCGAACTCCCAAGAGAACTCTGGCCTGCTCTATGCCCTTCGGTGTCAATCGCCAGATTCCGCGAGGTGCATGTCGATCAAGGCTTCCATCATCGATTAGGTTTTGCCTGGCCCATTGGACGAGATTTGCCCAGGCTGATGACTGGTTTTGGTCATCATAGTATTCGTCGCGCGTGAGCTTTCTCGCGACCTTATCGAGGTGAAATCTTTCCGCGATTTGATCGTAGACTTCTGAGGGCGACATCTCGTAGGTCCGTCCGCCCCGTTGATAAATAAGCGTTTGTATCTCAGCTGCAATTGCATCTCTAGATGGAAAAATCACCGCTGACCTCTATACGGATTGGGCAATGGCCCGGATATTTAGATTGAGATTTGGTCGGCGCACATGTCAAGCGGGAAAATCGATTTTGTTTTGCGTTTTCGGCCTTCAGCGTCGTAAAACGCAACTGCTACGGCCGCTGCGTTAACGGGTAGGCGAGGCAGCACGCAAAAGAGGCGGTAATTTTCATATTTGCGTTTTTTGTTCACCGCCGCATATGACGTTTTCGCCGTTTGCGTGGCAGTCACGCAAAAAAAGGGTGGTCTTGCAAGGGCTAACTTGCCTCGCAACCTAAGATCGCGAGAATCTTCGGGAGGGCGGGGCATGACCTGTTATGTCACCTTAGAGTCCGGATCAATTTAATCGACGATGAAGAGCCGGGCGCCGCCCGCGGTGCGCGAGCGGTGCGGCTCGGCGCCGTCGGCCACCTGGTAGCTCATACCGGGCTTGAGCATGTACTTGCGGCCGTCGGCCAGCTCGGTCTCGAGCTCGCCCTCGAGGCAGAAGAGGATATGGCCCTTGGAGCACCAGTGATCGGCCAGGTAACCCGGCGTGTACTCGACCATGCGCACGCGGATCGCGCCGAAATTGCGGGTGCGCCAGTAGGCCGTGCCGGTGTCGCCCTTGTGCTCGGTGCGCTCGACGCCGGCCCAGTCGGTGGTGCCGAACGGGATGCCGCTCATGTCCATCTCAGTCCTCCGCGATCGTATTGCGCAAGACGCCGACGCCGCTGACCTCCACTTCGACGACGTCGCCGGGCTTCATCCACACCGGCGGGTCGCGCCGCGCGCCGACGCCGCCGGGCGTGCCGCTCACGATCACGTCGCCGGGCGCGAGCGGCACCCACGCCGACAGGTGCGCGATCAGGCTGGGGATCGAATGCACGAGGAGCGCCGTGGTGGTGTGCTGCATTTGCTGGCCGTTCAGGCGCGTGCTTAGCGTGAGCTCGGTATTGGGGGGAATCTCGTCCGCCGTCACCATCCACGGGCCGAAGCCGCCGGTAGCGACAAAGTTCTTGCCCGCGGTCCATTGCGTGGTGGCCCACTGCCAGTCGCGCACCGAGCCGTCGTTGTAGCAGCTGTAGCCGGCGATGTGGTCCCACGAATCCTTCTCGCTGATGCGGCGGCCGGGCTTGCCGATGATCACCGCGATCTCGCCTTCGAAATCGAGCTTGGTCGATTCGCGCGGCCGCAGGATCGGCTGGCCGTGCCCGACCTGCGACTCGGGAAAGCGCACGAACACGGCGGGCGCTTCGGTCTTCTCGCGCTTGGTCTCCTGGCGGTGGTCCTCGTAGTTGAGCCCGATGCAGAAGATCTTGCCGGGGTTCGGGATCGGCGGTAGCAGCACGACATCCGCCAGCTTGAAATCGGGCCTCTGCCCGCACGCCTTGCGCGCCTCGTCGAGCCCTTCGTGCGCGAGCAGCGTCCGGAGGTCGGGAAAGCGCGCGCCGATGCGCAGCGAGAGGTCGATGATCGAGTCGCCTTCGACGATTCCGTAGCCCGCGGCATTGTTGTGCTGGTAACTGGCGAGCTTCAAATTCGAGCCTTTCGTTCTGTTGGTGCGCAGCCTCTTGCGCGCACTCGCCAGCATACAATGACTCAATGGCCGAAACGTTTTCAGACGGCGCGCGCGACGGCTTGCCGGTGGTCCTCGGCTATCTCGGGATCGGCCTGGCGGCCGGCGTGGTCGAGCGCGCGGCGGGCTTGTCATACGCCGAGGTGCTGCTGCTCTCGATGGTGCTCTACGCGGGCTCCGCGCAATTCGTGCTCACGAGCATGGTTTCGCTCGCCAGCCCGCTCTCGGCGATCGTCCTCACGGTCTTCTTCGTCAACGTGCGGCACCTCCTCCTCGCCGCGGCGCTGGCGCCGTATTTCCGCAAGCTGCCGGCGTGGAAGAACGCGTTACTCGGCTTGCAGCTGACCGACGAAACCTTCGTTGTGGCCGCCGGGCGGTTTGCCAAGGTGCCGCCGACGAACGCCGCCTGGATGGCCGGGCTCAACGTGGCGGCCTATTCGACATGGGCGCTGGCGAACCTCGCCGGGGCGGTCTTCTCAGCGCAGTTTGCGGGATCGGCGGCGAACACCAGGGTGCTCGGTTTCGCGCTGCCCTGCATGTTCGCGGGGCTGCTGGTCCTGCAGCTCGCTGCGCGTCCCCGGGTGCGCGTCGGGCTCGTGGTCGCATTTTTCTCCGCGGGGCTTGCGGTCGGCGTGCAGGCCGCGCATCCCGGCCCCTGGGCGGTGATCGTCGCCACCCTGTGCGGCGCTACGCTCGGCCTGTTGCTGGAACGATGGACATCCGTCCCGAATTCCTTGCGCTAGTGCTCGCCTGCGCGGCGGTCACCGCGGTGCCGCGGGTGCTGCCCCTGGTGCTCCTTGCGAAGATCGAGCTGCCGCGCTGGCTGCTGGCGTG
The DNA here is from genome assembly GCA_031376265.1 of Pseudomonadota bacterium. Classification (GTDB taxonomy): domain Bacteria; phylum Pseudomonadota; class Gammaproteobacteria; order Burkholderiales; family SG8-39; genus SZAS-79. Next base: position 9,194 of record JANMDK010000130.1, read on the forward strand.
GCTGGCGTATGTGCCAGTGGCGGTGCTGGCCGCGCTGTTGGCGCTTGAGGTGCTGGTGGTCGATGGCAGGCCGGCGGTTTCGCTGCAGAACCCGTCGCTGCTGGCGATCGCGCCCGCGCTCGCGGTCGCCGCGATTACGCGAAGCCTCATCGGCACGGTAGTCGCGGGACTGGCCGCTTACTGGTTGCTGGGCTAGATCGTTTTACGGCGCTTTTCGCGCAGCAGTTCTTCGATCGCGCGGATGTTGATCTCCACGCCGCCCATGTTCGGGTTGACCGCCAGCGCGCGCCGGAAGTAGTCGAGCGACTTGTCGAACTCCTCCATCTGGAAATAGATCTGCCCGTAACCCGAGAGCGCGCCGAAGTGCTGCGGGTTGCGCTTGATGACCTCGGCGCAGTCGGCCAGCGATTTCTGCAAGTCGCCCATCAGGAAATACGCCGTGGCGCGCTTGTTCCATCCTTCGGCGAACGCCGGCTGCCGGCGGATTACGCGGCCGAAAGTCGCGATCGCCGGCTGGAGCTGGCCAGCGCCCATCTGCTGGACGCCGCTGGCAAAGAGGCGGTCGGTCTCGGCGTCTCCGGAGCGGCTCCACACCTGCCACGAGCCGGCTTCCGCCAGCTCGCGGACGACCGGATTGCCGTCGGCCAGGCGATTGACCAACAGCGGGCCATCGGATGGGTGGCCAGTGCGCGCAATGTAGATGACGCCGGCGGCGCGCTGGCGCGGATCCGGATGCTCCAGCGCCGCCAGCGCTTGCGCGCGCGAGCCGATCTCCGGGAATACCGGTTGCGCGAACGCTGTTATCGTAATCAAGGCTGCGACAAGGCCAGGCAGCAGGAACGTCAGGCGCATTTCAGGAAACATTACCGAAAGAGGTGGACATGAAAAATTCCCGGCAGCAGGTCCTCATGGTAGCGGTTTATGTTGCGGCCTCGACGCTTGCGGGCGCGGCCCTGGCGGCCGGCGGGTCGCGGGAGCCGGAACCCGCGTGGGGCCCGTCCGACCCGGTGCTCGAGAAGGTCGACAACCTGGTCAAACGGAGCGACTGGCAAGGCGCGGTCGGGGTGCTGAAGGAAGCGATCGCGGCCTCTCCGCAGAATGCCGACTATCACAACATGTACGCCTACTCGATCCGCAAGGGCTCGAACCCGAACATGGACATGGTGTTCAAGCATTACGGCGAGGCGCTCAGGCTCAAGCCCGACCACCGCGGCGCGCACGAGTACATTGGCGAGGCCTACCTGATGGTCGACAACCTGGCCAAGGCCAAGGAGCATCTCTCGGTGCTGGACAGGCTGTGCACTTTCGGCTGCGAGGAATACAGCGACCTGAAGAAGGCGGTCGCCGGCTACGAGGCGAAGAAGCGGTAGCCTGGTGCCGGTCATGCCAAAAATGGCATGACAATTCACCGGAGAGCCGCGTGCCTATTGGCTATAAATAAATAAAAGTTCAGGATTTATAGCTGGCGTCCAGCCGATCCAGCTTGCGCAGCAGGGCCGGCCACGCGATCTGGCCGCCCATTCCCTTGGTTGCCTTCTCCGCGGCGGCCTTGACACCGGCGAGGATGCGCGAGTCGACATCGATGGTCGGCGCGACCTGTGCACGCAACTGCACTTCGCATGCGCGCTGCAATACGAACATGGCCAGGAAAGCATCCGCCACCGAGGGCCCCACGGTCAGGAGCCCGTGGTTGCGCAGGATCAGGCCGGAGTTCATGCCGAGGTCCTTCACGAGCCTGGGCTTCTCGCCGTCATTGACCGCGATGCCTTCGTAGTCGTGGTAACCCAGCGAGGCGAGCGCCACGGTGGCCTGCTGCGAGATCGGCAGCAGGCCGCCCTTTTGCGCCGAAACCGCGACGCCGTCGACGGTATGGGTATGCAGCACGCATTGCACGTCCGGCCGGCCGAAATGGATCGCGCTGTGGATCACGAAGCCGGCCGGATTCACGGGGTAGGGCGACTCGATCACCTTGGCGCAATGCTCGTCGACCTTGACCAGGCTCGATGCGGTGATCTCCTCGAACATCATGCCGTAGGGATTGATGAGGAAATGGTGCGGGTCGTCGTGAAGCGGCCCCGGCACGCGCGCCGAGATGTGCGTGAAC
>JANMDK010000190.1:0-2622 GCA_031376265.1 Pseudomonadota bacterium
ACCGACCAGTGCGACAGGATCGCGCGCCCCGCGGGCCCGCCGGCCGCGGTGCCGAGCACAGCCGACACGACCGGCACTTCGGAGAGCAGCTGCACCGAGCGCCCGAAACTGTGGACCCCGGGAAACGTGGTGTAACCGCGTCGCTTTGCCGATGCCACGGTGCCGCCCGCACCATCGCACAGGTTCACTAGCGGGATCCTATATTGGTGGGCGAGGTCTTCGACGAAGCCGCCCTGCCCGCCCTTGCGGCGGTCGCTGCCCCAGCTCGAACCACCGCGAACGGTGAAGTCCTCGCCGCCAATGGCCACCGGCCGGCCGTCGATTTTTGCCAGGCCACCGACGTAAGGCGCCGGAACCACCTTGACCAGCTTGCCGTCCTCGTAAGTCGTCTTGCCGGCGAGCTTGCCGACTTCCTGGAATGTTCCGCGGTCGGTGAGGCCTTCGATGCGCTCTCGCACCGTGAGGCGCCCCTGCGAGTGCTGGCGCTCTATCGCCTCCGGGCCTCCCATGCCTTCGGCCAGCGCGCGCCGCGCGGCGATGTCGTCTGCTTCTGGCTTCCAGCTCATGGCGCTCCCTTCCTCTTCACGCGGACTTTAGCAGGCGCGGGATTTCTTCGAGCGATTGCGCGACGCGCGCGCCGGCGCCGGCAAGCAGCGCGCGCTTGGCCGTAGCGCTGTCGTTTTCGCCCTGGATGACCGCAGCGAAGTGGCCGAAGCTCACCCCCGCCGGGTAGCTCTCCTGGAACTGGCCGGCAATTAGCGCCACGACGGGTTTTTTCAGGCGGCCGTCCCGAATTGCCTGCGCAACTTCGATCTCGTGCGTCCCGCCGGGCTCACCGAAGATCACGCAGGCATCGGTCTCGCCGTCCGCTTCGAAAAGCTCAAGGATTTCGAACATGCGGAGACCTACGATTGGATCCCCGCCCATCGAGATGCAGGTCGATGCGCCGAGACCCGCCTTGCCGAGCGCGTAGCAAATCTCGGCCGACATTCCACCCGAGCGCGAGCACACGCCGATGCGCCCCGGCGCGTAGATCAGTTGTGCGCGATCGCCGCCAATGCCGCCGAGCTTGCATTGACCCGGAGAGATCAGGCCATTGGTATTGAATCCCGCCATGCGCGCGCCAGCCGCGCGTGCGCAGGCTACGGCCGCGGCCGCGTCGTGGCGCGGAACGTTTTCGGCGAAGCACGCAAGCACCTTGATGCAGGCATCCACGGCTTCGAAAACCGCGTCTTTCACCGCTCGCGCCGGCACGTAGACCGCCGAGGCATTCGCGCCTGTGGCCGCCACCGCGGCGGCCACCGTGTTGAAGACCGGCACGCCCTCGACCGTCTCGCCGCCGCGCCCCGGCGTGACGCCGGCCACGATCTTCGTCCCGTACTCGAGGCAATAGCGGATGTCGAATCGCGCCTGCGCACCGGTCGCGCCTTGCACCAGCACGCGGGTATGGCTGTCGATAAGGATGCTCACTTCCGTCCCACCGCAGCGACGATTTCCCGCACGCCATCCTCGAGGCTCGCACCGGCAGGCAGGTAGCGAAGGCCAGGAATGCCGGCGACCAAAGTTCGAGCCTCTTCTTCCCCGGGACCGAATACGCGCATGACGATCGGGAACCGTGTCGTGTCGACCTTGTTGCGCGCAAGCGACAGCAGCAGCGCCTCGGCCACCAGCGTGCAGGGCAGCATCTGCAGGTAGTTCATCCCGACCAGGAGCCCCTTCGCACCGGGATTGGCAAAGATCGCATCGAAAAGCGCCGCGGGCTTTTCGACATTTGTCGGGCTGAGGTCGGAATGATTCGCCGGCCGCCCGCCTGCGGCAATGACGAGATCGTGCTGCAACAGGCCGGCCCCGCCACCGGCCAGGAAGAGCGCAATCTCGCCCGGCACTTCGGTGTAGCGGATTGCCCCGCCGGGAAATTTCCGGTCGGCCTCGATCACGGCGAGCTCGCGCTCGTTAGGTGCCCGTCCCCCAGGACCCGCCCCGGCTAAACCGAGGTCGCGCCAATCGGGATGGCGATAGAGCGCGTTTTCGTCGATCTCCATCATGGCGCCAACGATGCTCAGGCTGCCATCATGAGAAACGCCGATCGGGTTGACCTCGAGCATCAGGGCGTCGGCCGCGCAGAACGCCGCGTAAAGCCCGGCCGTAAGCGATGCCAGTGCGGGGATCAGCTTGCTTTCGATCCCCGCTTGGTCCCAAAGCTCGGCGGCGCGCCAGGACGGCAATCCACGCAACGGGTCGATCTCCGCTCGCACAATGTCGCCGGGGTTCTTTGCCGCAACCGCTTCGATATCCACGCCGCCGTGCCGGGACACGACGATCTCAGGCGAGAGCTTTACGAATCCGAAGCTCAGGTAGAACTCCTTCTGGATGGCCGCCGCTGCTTCCACATAAACGCAGTTGCATCGCTCCCCGGCAATTTCGAGTTGGAAAATTTCCTGCGCTGCCCGCCTCGCGGATTCCGGGCCATCGACGAGCTTGACGCCGCCCGCCTTGCCTCGCCTTCCGGCCGCGACGAGCGCCTTGATCGCGACGCGATTGCCAAGCGCCCTGGCCGCGTCCGCCGCTTCGTCCGGCGTGGCCACCGCCCGGCCGTCCGGAACAGGCAGCCCGCGCTGGCCC
>JANMDK010000192.1:0-1953 GCA_031376265.1 Pseudomonadota bacterium
CCATCGCCCCGGCGCGGCCGAGCAGTCCTTCGACCTGGATCATGTGCTTCGATCCTATGCAGCCGCCCTCTTCCGCCGCAGTGAGCACTAACACGATGCCGGCAGTCGGGCGTAAATGGGCGGCAAGGTTCTTCGCCGCGAGCAGCATGCCGGCGACGCCCGCTTTCATGTCCGAGGATCCCCGGCCGTAAAGCTTGTCGCCGTCGGTTTCGCCTGAGAACGGGTCGCGCGACCACTTGGCCGCGCCAAGCGGCACGGTATCGATATGGCCGGTCAGGCAAAGCGGCGCCTTGGCCTCCGAGGCGCCAAGCCGCGCGATCACGCTGGTGCGTTTGTCGGCATGCTCGTAGTACTCGACCGAGTAACCCCAGCCCTGCAGCAGGCCGCCGAGCCGGTGGGCGCATTCGCGCTCGTCGCCAGGGGGATTGATCGTGTCGAGGCGCAGCAGGTCGCGCGTCAGAACGATTTCGTCGTTTGCATTCATGCCGCAGATTCTACCGTTAGCGCTTGGCGCAATCGAACCGGGTGCTGCGTTGCACGATTGACCATATGCGCATGCGCTCATATAGTCGCCGCGACTTCACTGCCAACGGCGGAACGCAATGGACGAACTGGATCCGGTATTCGACGCAGTCGCTTCGTACTTCAGCGTGCTTTCCGAGCCAACGCGCCTGCGGATCATGCATTCGATCTGCGAAACCGAGAAAACCGTCTCGCAGATCGTCGAGGACGTCGGCACCACGCAGACCAATGCATCGCGCCACCTGAGCCTCATGCACCGCGCCGGCGTCCTCGCCCGGCGCAAGGAAGGCAATCTCGTCTATTACCGCGTCGCGGACGTGGCGATGGTCGAAATCTGCCGCACGGTCTGCAACCAGATCGCCGGCAGCATGGACGACAAGAAGCCGCTGCGCCGCGAATTGCTGCGCCTGATGCCAACCCCCAGGAAGCGGGCTGCCTGATGCGCAGTGGCCGCATCCGCCCGGCCCCGGAGCAACGGCGGGCGTTCCTGCGAAAGTCTTTCGCGCTTGCCGGCGGTGCGGCCGCCGCAGCGCTTTCGACCCGATCCCGCGCGGCTGAAGCCGGCGACCCGGCCATCCTCAAGCTGCCGGCGCATTCGACCGGCCTCGGCCAGCCGGTCGCCGCGCGCGGCTACGGATCTCCCTCGGTGCATGAGCAGAACCTGCAGCGGCGCGAAAGCCCGGGCCTCACGCGGGTGCCGCAGGCTTCGGTAGCGTTCGCTCCGCTGCAGGGACTCTTCGGGATCATTACGCCGAACGGGCTGCATTTCGAGCGCCATCACCAGGGCTGGTGGGACATCGACCCGGCGCAGCACCGACTCATGGTCATGGGCCTGGTGCGCAACCCCAAGGTCTACACGATGGACGACCTCATGCGCCTGCCGTCGGTGTCGCGCATCCACTTCATCGAGTGCGGCGCGAATACCGGAATGGAATGGGGCAACGTCGCGGTGCCCAGCGTGCAGTACACCCATGGGATGTTGTCCTGCTGCGAATTTACCGGCGTGCCGCTCTCGGCGCTGCTGGACGATTGCGGATTCGATACGAAGAAAGCGCGCTTCGTCCTTGCCGAGGGCGCTGACGGCTCGAGCCTCACGCGCACGATCGCGATCGACCGGGCGCTCGACGACACGATCGTTTGCTGGGGCATGAACGGCGAGATGCTGCGCCCGGAGAACGGCTACCCGCTGCGCCTGGTCGTGCCCGGCGTGCAGGGCGTGTCATGGGTCAAGTGGCTGCGCCGCATTGAAGTCGGCGACCAGCCCTGGCATACGCGCGAAGAGGCGCTCCACTACATCGACCTGATGCCGGACGGGCTGCACCGGCAGTACTCATCCGTGCAGGAGGCCAAGTCCGTCATCACGACGCCTTCCGGCGGGCAGCAGATCCTCGACAAGGGGTTTCACAACGTGACCGGCCTTGCCTGGTCGGG
>JANMDK010000223.1:0-11397 GCA_031376265.1 Pseudomonadota bacterium
ATCTTCTGCTTGTAGAACAGGTACCGGTCGCCCCTCGACTTGGCTTTCTTGAGGGCGGCCTCCGCGTTCCGCAGCAAGATTTCGGCATCGGTGGCGTCGTCCGGAAAGATCGCCACGCCGACTTTCATCGCAATGCGGAGCACTGAGTCGTCGAGCTTGAATCGGTGTTCCTGGAAACGGCCGATCCTGTCTTCGAGAAATCGCACGACGTCGTCCTTGTCCTTTATCTCCGGCATGACGACCGCGAAATGATCCGCACCCATCCTCGCCACCAGGTTCGGGTCGCCTTCGCCTGACGTAAGCAGGCCCGCCACCTGTTTGAGCAGCGCGTCGCCGGCCTGGCGGCCGAGGCTCTCGTTGACGTTCTTGAACCGTTCCAGGTCGATAAAGAACAGCGCGAACTTGCGCCCCCCGGCCGCAGCGGCGCGCATGTATTGCGCTACGCGCTCGAGGAAGAGGCTCCGGTTGGCCAGCCCTGTAAGCACATCGTAGTAAGCGAGGTATTCGAGGCGCTCCTGCTTGGCGAGGTGGTCGATCGCGAACGAGATATCGCCGGCCAGTTCCGCCAGCAGTTTCACCTCTTCGTCGTGGAAGAAATCGATTTCTCCGGCGTAGAGACCGAATACGCCGACGGCCTCACCCGACACGACCAGCGGCAGCATCGCCATCGAGCGGATTCCGGCTTCGACATGCTTGCCGCCGAGCGCGACCTTCGGATCGGATTGCGTATCATTGGAAATCATCGGCATTTGTTCCCTGAGGGCGCGGATCGCAAGCGTGCTTCGCACCGACTCGCTTTCCTCCAGAGAAAAGTTTTTTGCGAGATCGGGGAGGAGCCCCACGTCGTCGCCAACCGACGCGACCGGCACAAGCTGCCTTGCTTCGCGATCGGCCAGGCCGACCCAGGCCAGCCGGAACCCCCCTTCCTCGACCGCGATCCGGCACGCCTCGCGGAAGAGCTCGTCCCGGTTCCGCTCGCGGACGATCAGGGTGTTGATGCCGCTCAGGACCGCGTAGACCCGGTTGAGGTAGGTGATCTTGTCTTCTGCCGCCTTGCGCTCGGTGATGTCGCGAGCGGTGCCGACGATGACCCAGCCCTTTTCCGTGCGCAAGGCGCGCCGGCGTGTTTCCACCGGAATGACCGACCCATTCTTATGGCGATACTCCCCTTCGACGAGCCTGCTGCCGTCCTCGTCGGCAATGAGCGCGTCATAGTCGCGCTCGAGGGTTGCACGGTCCGCACTGAAGATATCCATCGGCGTCATGCCAATAAGCTCCGCCCGGCTGCGGCCGACCAGGTCGCACAGTGTCTGGTTGACGTCGATGTAGCGCATGCTCGCGCGGTCGATCAGCATGATTGCGTCGCCCGATACTTCCATCGCCGCCCGGAATCGCTGCAGGTCCTCGGCTTGCTCCTTCCGGGCCGTGATGTCGCGCGACAAGGTGATGATCGTCCAGCCGTTTTCCGAGCGCTGCGCATGGCGCCGCAACTCGACCCAGAAACTGGAGCCGTCCTTGCGTCCCCGGAGCATCTCTAACGGCTCGGCCGGGACACCGCTTTCGATCATGGCGTCATACGCCACCTCGAGCTCGGCGCGCGGTATGCCAAGGACGCCGTCGGGGCCAAGCGCCATTAGTTCTTCGCGGGATTTCTCCTGCATGCGGCAAGCGGTTTCGTTGATGTAGACGTATTGCATGCTCGAGCGATCGACCATGTAGATCGCATCCGCGGTGGCGTCCATTGCCGCGCGCAAGCGCCGCAACGACTCGTCGTCACGCTTGCGCTGGGTGATGTCGCGAACCAGCGTGACGATCGTCCAGCCTTCCGCGGAGCGCTGCGCGTGCCGCCGCAGCTCGACCCAGACCTGCGAGCCGTCGCGGCGGGTGCGAGGCAGCTCCAGCGGTTCGGCCGGCACCCCGCTTGCGATCATGAGGTCGTAAGCCTGCTCGAGATCGGCAATCGGCGTCGACAGCACGCCCTTGGGCCCGAGCGCCATCAGCTCTTCGCGTGTCCTGCCCAGCATGCGGCAGGCCGCATCGTTGACGTGGACGAAACTCATGCTCGCGCGGTCGACCAGGTAGATCGCATCGACGGTTGCGTCCATCGCCTTGCTGAAACGCTCCAAGGCCTCGTCAGCGTGCTTCCGGTGAGTGATATCGGCGCCGACGCCGCGATAGCCAGTAAAGCGGCCGCCGGCGTCGAATACCGGCTCTCCGCTCGCCGAGGCGTACTGGAAAGTGCCGTTATCTCGGAGGCGCCGATACTCGAAATTTCGGAAAGGCTTGTGCGCTTCCAGCAACGCCTTGTGTTCGTCCCAGTTCCCACCGGCAAGCTTTAAACCGGGCAGCTCCCAACGGCGCAGTCCCACCGCGCTGGCCAGATCTTTTCGCCAGCTTTTGTCATCGTCATCGGACTGGCCTCCGTCGGAGAACTCGACGAACCGGAATTGCGCATCCTGTTCCCAGTACCAGTCGGAGGAGAGCGCGGTGAGGCTGCGGAAGCGCGCCTCGCTTTCACGCAGTTGCCGGGCAGCCTCCCTTGCCTCGGTGACGTCCCTGGCCACTCCGGCGATGCGTACGATCCTGCCGTCGCCATCGCGCACTGGAAAGCCCCTCGACTCGATCCACCGGATCGAGCCGTCCGGGCGCGCGATGCGGTACTCGTGCACAACCTCGCCCGCCTCGTTTTCGAGGAACACCGACGCCCGGTCTTCGGGGTGGATCACGTCGCTCCACGGCTTGCCGAGCACGGATTCCGGACTGCGGCCCCAGATCGACTCGTAAGCATCGCTCACGTACAGCACCCGGCCGCTCCCGGCATCGACGGTGAAAAACACGTCGCGGATGTGCCCGGCGATCTGCCGGAACCTCGATTCGCTGGCGCGAAGTCTCTCTTCGGCAAGCTTTTCCAACGACACGTCGATGTGCATCACCACCGCGCCGTTCGGAGGACTGCCGGCGAGCGGCGTGACCTTGAGCAGGAACCAGCGTTGCTCGGTGCGCGAATGACAGGGGTACTCGATGGAAAAGACCTTCTCGACTCCGGCCAGCACCGCGCGAATCCCGATTGCGACCTGATGCGCCTCGATGGAACATTTTCCGATGGCGAGATCGCAGGTATCGATGTAGTTGACGCCGACGGCATCGGCTCGGCCGCTCAGCGCGTTTGCGGCGGCAAAGCGTCGCCACGCGTCGTTCACCGCGACGATGACGCCGTGGGTGTCGAGCAACGCGATATGCGCCGGCAGCGCGTCCAGGATGGCTTCCTGCTTGGCCGCTCCGATGGTGCGCAGCTTTTCCTGGGGACCCCGCAGCAAGAAAGTGCGGCCTTCCGGATCGGCCACCGTGTCGACCTCGCCTGCGGTCAGTTCCTCGAGCCGCTGCCCGGTTTCGTGCAGCGTCGCGATCAGCGCGGCGATTTCTTCGCTTGCGTCCCCAGCGCCGAGCGGACCCGGCAATTTCATTGTGGCTCGGTCGCCAAACCCAGCGCCTGCAGCAGCGGGGCCGACTGACTCAGCGTGCCGACGATCCGTTTTGGCGCGGGCACCGGTGCGACCTTGACCAGTGTCGGCGTCATGAGAATCCCGTCCTTTAACGCGCGCTTGGGGTCCTGGAACACGTTGACAATCTCGATGTCGTGCCGGTTCTCGAGGTGTAGCCGGCCAAATGTGTTCAGGTTGGCGACCGCTTGCGCGGAATTCTGTGCATCCCCGGCGACATACAAGCGGAACTTGTACCGGGACCGCCGGACCGGCGCGGATTTCATTTGCGTCCCGGCACAGCTACGTCTGCCCCACGCAGCTCGCTCATGCGGGCGCGGCCTTGCGAAAGCTCACCTTTGCGGATCTCTGCGGTGCGCGCAAGGAGCGCCTTCTCGACCTGCTTGGCCTCCAGCTCCACGTGCAGCGACTTCATTTTTACCTCGAGTTCCGCTTCCTCGGCATCCAGGCGCACGCGCTTGAGCTTGCCCGCAACTTCGGTAACCTCAGTTGCCACACGCTCGGCACCCTCCTTTTCCCAGCGCAGGGTACCCATCAGCACTTCGCCCCCTGCGGTGTAGGTGTCGGCCAGGGTCACGCCGTCGTCGCTCAGGATGAGTTCCCTCACCTGGTTCGAATGCGCAGTGCCGCGCGACTTGATGATCGACAACCCGCGGTTGCGCTCGCCGGCCTGCATGAGATAACTCAGCTGGATCCAGGTGTCCGCGAGCGTCGAAAGGTGCAGCGCCGAGCCGCCCTCTGCCTGGTTGGACATCTCATCGAGCAGGCTCGTGCACACGAGCGTGATGCCGCTGGCCTTCGCCCAGTCGGTCAGCCGCTCGGCGACGCTGTGTGCGTTCGAATCGTTGCTCGACTTCGACCATGTCGACATAGGGTCGATGACCAGGCAGCGCGCGCCATGCTCCCTGGCAAGCGTCTTGATGCGCACGAGATAGGTTTCGGCGCTGCCGGTGATGGTGCGGGCCGAGCTCATACGCAGGCGGCCGTTCTTCACGTAGCGCGCCAGCTGGATTCCGACCGAAGCCAGGTCGCGGATGACTTCATTGGCATCCGCATCGAAGCTGACGAAAAGGGTGCGCTCTCCGCGCTTGCAAGCCGCTTCGGCGAAAGCGCCGCCGAGCGTAGTCTTGGCCGTGCCGGGAAAACCGGTGACCAGCACGCTCGCGCCACGGTAGTAGCCGCCGCCCAGCATGGTATCGAGCCGTTTTACGCCGCTGGAAACCCGCTCGTTGGTGACCTTGGCCTGGACGCGGGTCACGGTGCGGGTCGCGTCGACTTCGAGACCCGAAGCGCCGATGAGGAAAGGCGATTCGTTCTCGTCGAAGCTGGAGCCGCGATACTTCTGCACCCGCAGGTTGCGTTGCGACACGCCCTGCACGACGCTGTGATTGAGGATCACCGCGCAATCGACCATGAACTGCATGAAGCCGAACTGCTCCTGGTTGATCGAGCTTGCGGAATCTCCGCCGGCTTTCGCGGTAATGAGACCTGAGAGCTCGCGTGCCAGCAGCCACTCGTGAAGCCGGTAGACCTCGCGACGTTTGGCCGCTGCGTCAGGCAGCAGTGCGAGCACGACGTCTAGCGCGTCGAACACGATGCGCCGCGCGCCCATGGCCTGCGTCTGCGCTTCCAGCATTGCGAGCATCCCGCCGAGGTCGAAGGTGCCCGACTGGACCAGGTCGGACATCGGCTGGGCGTCCATGAAGTACAGCCTTTTCTTTCGCAATCGATCCAGGTCCCAGCCGAAACTTTCGGCATTCGACACGATGCGCTCGGAGGACTCCTCGAAAGCGACGAAGATTCCCGGCTCGTTGCAGTTTTGCGCCCCGTGCACGAGGAATTGCAAAGAAAGGATCGTCTTGCCGGAACCGGGACCACCGAGCAGCAGCGTCGTGCGGCTGCGCGGCAGCCCGCCGCCGGTGATTTCATCGAAGCCGGTAATGCCGGTGGGCGCTTTGTGCGTTGTGCGCGCCTTAGAGGAAATTACGGCTTTCATTTTGACTCCGGTTGACCGGGTCTTGGAGGCAGATCGTGCGGCCGGGGCCACAGGAAGAGCGCAGGAAAACCGCGACTTCGGGCGAGCGGGTGCGCTCCCTCAGGTGATGAGATTCGCTTGTTCCCCTGCGTGCGTCCGTTCGGCGTCGAACATAGAGGTCAACAACGACCTTCAAGTTGAGATTGACTCCCCGGACCTTACAAAAATTGACATTTCTGGACAATGGGAATAGTACTTATGGCTATGCCACCATTCGAGAAACTGCGGGCACTCAGGGCGTTCCGGGCACAGCACGCCAATTTCTTCGACACACTGGAGGATCACCACCTCATTGGCGAGATCGGCTTTCATCAGGCAAAAGGCACACCGCTCACGCTCAAGGAGGTGTTCCTCCTCGACATCGGCTCGATCTCGACGGTCCAGCGCCGCCTGAGGAAGCTCAAAGAGCGTGGTCTCGTCGCGCATACGCCGGCGGCGGGCGACCGCCGGGCGGTCGAACTGACACTGAGTCCCAAATGCGTCGAGATATTTGCCAATTACGACGTCCTGATGAGTTCGAATTCCGCTGCCCGCCCCGCCGCGCGGCGCAGCGGCGAGCCCAAGCATGTCTGCGGCCTGTGCGATACCGATGAAGGAGGCCGAAGCCTCCTCGTGGATTTTCTCGCCAAAGGTTTGAAACGGGGGGACCGATGCGTCCTGATCGCACCCGCCGAACTCCATGCCGGCGTCCTCAGTGCCCTGCACCGCCGGCAAAAGGCGCCCGAACAAATCGTCGTCACCGAGGGCAATCGCACGGCCAACGCGCAATTCGCCTTCTTCGCGCGCCTGCTTCAGGAAGCCAAGCGCGCCGGCCAGGGCATCTGCCTCGCGGCGAACATGGCGTGGACCTCTTCCAAAAACCTGCGGATCGATGCGATGCTCGACATTGAGACGCGCCTCGATGCTATCGCGGGGAAACACCCGTTCAGCGCATTGTGCGTCTACGACGCGCGCCGATTTTCGAGCGGTGAGTTCCTGCGCGCGGTGAAGCGCCACCGCGATCACGCCCGCCATCCGGTCCTGCTCGGGTGAACGGGAACGCGCACGCGCCGCATGGAAACAGCGCGGAGGTCAACGCTGTACTTCATGCTTTGCTCGAGTACCTGCCCTGCGGGGTTACCCTGTTCGGCCCGGACCTCGAAATGATCGCCTGCAACGCGAAGTTGCGGGAGCTCCTTGGCTTCCCGGACGAGTTGTTCGAGCAAGGCCTGCCTTCCCTGCCGGCCCTTCTGCGATTCAATGCGCTGCGCGGCGACTATGGGCCGGGCGACCCGGAGAAAATCGTCGCGGCCGGAATCGAGCGCGCGCGAAAAATGGAGGCCCACGTCTTCGAGCGCACGCGGCCCAACGGGGTCGTGCTCGAGGTTCGCGGAACCCCGCTGCCGGGCGGCGGCTTCGTCACCATCTACACGGACATCACCGAACGCAAGCGCGCCGAGGAAAGGATCCGGCACATGGCGAATCACGATGCGCTGACGGGACTTCCGAACCGCGCTCTTTTCAACGACCGGCTCGGGCAGGCGATCAGCCTTGCCAAGCGGGAAACCGGCCAGTTCGCCCTGCTGTATCTGGACCTCGACAAGTTCAAGCCGGTCAACGACACGCTCGGGCACGCCGCAGGGGACGAACTCCTGCAAGGCGTCGCCGCAAGAATCCGCGCGCAGGTGCGCGAATCCGACACGGTGGCCCGCCTGGGGGGCGATGAATTCACCGTGATCCTGCCCGACATCTCGGACCGGCATCACGTCGAGGGCGTTGCGCGCAAGATCGTTGCGACCCTTGCCGCCCCCTTCCGGCTGGGTAGCGGAAATCGCGCCGTCGAAATTGCGGCAAGCGCCGGCATTGCCCTTTACCCCGTGGACGCCCAGGACCACGAGACCCTCATCAGGAAAGCCGACGTCGCAATGTACGACGCGAAGCGCGAGGGAAACTGTTACCGGTTCTCGGGTGCCTAGGACCGCGGGCACCTGTTCCCATACGTTGCAGCGGCGTTATGTTGGATACCGAACAGATTCCCTTGGCGCCTTGTTTTACCTTCTGGAGATGCTCCACGACTTCCTCACCCAGAACCGCGACGAACTGATCGAGCGCTGCAAGCAAAAGGCCGCGAGGAGAGCCGACACTTCAGCGCCTCCGGCCACGGCTGCCAACGGAATTCCCCTGTTCCTCGAGCAGCTCGGCGCCACGTTGCGGGCAGAGCAATCGCACCCCACGCGCGAGGAATCCGAGCCGGCTCCGGCGCCCACCGAAATCGGCCGGTCGGCCGCACTGCACGGCGCGGACATGCTTCGCCACGGCTATACCGTCGACCAGGTCGTCCACGACTATGGCGACGTCTGCCAGGCGGTCACCGAACTTGCCCTGGAGCGCAAGCAATCAATCGGCACGGACGATTTCCGGGTCTTCAACCGGTGCCTCGACAATGCCATCGCGGATGCAGTCACGGCCTATGGAAAAGGCCGGCAGGTCGAAATCAATACCGGCGCCGAAGCGCTCGGCGAACAGCTCGACAGGTTCTGGCAGGAACAGAACAAGCAGTTCGATATTGCGATCCAGTCGTTCATAGCGATGCAGACCGGCAAGCTCGGCTTGACGGGAGCGACGGCCACAGCGCACCTCCACAGCCTGCAAGCGCTCCGGGCCGTGGCGCAGAGGTCGATTTCCGAAGCCCGCTTCGCGTCGGCGAAGACGACCCTCCCTCCGTCCGCGCAACACTAAAGAGGGGCGGGAAGGGGAAGGCGCCCTTTCAACTTGCCGCCGGCGCGGCCTTGGCGAGAAGCTCGTCCACCGCCGCAAGCAATTCCTTGTACCGCAGCGGCTTGGCGATATAGGCGTCGCAGCCCGCCGCCCGCGTCTTTTCGCGGTCTTCCTTCATCGCCATCGCGGTCAGCGCGATGACCGGGATCGATGCCGTGGCCGGATCCTTCTTCAGCAGCGCGGTTGCGGCGAGGCCGTCCATGCCCGGCAACTGGATGTCCATGAGGATCAGGTCGGGATGCTCCGAACGTGCCAGCGTGAGTCCGGTCTCCGCGTCGACCGCGCAAAGCGTCTTGTGGCCCACGTTCTCCAAAAGCAGGCACGCGAGCTTCATGTTGGCCGCGTTGTCTTCGATGATCAGGATTCTCGCCACGGGTGCTCCGGTCAGCCTTGGCGCAGTGCGCGCCGGACTTCGTTGGTAAAGCCGGCGCGGTTGAACCCGGACTTCTCGACAATCTGGATGACCGTGCCAGCCTTGCTCTTGAGGACGTCCCGGTCCTGCGCCGTGACCTGCTTCGCGGTGACGACGACGATCGGGATCGCCGCGGTCGAAGGCGTGCGCCGCAGCGCGTCGACCACGTCGAACCCGCTCACCCCCGGCATCATGAGGTCGAGCAGGATCAGGTCCGGACGCTGGCGCTGCGCGATGCCTATGGCCTCTCCTCCGCCGTAGGCACGCAGCACCGTATAAGTCGGCGCCGGCAGGAAAGCGGCGATCACCTCGACCGCCTTGGGATCGTCGTCCACGACCAGCACGGTAAAGGTGTGGCCCTGCTTCGGCGTGAGGCCGAGGTCGGCCAGCGTCGACTTGAGCTGGGCGCGGGAAATCGGCTTCTGCAGCACGCTGGCGGCGCCGTCGCTCAGGGTGATGTTCGGGTCGGAGAGGCCGGCAACCACCACGACCGGCACGTGAGCCAGCGCCTTGATTTCGCGGATCCGGCGCAGGAACTCCCAGCCGCCGATGCCGGGCAGGCGGATGTCGAGCGTGATGAGGCTCAAGGCCTGCCTGGGCGCAATGACCAGCGCATCCTCGGCGGATCGCGCCATCAGCACGGTGAAACCTTCCGCTTCGAGCAGCAGGCGGACCAGGTCGGCGGCCATTGCGTCGTCCTCGACCACCAGCGCGATGCGCTCCTTGAGCTCGGCGACCGCGTTGAGGCGCGTGCCGAGCGCGAGGGTCTTGTCTTCCATTTTATGTTCCGCAGCGATCATGCGCAGCGGCAGCCAGGCGACGAACTGCGCGCCTTCGCCTTCCGCGCTGGCCACGGCCACGGTTCCACCATGCAGCTCGGCCAGTTGCTTGACCATCGCGAGGCCGAGGCCGGTGCCTTCGAATTTGCGCGCGAGGCTGCTGTCGATCTGGCTGAAGGCCTGGAAGAGCTTCGCCATGTCCGGCCGGGATATCCCGATGCCGGCATCCTCGACCGAGATCTCGAGGAACTCGCGGTGCTCGTTGTCGGCCAGCGGAAACCGATGCACCGACTTTTTGCCGGGCAGCGACCCGACCTTGGAGCGCGGGACCACTGCGGCGCGAAGCGTCACCTTGCCGCCCCTCGCGCTGAATTTCACCGCGTTGGACAGCAGGTTGTAGACGATCTGCTTGGTCTTCCTCAGGTCGAGCATCGGCAGGCCGAGGTCGTCCGCGATCTCGAGCTCAAGGACCACGCCCTGCTCGGCGGCCTTTTCCCTCACGATCGTGAGGCTGGTCGTGAGCGTTGCCTTGAGGTCCACCGGCTCGAGTTCGAGGGCCATCATGCCCGCCTCGACTTTCGACAGATCGAGGATGTCGTTGATGAGGGACAACAAGTGCTGGCCGCTGGCGAAAATATCGCCGATGTATTCCTGCTGGGTCTCGCTCGTCGGGCCGATCAGGCCGTCCTTGAGGGCCTCCGAGAACCCGATGATCGCGTTCAGCGGCGTGCGCAGCTCGTGCGACATGGTGGCAAGGAACTCGGACTTCATTCGGCTGGCGTGCTCGAGCTCCAGGTTTGTCTCCTGCAGCGTGCGCTCGAAGCGCTTGAGCTCGGTCACGTCCCGGGCAGCGGCGAACACGCCCTGGAGCTTGCGGTCGCGGTCGTGGAAAGTCGCCGCGTTGTACGAAACCACGGTCTCCTCGCCGTTCTGCGCCCGCACGGTGAGCTCGTAGTTGCTGACCTTGTTCTCGGTCAGCACGCGCTTGATCGCCGCCGCGGCGCGGGCCGGGTCCGTAAAGAAATTCTTGCAGGGCGCGCCGATCAGCTCGTCGCGCGTGCGCCCGGTCAGCGCGATCATCTGCTGGTTGACGTCCGTGATGATCCCCTGCGGGTCGGTCGTCATCAGCGCGTCGATGTTCGATTCGATCAGCGAGCGCGTATAGAACTGCTGGTCCCTCAGGCGCTGGTCGAGCAGCGCCTGCGCGGCCTCGACTTCCTTCCTTGCGGTGTTGTCGGTGCCGATCAACAGGTAGCCGATGATGCCTTCGGCGGCGTCGCGCAGCGCGGTGACCGAGACGATGGCCGGGAAGCGGCTGCCGTCCTTCCTGATGTAGGTCAGCTCGTAGATGTCCTCGATCCCCCGCGAGGCCTTGAAGACCAGCGCCTCGAAGCCCGGCGCGATCGTCGTGCCCAGTTCCAGGCTCAGCGCCGCGGCGCGCGCAACGACTTCCTGCGGGTCAGAAATGTCGGCCGGCGTGTTCTTGTTCATCACGTCGGCGGCCGCGTAGCCCAGCATGCGCTCGGCGCCGACGTTGAAGATCTGGATCACGCCCTTGGCGTCGGTGGCAATGCTCGAAAAGTTGGCGCTGTTGAAGATCGCGCTCTGCAGCGCACCCGCCTTGAGCAGCGCCTCCTCGGCCTGTTTGCGGGCCGTGTTGTCGGTGCCGATGAGCAGGTAGCCGATGATGCCTTCCTGGTCGTCGCGCAACGCGGTGACCGAGACGATGGCCGGAAACCGGCTGCCGTCCTTCCTGATGTAGGTCAGCTCGTAGATGTCTTCGATCCCGCGCGAGGCCTTGAATACGAGCGCCTCGAAACCGGGAGTAATGGTCGTCCCCAGTTCCAGGCTCAGCGCCGCGGCGCGCGCAATGACTTCCTGGGGATCGGAAATGTCCGCCGGCGTGATCTTGTT
>JANMDK010000237.1:0-9674 GCA_031376265.1 Pseudomonadota bacterium
GTACGTTCGCCCGGGCTACCTCGGGCAGACAGCGTGAACATCCGCGGTGCGCTGTTGGTCGCGGCGCTGGCGCTCGCGCCGCACGTGAGCGCGCAGCACGCGGGCCACGGTCCGGCGGTGCCGCCGATCGCCGGGCCGCAATTCGCCCGATTCGCCGCGGAGATGCACGCGGGCATGGACCGCATGATGCGCGACATGCATGCCCCCGGCTACACGGGCAACCCGGATGTCGATTTCCTCGCGATGATGATTCCGCATCACGAGGGTGCGGTGGAAATGGCAAGGCTGGTGCTGGTGCACGGACGCGACCCGGCCACGCGCAGGCTAGCCGAGGAAATCATTGCCAGCCAGACGGTGGAGATCGAGGCCATGCGACGCCGGGTTGAGTTGCTGCAATCCGGCAATCTGGCGCGTGAAGCGGCCTTCCCCGAGCTCGGAGGCACCCGCGGGCCGGCGCCGAAGCGCTAGGGGCGGGTCCGGCGATTGACCGGGCGGATTAACCGGGGGCGGCCTAGCGCTGCCGCCCTTTCGGCACGTTAGGGTTGTAGAGCTCGATTTCGGCCTTGACCTGGTCGCGGCTCTTCTCGTAGACGATCTCGCGCCCCATGGCCGAGCCCGCGTAGGCCATCCCGTTGCGCGTCGGTGTGAGCTGGCACTTGACGCTGTGGATGCCCTCTCCCAGCACCACCTCGATGAATTCGACGCGCTTGTTGAGCACCACCACGTCCATCGTCTTGCCGGTGTCGGTGACTTTGACCTTGATCTTCTGGTCGGCCATGGCGGACTCCCCTTCGGGTTGAGGTTGACTACTCGACCTTCGCCTTGGCGCGCAGCTCGGCCACCACGCTCTCGACCCTTGCGCGCTGCAGGCGCTGCGAGATCTGGCCCTTGACCTCGGCCAGCGGCGGATGCTGGGCGGCGCGCGAATCCTCGAGCTGGATCACATGAAAGCCGAAGCGCGTCTTCACCGGCGTCTCGGTATACCTGCCCTTGGAGAGCTTGACCATCGCGTTGGCGAAGTCCTTGTCGAAGGTGCCGGGCGACTGCCACTCGAGGTCGCCGCCCTTGGCTTTTGTGCCGTCGTCCTTGGAGATTTTGCGTGCGAGGTCGTCGAACTTGGCGCCTTTCTTCAGGTCGGCGATGGCCGTCCTGGCCTCTTCCTCGGTGCCCACCAGGATATGGCGCGCCTTGTATTCCCTGTCGCCGAGTTCGGCCTTGATGCGGTCGTATTCCTTCGCCATCTCGGCGTCGGTGACCGGATGGGTCCGGATGTACTCGCGCAGGTAGGCCTGCACGATCACCGTTTGGCGCACGAGTTCGAGCTCGTTCAGGACTTCAGCCTTCTTCGTAAGGCCGCTCTTGACCGCTTCTTGCGAAATGACTTCGCGGTTGACGAGCTCGTCGCGGATCGCCGCGCGAAGCTGCGGGCTGTCGGGCTGGCCCTGCTGGGCGCGCTCGCGCACCAGCAACTCGCTGCGCTGCTGCGGGATCGCCACGCCGTTGACAGTAGCCACCGGACCGCTGGGCGCGACCGTGATGGCGGAGGGCACCGGCGGCGCCGGCTTGGTTTGCGCAACTGCGGCCCGCATTGGGGCCATTGCGGTGACCATCGCGGCGGCGAGCAGGGCAAGTGCATGCCTGGTCGGTAGGAAATTCATCTGCGTCCTCTTTCGGGTTGGGTTTGTTCGTTATGCGTCTTCCGGCACGCGCGCGGTGATCTGCAGCGCGTGGATCGGGTTGTTCATGAGGTCGCCGAGCGCCGCGTACACCATGCGGTGGCGCGCCACCGTGGGCTTGCCGGCGAAGTCGCGGGACACGATCTCGACGCTCCAGTGCGTATTGCCGCCCGGCGCCGCGCCGGCGTGGCCGGCGTGCTTCGCGCTGTCGTCGGTGATATCGAGCGACACGGGATGCAGCGCGCCAAGCCGCTCCCGCATGACCGGCTCAAGGCTCGTGGCGGGGCTCACGGCTTCTTGACCTCCGGGACGTCTGCGACCGGCGTTTCGTCCGGCGTGAAGCGCGCGAGGTACACCGCCTGGCCGATCACGAAGGCGAACATGAGGCCCATGCCGCCGAACAGCTTGAAGTTCACCCACAGGTCGGTCGAATAGTTGAAGGCCACATAGAGGTTCAGGACGCCCATCACGGTGAAGAACCCGACCCAGCTCCAGAGCAGCCGGATCCATGCCGGATCAGGCAACTGCATCTGCTTGCCCATCATCGCCTTGATGAGGTTCTTGCGGAATGCGACCTGCGCGATGGCGAGCGACGCGCCGAAAAGCCAATACAGCACCGTCGGCTTCCACTTGATGAAGGTCTCGTCCTGCAACAGGAGCGTGGCGCTGCCGAAGACGACTATCACCCCGAAGCTCACCCACAGCATCGGCTCGACCTTGCGGTGCCGGAACCACACCCACGCGATCTGGCCGACGGTGGCCGCCATGGCGACCGCGGTCGCGGCGTAGATGCCGGCGAACTTGAATGCGACGAAAAAGAGGATGACCGGGAAGAGGTCGAAGAGGAATTTCATTAGCTGATAATTTTACCATCCGGGTTCTGACCTGCTGCGCTGCGATGAGTTCCATCCGGGTTCCCTAGTGCGTCCGCTGGCGCTATGCTTCCAAAGAACCGGGGGGGCGAATGAAACCAAGATCGGAAATTGCCGCGAGCATGGCCGCGGCTTGCGCGGCGGCCCTGCTGTGGGCCTTGCCGGCGCAGGCGCAGCAGCCCGAGCCGATGCTGCACGAGCAGCTCATCGAGGGCGCGAAAGGCTTGTTTAACCGGATGTTCGGCGGCGGCGCGGCCGACTCGCCGCCCGTCTCCCGGCCGGCGGAGGCACCGCGAAATGCGCCGGCCGCGATTCCAGCGCCGGCAGCCCCAGCGGAGGCGACCCGCGGCGAGTCCGTGGTGGTCGCGGTTCCTGCAGTTGCACCCGCAGTTACACCCGCAGTTACACCCGCAGTTACACCTTCCGCGACTGCGCTGACCCTGTCGCGCTCCTTGCACGAAGCCGTCGTTCGGGGCGACCTCGAGGCGACACTAAAGATGCTCGAGCAGGGCACCGACATCGAAGCCAAGGACCCGGGCTCCGGCGCCTCGCCGCTGCACTACGCGGTGATGAAGGGGCGCATGGAAATCGTCGACCTGCTCATCGCGCGAGGTGCCGACGTCAACAGCCGCACGCGCAACGGCACGACCCCCCTGCACACGGCGGCGCTCTATTCGCGCAAGGAAGTGGCCGAGAGGCTGATCGAGAAGCGCGCTGACATCAACGCATTGAGCACTAGCGGCGCAACGCCGCTCACGCTGGCTTCGGCCGCGAAGAACTGGCCGATCGCCGACATGCTGAAGGCGCGCGGCGCTAGGTAAGCGCGCTCGCCGCCGGCCGGCCTACGACGAGCAGCTGACGGAGATTTCGCCAGCCCAGCCGGGCGGGTGCGCCGAATAGCGCTCCATCCCGGCCTGCTCGCTGAAGGGGTCGGAGAGCAGCACGCGCAATTCCTCGATGAGGGCGTAGTCGCGGTGGTCGCGGGCGCGGGCAATGGCTTCTTCGGCCATCCAGTTGCGCAGCACGTAGGCCGGATTGACGCCGTCCATGCGGTCGCGGCGCTCGGCGTCCACCGATCCTTCGCGCAGCAGCCGCGCGCGATAGCTCTCGGCCCACGCATCGAATGCTTCTCGCTCGACGAACTGGTCGCGCATTTTTTCGTTGCGCGCGCCGGCCGACGTGTCGAAGAGCGAGAGGCTGCGGAAGAAGATCGTCATGTCGGTGCGGCTGGCCTGCATGTGCCCGAGGATCTCGTCGACCAGCTTCGCGTCGCCCTCCTCGCTGGAACGCAGACCGAGCTTCGCGCGCATGAGCATGAGGTAGGCCGTCTCAAATGCAGGCTCGAACCGCTTGAGGGCGGCTTCGGCCTCGTCCATCTCCATGAGCGGCAGCAGCGCCTGGCCGAGGCAATACAGGTTCCAGTGCGCGATGCCGGGCTGCCGGTTGTAGGCATAGCGCCCGCTGTCGTCCGAGTGATTGCAGACGTGGTTCCAGTCGAAGGCGTCGAGAAAACCATAGGGGCCGTAGTCGATCGTGAGGCCGAGGATCGACATGTTGTCGGTATTCATCACGCCGTGGCAAAAGCCCACCGCCTGCCAGCGCGCCACGAGCTCGGCCGTGCGGTGCACGACTTCCGACAGCAGCGACAGGTACGGTTTTTCCGCCGTAAGCAGCTCGGGAAAATGCTCGCGCAGGACGTAATCGGCCAGCTGGCGCACCTGGTCGTGTTGCCTGCGGTGGTAGAACACCTCGAACGAGCCGAAGCGCACGTGGCAGGGCGCCATGCGCGTCAGCACCGCCGAGGTTTCGGTCGTCTCCCTCTGGACAGGCGCATCGCTGCCGGTGATCGCAAGCGCTCGCGTGGTCGGGATGCCGAGGCCGTGCATCGCCTCGGAACAAAGGAATTCGCGGATGGTCGAGCGCAGCACCGCGCGGCCGTCGCCCATGCGCGAGTAGGGCGTGCGCCCAGCGCCCTTGAGCTGCAGGTCCCAGTGGCGGCCGTCGGGCCCGAGGGCTTCGCCCAGCAGAATGGCCCGCCCGTCGCCCAGCTGCGGGACGAACACGCCGAACTGGTGGCCGGCGTAAATCGCCGCGAGCGGGTCGGCGCACGGCGGGACCCGGTTGCCGGAGAAGATCTCGATGAACTCCGGCTTGCCGGCGAAGGCCGGGTCGAGCCCGATCAGCGCGGCGGCCGTTGGATTGAAAGCCACCAGGTACGGATCCGGCAGCGGCGTGGGCTGCAGGCGCGTGAAGAACTCCGCCGGAAGCCTGGCGAAGGTATTGTCGAAGCGGAACCATTTTCCGCCGTTGGACGGCGACGAGCCCGACGAATTCGACGAGCCGGGCGCGCCGCCCGCCGCGCGCATCGCAGACGGTGAGCTCATCGCGCCTCCTGCGAGCAGTCCCACAGGTTCGGCATCACCGAGTTGTGGTATCCGGAAATGAATTCGCGCGGCGCGCCGCTGGCCGGGTCGAAGACATGGCGGCGCACCGCGCCGATGTTGGCGCCATACACGTGGATGCTGACAGATGCGCGGTCGGAAAATGCGTTCGAGACGACATGGATGTCGCCGACGGTGGGCGAAAGGCGGTCGATCTCGCCGGGCTCGATTCGGTGCTTGCCGCTCGCGTGGAAAGGCTTGCCCGCGGCAGCGCCGTTGAACTCCTCGCAGAGCTCCGCCCCGCGCATCACGCCGACGAGGCCCCAGACGGTGTGGTCATGCACCGGCGTCTTCTGGCCCGGGCCCCACACGAAGCTCACGACGCTAAAGCGCTCCAGCGGGTCGCAATGCAGCAGGTACTGGCGATAGGACTCGGTGGAGGGAATCGCGAATTCGTCGGGCAGCCAGTCGTCATTGGCGATGAGGCCCTTGAGGAGTGCCTCGCCTTCGGAAAGCATGCGGGCTTCGTCTTCGCCATGCGCCTCGACCAGGCGCGTCATGTCCTGGATGTAGCGGCGCAGGCGAGCCGTGTTCTTAGCGGTGTTCTTGGACATCGTAATAACCCTATTGTGAGACTCGCGGCAGCCACAAGGCAAGCTCGGGCACCAGCATCAGGATGATTATCGCCAATACGTAAACCACCATGAAAGGAATTACGCCGCGGAACACGTCGGTAATCGGCCCCGGCGTGCCGCGCATGCCCTGCAGAACGTAAAGGACCGTGCCGTCGGGCGGGCTGATCAAGGCGATCTCGACCAGCATGGTGACGATGACGCCGAACCAGATCGGGTCGTAGCCGAGCGCCTTGACCACCGGGAAGATCACCGGGATCGTGGTCACGATCATCGAGAAGCCTTCCATGAACGTGCCGAGCGCGAGATAGAAGCCGATGATCAGCGCCATGATCACCCACGGCGGCACCGGCAGCGACGAGACGAATTTCGCCAGCGCCTGCGGCACGCCGAGGCTGCCGAAGATGTAGTTGAGCACGTAGGCGCCGCACAGGATCAGCCCGACGAAGGCCGTGGTGCGCGCCGTGGCCTCGGCCGACTCGTTCAGCATCTTCCACGAAAAGCGCCCCGAGATTGCCGCGAACACGATCGAAGCCACGACCCCCAGCGCCGCGGATTCGGTCGGCGTCGCAAGGCCGGTGTAGATCGTGCCGAGGACGATGAGGATCAGGATCACCGTGGGAATGAGATCCACGAGCCCCTTGAGCTTCACCGAAAGCGGGATCTTCTCCGGCTGCGGCAATGGATTGCGCAGGCCATGCACCAGGATCACCGCCGTAAAGAGGACCACCACGAGGATACTTGGGCCCACCGCGGCTAGATACAGCTTGCCGACCGACGTCTCGGTGATCAGGCCGTAGACGATGAAAGTGATGCCCGGCGGGATCAGGTTGCCAAGCGCGCCGCCGGCGGCCAGCGACCCGAGCACCATCGACGGCGAATACGCGGTGGTCTTGAAGTACGGAAGCGCGACAGCGCCCATGGTGGCGGCCGTTGCCACGCTCGACCCGGAGATCGCGGAGAACACGCTGCACGACGCAATGTTGGTGTGGAGCAGCCCGCCAGGCACGCGCTGGAACCACAGGTTGAGCGACTTGTAGAGCTTGTCCGAGAGGCCGGCGCGCAACATGATCTCGCCCATGAGCAGGAAGAGCGGCACGGCGACGAGCACGAAGTTGGTGGTCGGTCCCCACACCATCTGGCCGATGAAATCCCAGAACGGCCGGGTGGAGAAGGCGAAGCCGGCGATGATCCCGAGGATGCCGAGCGCCGCGGCGATGTAGATGCCGGCGCCGAAGAAAAGGCAGAAGAGCGCGATCAGCACGAGGATCTGGGCGAGCGGCAATTCCGCGACCGAGCCGCCGCCGAAAAGCACCGCGGCCATGGAGACCACGAGCAGCACGACGAGGAAGAGGACCGCGATCATGCGGGCGCGCCAGGTTTTTGCCCGGGCTTGTCGCTGCCTTTTTCGACCAAGTGCTGCGCAGACCCGATGGCCTCCAGCGCCTCCTCGGCTTCCTCGACATAGGTGCGCGGCCCGGTGAGGTGCTCGATCGCGTCGATGTCCCCCTTAGGCAGCAGCAAAGTCACCTCCACGACCCGCAGCACCGCCATTACGCCGAACACGCCGATGCCGATGAGCCAGAGGCCCTGCGGGATGATCAGCGGGGTCTTGAGCAGGCTGTTGTCGGTGGCCTTGAAGTCCCAGGACTCCATGGTGGTGTGCCACGCGCCGTAGACGAGGAAGCCGGCAAACACCGCCAGCAGCGCGAGCGCGACCCAGTGCAGGTACCCGCGGTATTTCGGCGGCACCTTCTGGATCAGGATGTCGATGCGCACATGCGTGCGCGCCTCGAGCGCACCGGCCAGGCCCCACGCGATGCCGACGCCGAGGAAGTAGCCCGAAAGCTCGGTGGTCGATTGCGAGGAAAAGCCGAGGAACTTGCGCGCGAGCACGTCGAAGGTGATGAAGAACGCGCACAGCACGAACATCCAGCCCGCGCAGCGGTTCATTCCCCGCGCAAGGACGTCGATCAGGCGATTCGCCCTGCCGACGACGGTCAGCAGGGCGGCGGTCGGCACTGTTGCCTGCCGCCTAGTTGGGCCGGTACCGCACGCCGGTCAGCGGCGCCGCGGTTTCGTTGAAGATGTCGCCGCAGCGCGCACCGCAGCGCTTCACCCAGTTGGGCAGCACCACGTCGGTGAGCACCTGGCGGGCGCGCGCATTGTCGGCGTCGGTGGGCTTGAGCAGCGTCATTTTCTTGTCGGAGAGCAGCGTGAAGATCTTGCAGCCGGCGGCGTTGCCGATGTTGCACTCGATGCCGTCCTGCGTGAGCTCCGAGCCGAGCTTCCACTGCACCTCTTCGACCTTGGCGAAATAGTTTTCGAGGAAAGCGCGCACCTGCGGGTCGAGCTTCCCCCACCACGCAAGGTTCACCATGTAGCCGGAGATGCCCCATGAGGCGACGAGCGTGTAGAGGTGACCGGCAACTTCGAACCACTTCTGCGCGTTGCCTGTGCCGGTGCCGGTGACCGCACAGTCCACCGTGCCGCGCTCGAGCGCCGTGTAGACCTCGCCGAACGCGATTGCCACGGGCTGCGCGCCGAGCGCGTTGAGGAAATCGCCCTGCGAAGGCCCGGCCACGCGGATCTTGCGGCCCTTGAGGTCGGCGATGCCCGAGACCGGCCGCTTGCAGAAGAACACCTGCGCCGGGAAAGGGCTGGTGGCGATGATCTTCACGCCGAGCTTTTCGAGGTCGCGATTTGCCGCGCCCATCATTGCGAGCCCGGTCTTCCTCACGGCTTCCATGCTGTTGTGCAGTCCGGGCAGGTCGAACCCGTCGAGCAGCGGCACGTCGCCGGACACCGTGGTGAGCGGCGCGCCGGCAATGTCTACCTGGCCCGAGCGCACCAGCCGGATCACCTCCGGCCCCTGCACGTTCATCTCGGGATAGCTCTTGAGGTTGAATTCGATCCTGCCGTTGCTCGCGGCCGGCATCTGCTCGCGAAGCATCGGCACGTCGACCTTGCTGTACTGGGGCAGCGCGGGCGAAAGCTGGGTGACCGCCGAGATCGTGATCTTGGGGCCGGGCGGAAGCGATTGGGCGTTCGCGCCCGTGAGGGCAAGCGCGAGCGCGGTGAGGACGAAGGAACGCAGCATGAAGATCTCCGGTGAGGTGGCTTAAGGCGCGTACTTGACGCCGGAGATCGGGGCGATCGCCTGGTTGTAGATGTCGCCGCAGCGCGCGCCGCAGCGCTTCACCCAGCCGGGCAGCACCGTGGCGGTGAGCGCCTCGCGCAGCTTGGCGCGGTCGGCGTCGGTCGCCTTGACCTGGACCATCGGCTTGGTCTTCACCAGCGTGTAGCTCTTGCAGCCGGCCGCGTTGCCGATGTTGCAGTCGATGCCGTCCTGCGTGATTTCGGCGCCCAGCTTCCATTGCGCCTCCTCCACCCCGGCCATGGTCTTCTCGAGGAACCCGCGCACGGCCGGGTCGAGCTTGTTCCACCACGCCAGGTTGACGAAGTAGCCCGAAGTCGACCACGCCGTGGACAGCGTGTAGAGGTGCGTCGTGACTTCGTACCACTTGACGCCGTTGCCGCTGCCGGTACCGGTGATCGCGCAGTCGACGGTGCCGCGCTCGAGGGCCGTGTAGACCTCGCCGAAGGCAATCGCGGCGGGCTGGCCGCCGAGGAAGCTCACGAGGTCCGAGGCGGAGGGCCCGTTGGTGCGCACCTTGAGGCCCTTGAGGTCGGCCAGGCCCGCGATCGGCTTCTTGCAGAAAAACACCTGCGCCGGGAACGGGTAGGTGCCGACCAGCTTGACGCCGATCTTTTCGAGCTCCTTGTTTGCAATCGGCAGCAGCGCGTTGGCGATCCTGCGCGCCTGGTCGAGCTCGGGCGCGAGCCCTGCGAGGTCGATGCCGTCGAGGAACGGCACGTCGCCCGAAACGGTCGTCAGCGGCGCGGCGCCGAGGTCCACCTGCCCCGAGCGCACCAGGCGGATCACCTCCGGCCCTTGCACGCTCATCTCCGGCCAGCTCTTAAGGTTGAACTCGACGCGCCCGCCGCTGGCCTTGACGGCGTTCTCGCGCAATAGCGGGATATCTACCTTGGTGTACTGCGGCAGCGTCGGCGCGACCTGGGTCACGGCCGAGACGGTGACTTTGGGGCCGG
>JANMDK010000274.1:0-27097 GCA_031376265.1 Pseudomonadota bacterium
GCGGTCGCTGCGCCCGGCGAGCGCAGTGCGGATCTCGAAGCCAAGCTCCTTCAGGCGAATCGCCACCGCCTGTCCCATGTCGCCGGGACTCATGAGGCCGATGCGGCGGATTTGCATTTTTGGCATGCCTTTCTCCCCTAGAATCGGCTTCGATTTAAACACGGGGGCGCGGCGAGAATGGGAATCGGCACGCTTGTCGCTTGGATCGGGCGCGCGTGTCTCGCTGTGGTGGGCTGGCGCGCGATCGGCGAGCGCCCCTCGGAATCTAAGTTCGTCCTGATCGCTGCCCCGCACACGAGCAACTGGGATTTCCCCCTGATGCTCCTCTGCGGCATGGCGCTCGGCGTGTGGCCTGCCTGGGTAGGCAAGCACACGCTGTTCATACCGCCGTTCGGCCGGCTGATGCGCCGGCTTGGCGGCATTCCAGTCGATCGCTCCACCGCCTCCAGTATGGTGGAGCAACTCGCGGGGCAGTTAGCGGCGCGCACGTCGCTCGTGCTTGCGATGCCCCCCGAGGGCACGCGGTCCCTCTCGCCACACTGGAAAAGCGGGTTCTACTACGTCGCCCTCACGGCGGGTGTGCCGATCGCGATGGGATACCTCGACTACGCGCGGAGGGAAGGCGGCATCGGCGCGCCGATCGCCGCAAGCGGCGACCTGCATGCGGACATGGATCGCATTCGCGCCTTCTATGCGGATAAAGCAGGGCGTCACCCGGAACTGCAGGGGCCGATCCGGCTGCCGGCGGAAGACGGCCCCCGCTAGGCGTATCTCAGCGGCGCTCTTCCCGGCCGAGATCGCTGGCGTATTCGTGGCCCGCAGTATTGACGAGGCTGCGGCGCAACTCCACCGGCGTGTCTCGGTAGGAAAGGGCGGTACGGTTGATCGCGAGCAGCGGCGCGCCGGTCTTTACTTTGAGCAGCTTCGCCGCATCGGCACCGGCGAGCGTGGCCGACAACCGCTCGGAGGAGCGCAGCACGTTGATGCCGTAGCGCGTCTGGTAGAGGTGGTAGATGGTGTTGTCGCGCGCGGTGAAGATTTTTTCGGTGAGGTCGGCGAAAAGCGCCTGCGGCACGACGATGTCATCGAGGATGACCGGGCGGTCGCCGAGTGAAAGCACGTTGCGGATCCGCAGGACCGGCGCGCCGCCGGCAAGCCCAAGCTTGCGCGATTCCTCGGCCGTGCCCTTGCCGCGCTTGAAGGCGAGCGTTCGCGTGGTCGGGTATTCCTTCCCGCCATCCTGACCGACACCGCCCTTTTTCACTATATGGAAGAAATGGAACATCAGCCGGTTCGCGTTGTGCGTCGCCACGAACGTGCCGCGGCCCTGGTGCCGCGTGACCACCCGCTCGGCGACCAGCTCGTCGATCGCCTTCCGCAGCGTGCCGATCGAGACGTTGAACCGCTCCGCGAGCTTGGTTTCGGAGGGCAGCGCGCCGCCGGCCTCCCACTCGCCCTCGATGAGGCTTTGCGTAAGCAGGCGCTTCACTTCGCGGTAAAGCGGCTGGGTACCGTCGGGGGGAATGTGCGTCGCGGATGGGAGAAAAGCGGCCTGGTTCATCGGGCCAATCTACCATGCGATTCATTCAGGTCATATAGTTGACTTCACCCGCGCCGCCGTTCTAGACTGCGCCCTCTTTACCCAATCCAAGCGGAGAGCCGCAATGATT
Source organism: Pseudomonadota bacterium (assembly GCA_031376265.1). Classification (GTDB taxonomy): domain Bacteria; phylum Pseudomonadota; class Gammaproteobacteria; order Burkholderiales; family SG8-39; genus SZAS-79. The sequence continues at coordinate 1,671 of JANMDK010000274.1, forward strand.
CATTTCGTGGTGCACGACGAGGAAGACGGCGTCGGCGTTGTCGTAGTCGAGGGGATCAAGACCGGCCAGACGATGACCGGCTGGATCATGGACCAGGACAAGGAAATCAAGGTCGAGGCGAAGAACGACATCCCCATCGGCCACAAGGTTTCGCTGCGCGATTACAAGGCCGGCGACACCGTGATCAAGTACGGCGTGGACATCGGCAAGGTCGTGGCGCCGATTCCCAAGGGTGCGCACGCGCACGTCCACAACATCAAAACGAAACGCTGGTAGGAGCAGAGAACATGGCAATGGACCTTTCGAAAGCCACCTTCTGGGGCTACAAGCGCGAGAACGGCCGCATCGGCGTGCGCAACCATGTGATCATCCTGCCGGTCGACGATCTTTCGAACGCGGCCTGCGAAGCCGTCGCCCACAACATCAAGGGCGTGATGGCGATCCCGCACCCCTATGGGCGACTCCAGTTCGGCGCGGACCTCGAGCTCCACTTCCAGACGTTGATCGGCACCGGCGCGAACCCGAACGTCGCGGCCGTGGTCGTGATCGGCATCGAGGACGGCTGGTCGAAGAAGATCGCCGACGCGATTGCAGAGACGGGCAAGCCAGTCGCTTATTTCGGCATCGAGATGCACGGCGACCACGACACGATCATGCGCGCCTCCAAGAAAGCCAAGGAGTTCGTGCAATACGCTTCCGAATTGCGCCGCGAAGAGCGCCCGCTGTCGGACCTGTGGATCTCGACCAAGTGCGGCGAGTCGGACACGACGTCCGGCTGCGGCGCGAACCCCACCGTGGGCAATGCGTTCGACAAGCTCTACCCGCACAAGACCACGCTGGTCTTCGGCGAGACGACCGAGCTCACCGGCGGCGAGCACCTCGTCGCGGCCCGCTGCCGCACGGATGAGATCCGCAAGAAGTTCCAATTCATGTTCGACCGCTTCCAGGCGATCATCGACAAGCACAAGACGAGCGACCTCTCGGACTCGCAGCCGACCAAGGGCAACATCGCCGGCGGCCTCACGACGATCGAAGAGAAGGCGCTGGGCAACATCCAGAAGATCGGCAAGAAATGCATGATCGACGGCGTGCTCGACAAGGCCGAGAAGCCCACCGGTCCCGGCCTGTGGTTCATGGACTCGTCCTCGGCCGCGGCCGAGATGGTCACGCTCTGCGCGGCCTCCGGCTACACGGTGCACTTCTTCCCGACGGGACAGGGCAACGTCGTCGGCAACCCGATCCTGCCGGTGATCAAGCTCTGCGCGAACCCGCGCACGGTGCGCACGATGTCCGAGCATATCGACGTCGACGTGTCGGGCCTGCTGCGCAAGGAAATGACGCCGGACCAGGCGGGTGATGCGCTGCTCGACTGCATGTTCCGCACGGCCAACGGGCGCCTCACGGCGGCCGAAGCGCTGGGCCAGCGGCAATTCGTGCTTACGCGGCTGTACGAGTCCGCTTAAGCAGCAAGCATGAGCCCGCTCAGGGTTCGGATCTGGCGCGGCGCTGAAACCGGCAACTTCAGCGAATACGAGGTGCCGCGCGAAGAGAGCCAGACGGTGCTGGACGTGGTCACCTACGTCCAGCGCAAGCTCGATCCGTCGCTTGCCTACCGGTTCGCGTGCCGGGTGGGGATGTGCGGCTCGTGCGCGATGACCGTCAACGGCGTGTCGCGCTGGACCTGCCGCACGCACGTCGCCAAGGTCGCGGACGACAACAAGCTGGAAATCGGCCCGTTGCACAACCTCCCGGTGATCCGCGACCTGGTCACCGACATGCGCGAGTTCTTCAACAAGTGGGCCAAGGCCAAGGGACAGTTCACCGGCAGCCGCACTCGCCACGAGGAATTCGAGCGCGTCGCGCCGGAGTCGGCCGAGCGCCAGCAGGTCGATGCCGGCATCGAATGCATCGGTTGCGGGGTTTGCTATAGCTCGTGCGATGTCGTCTCGTGGAACCCGGAGTATCTCGGCCCGGCGGCGTTGAATCGCGCCTGGACGCTCGAGCAGGACGTTCGCGATGCGGCCAAGGGCGAGCGCCTGCGCGCAGTGGCGGGTGATGCCGGCTGCCATTCTTGCCATACGCACATGAGCTGCACCGAGCGCTGTCCGAAGCAGATTTCGCCGACGGCGGGCATCGCCGGGCTCAAGCGCGCGGTGCTGAAGGCCGCGCTCAAGGGCGAGCTTTGAAATGAACGCCCGCACCCAGGCCTGGCTCTGGATCGGCCAGCGCGCAAGCGCCGCGGTGCTTGCGCTCTGCGTCGTCGTGCATCTCTGCACCATCATCTATGCAGTGCGCGGCGGCCTCACTGGCGCCGAGATTCTTTCGCGCACGCGCGGCAATTTCGGCTGGCTCGGTTTCTACACGGTGTTCGTGCTCGCGGTCGCGGTGCATGCGCCGATCGGCCTGCGCGCAATCCTCACCGAATGGTTTGCCTGGCGCAGTCCCGCGCGCGATTGGGCGCTGCTGGCATTTGCGATCGGCCTGGCCTTCATGGGCCTGCGTGCAGTGTTCGCGGTGTTTACATGAAAAACGACATTCGCTCGAAGAACCATCCGGCGTTCTGGGCGTTCGTCGTGCATCGGTTCTCGGGTCTCGCGCTCGCGCTGTTCCTGCCTGTGCATTTCTGGGCGCTGGGCCACGCGCTGCAGGGTGCCGCGTACCTCGAAGGTTTCCTGCGCTGGACCGATTCGCCGCTGGTGAAATTTGCCGAATGGGGCCTCGTGCTGCTGCTCGCGGCACATCTCACCGGCGGGCTGCGCTTGCTTGCGCTCGAATTCCTGCCGTGGCGCGACTGGCAGAAGTCGCTCGCGGCGGTGGCCGGCGGTGTGGCGCTTGTCGCCGGGCTTGCGTTTGCATTGGCACTGTAAAATCCAAGGGAGCCGGCCGCCGACAGCGACAGCGCCAGCCCCAGAAAATCCAAGGAGATTCCAAATGAAATTCCGCAACCTCGCCATGCTGCTCGCCGGCATGGCATTCGCCGCAGCGGCGCAAGCGCAGCCCTGGCCCTCGAAGCCGGTGAAGTTCATCGTGCCGTTCCCGCCCGGCGGCGCCACCGACATCTCGGCCCGCCTGATCGGCCAGAAACTCAGCGAAATGTGGGGCCAGAGTGTCGTGATCGAGAATCGCGGCGGCGCCGGTGGCGGTGTCGGTGCGGCCGAGGCCGCTCGGGCAGCCCCGGACGGCTACACGCTCTTCTTCCCGTCGGGCTCGGTGGTCACGGCCAACCAGCACATCTACGCCAAGATGAGCTACGACCCGGAGAAGGACTTCGTGCCTGTCACCAACGTGGTGAGTGGGCCGCAGGTCCTCGTGGTGAATGCCAGCACGCCCTACAAGACGGTGAAGGACCTGATCGACGCCGGCAAGGCCAATCCGGGCAAGTTCACCTTCGGCCACGCGGGAATAGGGTCACAGACCCATCTCGCCGCGGAGAACTTCGTCAATACCGCGAAACTTAATGCGATCTCGGTGCCCTACAAGGGTGAAGGCCCTTCGCTGGTCGGCTTGGTCGGCGGCGAGACGACTTTCCTGGTCACCAACCTGGCGGCGGCGCTCAGCCACGTCAGCAGCGGCAAGCTGCGCGCGCTGGGCGTGACGAGCAAGGCCGAGGTGCCGCAACTGCCCGGCGTCCCGCCGATTGCGAAGACGCTTCCCGGCTTCGAGAACACCGGCTGGTTCGGGATCGTGGCGCCGACCGGTACGCCCAGGGAGATCGTCGACAAGGTTTACCGGGACACCAGGACGGCGCTCGATTCGACCGAGATGAAGGCGCGCTTTTTCGCGCAGGGCATGGCGCCGGTGGGCAATTCGCCCGACGAGTTCGGCAGGGCCATGAAGCAGGAAACTGCGATGTGGGCCAAGGTTGTGCGCGAACGTAATATCTCAGTCAAGTGAAAGTCGACGCGATCGAGGTCGAGGAGGCCGCCAAGGAACTGTATATCCGGGCCCTCAAGCATTTGCCGCCGGACATCAAGCTTGGCTTCGAGGGGCTGGCGAAGCGCGAAACCGACGCGACCGCGCAAAGCGTGCTCGGCACGATGATCCGGAACATCACCGTCGCGGAAGACACCGACAACCTGCTCTGCCAGGACACCGGCATCCCGATCTACAACGTGTGGATCGGGCGCGGCGTGGAGATCGACGGCGCGGCGATCAAGGAGGCGATCCGCAAGGGCTGCGCGCGAGCGACCAAGGAACATCCGCTGCGCTCGTCGGTCGTGCACCCGGTCACGCGCAAGAACGAGCACACCTCGTCGGGGCGCCACGTGCCGGTGTTGCACTTCGATTACACCGACAAGGCCGAGACGCTCGAGATCGAGATGATCCCCAAGGGGTCCGGCTCGGAGAACAATTCCTTCCTCAAGATGGCTATTCCCGCCGACGGCGTGGACGCGATTAAGACTTTCGTCATCGATTGCGTTCTTGAAGCGGGCGGCAAGACCTGCCCGCCAACGATCGTGGGCGTGGGCGTCGGCGGCACGGCTGACCTGTGCGTGCACCTGTCGAAGGTCGCGGCCACGCGTCCGCTCGGCTCCAAGTGCAGCGACCGGGAAGGCGCGAAGCTCGAAGAGGCGCTGACGGCCGCGGTCAACCAGCTCGGCGTCGGCCCGCAGGGCCTCGGCGGCGACTCGACCTCGTTCGCGGTGCACGTCGAGACCGCGGCGACGCATATCACGATGAACCCGGTGGCGGTCAACATGCAGTGCCATTCGGCGCGCCGCGCCCGCGCGACGTTTACGCCGAAAGGCATCGAATATGGGTACTGAGATGAGAAGCCTGCTTGCCGCAGTCCTGCTGTGCGCGGCCGGCTCGTTGCAGGCGGCCGAAGTCGCCGGGGTGAAGATCGACGAAACGGCGCGCGTCGCCGGCAGCGACCTCAAGCTCAACGGCGCGGGCTTGCGCAGCCGGGCGATCTTCAAGGTCTACGCGATGGGCCTGTACCTGCAGGACAGGCAATCCACGCCGGCAGCCATCATTGCGGCCCCCGGCGCCAAGCGCGCGCACCTGCGCATGCTGCGCGATGTCGATGCAGCCGACTTTGGCGGTGCGCTAAACGACGGCCTCAAGGACAACCACACCGAGACCGAGATGAAGGCGCTTGCGCCGCGAATGGCGGTCCTCATCGGCTTCATGAACGAGATCAAGGAAGCGAAGACCGGCATGGCCATCGACCTCGACTGGCTGCCGGGCACCGGCACGCAGGTCACGATCGCCGGGCAGCCGCGCGGCAAGCCGATTCCCGGCGAGGACTTCTATCGCGCGCTGCTCAGGATCTGGCTCGGCGACAATCCGGTGTCCGGCGACCTCAAGAAGTCCTTGCTGGGAGGCTGACGTGGCGCACTACGACTTCAACATGCCGGTCAGCGAGGAGGACGCGAGAAAGCTCCGCGTCAACGACACGGTCACGCTAAACGGGACGCTCTTCGGCATCCGCGATGCCACCCAGATCCATATGTTCGACCGGGGCCGCAAGGCGCGCTTCGACCTCAAGGGCCATGCGGTAATTCATACCGCGCCGAACGTGAAGAAGGTCGAGAAGAGTCCAGAGCATCCGGCAGGTTATGCGCCGGTGTGCGTCGGCACGACCACAAGCGACCGAATGGAACGGTTCACTCGCCCATTGATGACCGACTACGGCGTGCGTATCGTCATCGGCAAAGGCGGACTGCGCGAAGGCTCGGCCGCGGCGTTTGCGGACCTGGGCGGCGTGTATCTCGCGATCATCGGCGGCACCGCGGCGCTGGAGACGACCTGGATCGAGTCGATCGAAGACGTCGACATGGACGACCTCAATCCGGAATCGCTCTGGAAGTTTCGCGTAAAGGGGTTCGGTCCGCTGCTCGTGGCGATGGACAGCCACGGCGGCAGCCTCTATACCGCCGTGAAGAAGACCGGACAGGATCGGCGCGCCGCGGCGCTGGCGAGCCTCGGCGTCAAGTAGCGCGCAAGTACCGGGCTATTCCACGCGCGCGCCGCTGTCGCGCACGATCTTTCCCCAGCGCTCGTATTCGGTCTTCAGGTAGCCACCGAATTCTGCCGATCCCATCGGACGGGTCACCATGCCGAGCGCCGTCATGCGCTGCTCGAACTCCGGCGAGCGCGCGATGCGGACGATCTCGGTGCTGAGGCGCTCGCGCAGCTCCGGCGGCGAGCCGGCCGGCAGCGCGGCGCCGACCCACGCCGAAGCCTCGAACCCGGGATAGCCGAGCTCGGCGATCGTCGGTGTGTCGGGGTAGGCGGCCATGCGCTTGCCTGCCGCGATCGCCAGCAGCCGCATCTTGCCGGCCTGGACATGCGTTTGTGTCACCGCTACCGCATCCAGCGCCACCTGCACGTTGCCGGCCATCAGGTCGAGCATCGCCTTCTGGCTGCCCGGATAAGGCACATGCACCATCCTGATCCCCGAGCGCCGCTTGAAGTCTTCCATGGCGAGGTGGGAGATCGTCCCATTGCCGGAGGACGAATGGGTGAGCTTGTCCGGGTTCTCCCTGGCGTACTTGACGAGCTCGGCCACCGTCGCCGCCGGGACCGAAGGGTGCGTGACCATCACGATCGGGATGTCGAGGATCAGCGCGACCGGGTCGAAATCCTTGAGCGTGTTGTACGGGACACTCTTGTACAGGTGTGGATTCGCCACGTAGGAGGCGAGCGCCGAAATCGTCATCACGCTGCCGTCGGGCGGCGATTTTGCCAGGAGGCCGAGTGCCAGGCTGCCGCCCTGCCCGGGGCGGTTCTCGACGATGACCGGGTAGCCGAGCGCAACCGCCAGCCGCTCGGCAATGATGCGGGCGACGATGTCGGTTGTCTGGCCCGCTGGGAAACCGACCAGAACGCGCAAGGCCTTCTGCTGCGCATGGACCGGCATCGATACGCAAAGGCCGATTGCGGCCGCCACCAGCCATTTCCCGACGAATTTTCCGAACATTTTCTTGTGTCTCCCCCGATCCGTAGTGCAGGCTACCTTACACAGGATTACGGAGGCAATGGAATGGAAACCCTGAAAGGCTCGGTCGCGCTCGTGACCGGCGGCGCGCGGGGCATCGGCCGCGCGATTGCGCTGCGCTACGGGCAGGCCGGGGCCGAGGTGATGATTGCCGACATCGACCTCGCAGGCGCGCAGGCGGGTGCCGCCGAGATCCGCGCCGCCGGCGGAAGCGCGGACGCCTGCCTCACCGACATCGGCCGGCCCGAGGAGAGCGCCGCGATGGTCGCCCGGACCGTCGAGAGGTTCGGGCGGCTCGATGTGCTGGTCAATAATGCAGGCGTCATCCGTGTCGCGCGATTGCTCGACTTGACGCCGGAGGACTGGGACTACAACAACAACGTCAATGCTCGCGGGCTGTTTTTCGCGCTGCAGGCCGGCGCGCGCCAGATGCAGGCGCAACTATCACGGAGACCGGGATTGCGCGGCAAGATCATCAACATCGCGTCGATCGGCGGGCGCATCGGGCGCCCGATGTTCGCGGGCTACGCCGCAAGCAAGGCTGCGGCAATAAGCATTACGCAATCGGCCGCGTCCGCGCTTGCGCCGGAGATCACCGTCAACGCCATCTGCCCCGGCGTCGTGGATACCGAGATGTGGCGCACGATCGACCGCGAATGGACGGCCATCGACGGCCGCCCGACCGGGGCCGCGTGGGCGGACCGGATCCGCGGCATCCCGATGGGACGGCCGCAGACGCCGGAGGATTTGACCGGCATGGCGGTGTTCCTCGCCGGCCCGGGCTCGGACTACATCACCGGGCAGTCCTTCAATGTCGAGGGCGGGTTGGTGATGAGTTGAGCCCGACCCTGACGCGCGGCGCGGCGCTGGCCCTCTTCGCGGTGGTGATCCTGTGCTGGGGGTTCAACTGGACGGTCACCAAGCTCCTCGTGCAAACCGTGTCGCCGCTGTGGATGACCGCGACCCGCTCGGTGATAGCGCTGGTCGTCCTCTTCGTCCTCACGCTGGCGACCGGCGACTTGCGCCTGCCGCGGCGCGGCGACCTGCCGGTCGTGGCCAACATTGCGCTCCTGCACATGACCGGCTTCGCCGTCCTGATGGGGATTGGCTTGCAGACGGTACCCGCCGGCCGCTCGATCGTCCTCGGGTTCACTACCCCCCTGTGGGTCATCCCGGGGGCGATGCTGTTCCTCGGCGAGCGGCTCACGCCGGCACGCGCCGCCGGCGTTGCGATGGGCCTGTGCGGGCTTGCTCTGATGTTCAACCCGATGGCATTCGACTGGTCCGACAAGCGCGCGTTGCTCGGCAACGGCCTGTTGCTGCTCGCGGCTTTCTGCTGGGCGATCAGCATCGTGCACATCCGCAAGCACACATGGATCTCCACGCCGTACCAGCTGGTGTTCTGGGAAGTGCTGCTCGCGACTTGCGTGCTGCTCGTGCTTGCGCTTGCCTTCGAAGGCGTGCCGCACATCGCCTGGGACGCGCAGACCGTGCTGCTGTTCGGCTACGGCGGCATTTTCGGGGTCGCGCTCGCCTACTGGGCGATGGCGATGGTCAACCGGAGCCTGCCGGCGGTCACCACTTCGCTCGGCGTCCTCGCGACGCCGGTGGTCGGGGTGCTCAGCGCGGTCCTGATCCTGGACGAGCCGCTCAGCCTGGCGCTGCTCGCTGCGATGGCGTTGATCCTCGGCGGCATTGCGCTGGGGACGGTTACTTTCCGCTCTTCAGCCGCGCTGCGCTGACGTAAGTCGCATGGAACCCGTTCGGCACACGCTGGGGCAATAGCACCCGCGCGATCGGGCCGCGGCCGAACTCGGTGCCGCGGCAATTGAAGACCTGGATCTCGGAGCGCACTTCGCGCGGGTTCCACACGAAGGTGACGAGGTAGCCGTCGTCTTCCGACTTCGGGTTGTCGGCAGGCGCGAAGCCCGACTCGTTGTAGTAGAAGTCAGGGCCTTCGCTCCAGGCCTGGTAGCCGCCGGTCTCGAGGTCGTACTTGACCAGCCCGGTGAAGCGCGGCTCTTCCTCGCCGCCCTGCGGGAAGATGATGTTGTAGGTCCAGCGGTTCTTGCGGCCCTGGTAGGCGGAATTGATGACCGGGAATTCGGTGTTCAGCACGTCGTCGATCACGCGCTCGGTGGTCTTGCCTGTCTTCAGGTTGAAGCGGTATTCCTTGAGCAGGAAATCGCGCCGCCGGTACCGGATCGTCTGGATCAGGCGCTTCACGTCGGGCTTGCCGTCTTCGCTTTTGTGGATGCGGTAGGGCGTGCCGATCATCACAATTTCTTCGCCTTCCTCCCACGCATTCACCGCGTGCAGCATGTAGGTCGCGCTCGCCTCGAACCATCGCAGCTCACTTGCTTTGCCATAGCGAGGCACGATGCCGAAACGCGAAGGCTTGTCCGGGTGGAAAACCAGCTTGTGCCGCCCGGCCTGCAGCGCCTCCGGATCGGGATGCAGCGGGAAATCGTGCAGGATCGTGTAGTGCTCGGTGATCGCCATGTCGTGCGGCAGGCGCGGGCCGGGCAGGTCGATGTCGATCTTGTGCTTGAGCTTGCCGTCGGCGCCGATCACGCCGTAGGTCATGTACGGCGGTTTCTTGTCGTAGTCGAAAAAGAGCAGCTCGCCGGTGTTCTCGTCGGGTCTCGAATGCGCAGATATTTTCTCGAACGCGCCGTCGTAGTCGGCCTTGCCGATCGTCTCGAGCGTATGGATGTCGAGGTGGTACGGCTTGCCGGTGAGGTAGAACATCGTGAGCAGTTTGCCTGCGTGGAACTTGACGTCGGTGTTCGAGTTGTTCTTCTGCGGCTCGTCCGGGCGGTCGCGGCGCGGCGGCTCCTTGAGGCCGCGCCATAGGGGCTTGCCGGCCTCGATCTCCTCGGCCAGGCTGGTCGTGCGGATCCAGCGGTTGCGGTAGCTGACCTTGCCGTTGTCGAAGTACGCCGCGTGCAGCATGCCGTCGCCGTCGTACACGTGGTAACGCCAGTCCGGCGGGAACCACGGGTTCGGGCCGTTCCGCACATGGATGCCGTTGAGGTCCTTCGGCATTTCGCCGATGACTTCGAGGTTCTCGAGGAAGACCTCCTTGTCGATCGGCGCGTTCGGGCCGCTGAGCCCGGGGATGTCGTGCGAGGGCAGGTCGGCGAGTTTCATGGTGTGCTCCTGACTTGATCTAATCCGATTTAAAGCCCGAGGCCTTCACCGTGTCCCGCCAGCGCTCGGTGTCCGCCTTCATCATCGCGGCGAATTCCTCCGGCGAATTCGGGATCGGCTCGAGGTCGATTGCGCGAAGCTTGGCCTGCGCGTCGGGCAGCTTGAGCGCGGCGGTGAACTCGCGGTTGAGCCTTTGCACAATGGCCGGCGGTGTCCCGGCAGGCGCAAGGAAGCCGGTCCAGGCGTAGATCTCCATCTGCGGGTAGCCGAGTTCCTTGAAAGTCGCCAGGTTCGGCATCAGCGGCGAGCGCGCACCGGTCAGCGCATAGGCCTTCATCTTGCCGGCCTCGACATGCGGCTTGGCCGAGATGATCGGCACGAAGGCGGTCATCACCTGGCCGCCGAGCAGGTCTTGCACCGCAGGCGGCGTGCCTTTGTAAGCCACGTGAAGCATGTCTATCCCGGCCAACTGGTTCAGGATCACGCCGGCGAAGTGCGACGGGTTGCCGGCGGTAAAGGAGGCGAAGTTGGTCTTGCCTGGATTGGCTTTTGCGTAGGCGATGAATTCCGCCAGCGAGTTGCCGGGTGTCGTGGGGTGCGCGACAAAAACCAGCTGCGTGCGGATCGCTGCGGTGATCGGCGCGAAATCCTTTGGGGGGTCGTAGGGCAGCTTGGCGAACGCATGCGGGTTGATCGACGTCATTCCCGAGGTCGAAAGCAGGATCGTGTAGCCGTCGGGAGGCGCGGCCATCAGCGTTTGCGCAGCGATCACGCCGGCGCCGCCGGGCTTGTACTCGTAGACGAACGGCTGGCCGGTCGTCTCCTTGAACCGGTCGCCCACCGTGCGCACGACGATCTCGTTGACGTTACCCGCGGGGAACGGCGAGATCATCCTGATCGGCTTGACGGGGAATTCCTGTGCGCCAACGGTCGCGCTTGCGAGGATCGCGGCAACCGCCGCGATGCGGACTTCTCGAATCATTGTTATGTCTCCTTTGGTCCTGTCTTTTTAGTTTTTAATGCGTCATCCACTTCGTGAGCGCTTGTGCGAGCTCTTGCGGCGCCTCCAACGGCGCGAGGTGGCCGCAATGCTCGAATACGACGAGCTCGGCGGCCGGAATGCGCCGCGCCATCTCCTCGTGCTGCGCAAGCGGCGTGACCTTGTCCTCGCGGCCCACCGCGATGAGAGTGGGCACCCGGATCGAAGCCAGTACCGCGTCGCGTGCCGGGCGCGTCATGGCCGCGCGCTGCTGCGCGATGAACCGTGTCGCGCCGTAATCCTTCGACATGCGACTCCGGATTTCGTGGATCGCAGGATCCTCGACGTGGTCCGTATGCAGCAGGAACTTCGTCATCCGACCGTCGATCGATGCGTAGTCCTTCTCGGCGATCTCGATCAGGCGCTTGCGGCTGGCGGAAGCCTCGGGCGAGTCGGCGTTTGCGCCGGTGGCGATCAGCGCAAGCCGGTCGATGCGTCCCGCCGCTTGAGCCGCGATGGCCAGCGCCACATAGCCGCCGAACGAGAACCCCGCCAGCGCGAAGCGCGGTGGCGCATTTGCGAGGATCTTTGCCGCGATTGCGTCGATGTCCTCGAGCGCGGCGTTTTCGAGGGCATGGCTGACGATGCCGACGGGCAGCTCGGCGCGCACCTGGTCCCATACCTCGGGTGTGCTCGAAAGGCCGGGCAGGAGGAGTACAGGGGCCATGAGGCTACCTTGCGGCCCCGTCGAGCGAGGCTGCGTATTGCTCGCGCAGCTCGCCGATCAGCGCGCCGGCCGGCTTGACGCGGTCGACCATGCCGATGCCCTGGCCGGCCGAGCGGATGTTCTTCCAAGGCTTGTTGTCGCTGTTCTGGCCGCGGAATTCCATGTCCTTGCGAGGCGGCAGCGTGTCCGGGTCGAGGCCCGCCGCAATGATCGTCGGCCGCAGCATGCTCGCGTTTGCGCCGGTGAAGGCCTTGGTGATGACGAGGTCCTCCGGGCCGTGGTCGACCAGCAGCTTCTTGTACGCAGCGTCGGCGAGGCTTTCCTCGGTGGCGATGAAGAGCGTGCCGGCATAAGCGAAGTCGGCGCCGAGCACCTGCGCCGCGCGAATGCCGTTGCCGTTGCAAACGCCGCCGGCATACACGATGTAACCGTCCCACCACTGGCGCACTGCCGGCACGAAAGAAAAGCCGGCCATCTCGCCGGTGTGCCCGCCGGCCCCCGAGGAAACCAGCACCAGCCCGTCGACGCCGCAGTCGGCGGCTTTCTTCGCGAGCTTGATGCTGTTGACATCCGCAAACACGAGGCCGCCGTAGGAGTGCACCTTGTCCACCACGCGCGCCGGGCTGCCGAGGGCGGTGATCACGATTGGTGCGCGATATTTCACGCAGAGTTCGAAATCGGCTTCGAAGCGGTCGTTGGTGCGATGGGTAACCACAGTCGCGGCCCAAGGCCCGATCGTTCTCTTCGCGTCGGACTTCAACTGGTCGATACCGGCCGTGATTTTTTTCAGCCAATCCTCCAGCGCCTCGCTGGTACGGCAATTCGAGGTCGGGAATGCGCCGATCACGCCCTCGCCGCACGCGGCCAGCACCAGGTCCGGTCCCGAGATCAGGAACATCGGCGCCGCAATCAGCGGCAGCGAGAGCGGGTAGGGAAAAGGCTTGCGGGACTTCATCACGCTTCGCGTGTGACGACAAAGCTCACGACGGTTGTGCAGCTCCCACCGATGTTGAGCGTCTGGAAAGTTTTTGCGTCTTCGACCTGGTAGCTGCCCGCGGTGCCGGTGACCTGCTTCGCGGCATCGAGCAGCATGCGCGCGCCAGTGGCGCCGACCGGGTGGCCCGTGCCGATGAGGCCACCGCTCGGGTTGATCGGCAGCTTGCCGTCGTGCGCGATGTCGCCGGACTCGATCGCCTTCCACGACTCGCCCGGCGCGGTGAGGCCGAAGTGGTCTATGGCCATGTATTCGGTGGTGGTGAAGCAGTCGTGCGTCTCGATGCCGTCGAGCGCCTCGTGCCCCGCGATCCCGGCGCGCTTCCAGGCCTGCATCACCGCTTCGCGCACATGCGGGAGCACGTAGGGCTGGCCGCGGCTGCGCTCGAGCTTTTCGCTCATGAGCAGGCTCGCCGTGCGGTGGCCCCAGCCGGAGATGTACGGCAGTTGCTCCAGCGTGCCGCCACGCCGCTTGGCATAGGCCGCCGCGTACTCGGGCGATGCAAGGATGACGGCGGCGCCGCCGTCGGTGATCTGTCCGCAGTCCTGCCGCCGGATGCGGCCTTCGATGACGGGATTGGCCTCTTCGTCCTCGCGAAAGCTCGCGTCGGTGAACTTCCAGCTGCGCGTCTGCGAATTCGGGTTGCGCTTGGCGTTGCCGAGGTTGATTTCCGCAATCCGGCCGAGGTGCTCGTACTTCAGGCCGAAGCGGCGGTCGTACTCGTCGCCCAGCGTGCTGAACATGTGCGGCCACATGAACTTGGCGTTCTCGCCTTCGTGGCCGACCCATGCCGCGGCCGCCTGGTTCTTGGCGGCCTGGTCACCGTGGACGTTGCGCTCTTCCTCGGCGCCGAGCACAAGGGCCGATTCGTAGCGGCCGGCTTCGATCTCGGCCATCGCCGCAAGGATCGCGATGCTGGAGGAGGCGCAGGCAGCTTCATGCCGCGAGGCCGGCGTCCCGTAGAACTCCGGCAGGGTCGAGGCCACCATCGCGCCGAGGTGCGCCTGGTTGCGATGCAGCTCGCCGAACGCATTGCCGACGTGGATCGTCTCGATGCCAGCGGCTTCCATATCGCAGGCTGCAAGCGCGCCGAGCGCGGTATCGCGGACGATGGTGGAGATGTCCTCCCCGGCGCGGGACCAGTTCTTCGCGAAATCGGTCTGGTGACCGCCGAGCACATACACGCGCCGTGCTGCCATGGTGCCTCCGGAGACTGCCAAAGGAATCGGGGGACGTTACGACCGATCGTGCTATTTTGCAAGAGTCGGTTCGACGCCGCGTGGGGTCACGACAGCGGCGCGCAGGTCCCGCTTAAGCACCTTGCCGACCGGGTTTCGCGGCAACGCGTCCACCAAAAGCAGCCTTTCGGGAAGCTTGTAGGAAGCGACTTTCCTTTCGTTTCGCAGGAAATCGACCAGCCCGGGAAGCTCCAGCGCCTCCCCCTCTTTAAGCGCGACGACCGCGCAGACCCGTTCGCCCAGCGTGTCGTCCGGGTAGCCGACGATCGCCGTTTCGCGCACCTTGGGATGAGCGAGGATCAGCGCCTCGAGCTCCTCGGAAGAAATGTTGAAGCCGCCGCGCACGATGATGTCCTTGAGCCGGCCGACGAACCGGTACAGCTCGTTGCCTTCGCCGGCAATCTCGAACAGGTCGCCGGTGCGGTAGTAGCCGTCTTCGTCGAAGGCGCGTGCGGTCATCCCGGGTGAGCGGAAATACCCTGAAAAAATAGCCGGGCCCTTCACGCGGAGCTCGCCGGGCTTGCCGGGCGTGTCGATGTCGTCACCGCTTTCGGGATCGACCAGCCGCGTGGAAACTCGCTTGGCGACCGGGAGCTTCCATTCATAGCCCCCGACGCCGAAGCGCGGGAAGTAGCTCGCGCGCATCGCCGGGTCCGGCAGGTCGAGGCTGCTCGCGGTGAGCGAAGCGCCTTCGTTGGTGCCGAAATAGTTGATCACGTCGATGCCGTACTTCTCGGTGAACACCTTGACGGTCCACTCGGCGAGCGGCCCGCCGCCCGAGCCGATCGCGCGCAGCCGCGAGCCCGGGATGCCGCGCATGAGGTCCGAGTTCTGCGCGAGCGTCGCGAGGATGGCCGGAGCCGCCACGGTGTAGTCGATGTCCTCGCGGCGCACCTGGTCGAGGAAGACCGGCAGGGTGAAAGGGTGATGCATGACGAGCTTGGCGCCGGTAAGCAGCCAGGGAAGGAACTGGCCCGCGATGCCCGCCATGTTCACCAGCGGAAACGCATTCAGCAGGTGGCAGCCGGGCTGCAGCCCGCCGGAGAGGACGATGTTCTCCGGAATCGCGAGCCATTCGTTGTGGCTGCGCGGAACGCCCTTGGGCACGCCCTCCGTACCCGAGGTCCAGCAGATGGTGAAGATGGCGTTGGCGTCGACCGGATGCTCGCGCTCGTACTTTGCGACGCGGGCCACGTCAACACGAGTATTCGACGGCTCGTCGATCGCGACGATCGTCTCGATCGACCGGTGCGCGGGCGCTAGCGACCGGAACATGTCGGCATGGCGATGACGCAGGATTCTCTGCGCGGTAATAACAGCGCGCGGCGCGGCGAGCGCGAGGATGTGTGCAAGCTCGTGCTCCCGGTATTGCACCGGCACCGGCGTTGCAATCACTCCAAGTCGCGAGCACGCGAGGTAGAGGATCGGCAACTCGACGCAATTCGGCAGCTGGAGGCAGACGACATCGTCCTTGCTGAGCCCAAGCTCAAGGAGGCGTGTAGCGAAACGCTGCACTTCCGCATCGACCGCACGCCAGGTGAGTCGCCGAGGCTCGCCGTCGATGAACTCGGCGCGATTCGGTGCGTCAATGAGCGCCTCGGCGTCCGGCCGCGTGCGGATCGCATCGTCGAGCCAGTCGTGGATGCGGCGCGTGCCCCACCAGCCACGCGCAGTGTAGTCGGCGATCCGCTCCGGCGTTGCGAGGATCAAGGGTGGCTGGAGTCGAGCAGGCGCTCGAACGCGGCGCGCGCGCGGCGGGCGTGCAGGTCGGTCCGAAGCAGGCGGCGTACGTGGTGATGCGCGTGCACGATGCCGAGGAATTCGAAGGCGAACTGGGCGGGATCGAGCTTCCTGGAAAACTGGCCTTCCTCGATCGACTGGCGCGCCATGCGCTCGATCGTGCCGTGCATCTTGCCGTGGCCTTCGACCACGGCGGCGCGCATCGGGCCGTCCGGCGCATCGTCGAATTCGAAAGCGGCGGCCGTAAGGATGTCGCCACGCGGCACGGTGCCCGAATGGATCCAGTCCATCCAGCCGTCGAAAAGACGCTTCAGCCGGGACACGCCACGCGGCTCCTTGACCGCGGGGCTGAGCACGCGCTCGACGAACATCTGCTCGGCGACATGCAGCGTCTGGATCTGCAGGTCTTCCTTGGAATCGAAGTGCGCGAAGAGGCCGCTCTTGGAGATGCCTGCCTGCTCCGCCAGCGTGCCGAATGTCAGGCCGGTGAATCCCACGCGGCTGGCAAGCGACAGGGCTTCGCGCAGCACGCGCTCTTTCGTGCGCTCGGCCTTGGGTTGTGGCGCGGCGCGTGTGGTCGTACGGGTCGCGGGTCGGATCGACATGGAGGCCGCGATGCTACGACCGATCGTGCGATTCTTCAATCATGCCGCGCGATCGTGCGCGCCAGGATCAGGCTTTCTGACGGATCGCCAGGACGGCCTGGGTGCGCAGGGTTTTCAAGAGGCTGAGCTCATCGGCACGGAAGCTGAGGGTCCCGGCGAGCTCGGTGTCCGCGTAGATGAGGCCGACCGTCTTCTTGTTGACAATGACGGGCAGCAGGACCACGCCCTTCGCGCCGATCGAATCGCGATACCACGCAGGCACATACTGCCTGACGGACGGTGCATCGAGGTCGTCGATGCAGATGTCGGCACCCTTTGCCGCAGCCGCGTAGAAGATGTCGCGCGCGCCTGAAGTCGGCAGCGAAAGCCCCGACTGGATGAGGGTGTCGACCTCGCTGCCGAAACCGAACCGGCAGCGCAGTGCATCCCGTGACGGATCGATGACGAAAAGCAGGACGCGGGTGAAGCCGATTGCGCGGTACATGGTCTCGAGGATGATGCGCAGCACGTCGTTCAACTGATAGTCGCCTGCCAGCGTGGTCGCGATGTCCTGGATTCCCGCTGCCAGCACCGCCTGGCGGCTGGCCTGCGAGCTGTGTTCTCCGGGCGAAACGGCGAACTGCGCCGGGTCGGCCGTACGCAGCGTTTTGGTCGACACGATCAAACTGATCGTCGTGTCCGCGTCCGCCTTTGCTGCACGCTCGACCCCCCAGCTCTTGGCGTTCGTCACGACCGTGCACGTATTCGGGTTGTAGCCGAGCACTTCGGCGTCCCGCATCAGGCGCGTAAGCGAGACCTGCACGGCGTGCGTGAGTTTGCGGGCCGAGGCGCCGGTGGCCGCGCCGAACTTTTCGACCAGCGTGGCGAGCTTCGCCTCGCGGTTGCGCTCGTTCGAAGTGCGCACGACCTGCGCGAGGCTGTTGGACAGTTCGGAGATCACCCGCAGCTTGTCGTCTTCCTGCACCGGCGGCGCCGAGAGCCGGCCTTCGGAGCTGCGCATGGAGGCGAGGATCGTCCCCGGCAGGTTCCAGACCCTGCCGACGCCCTCGGCAAGCTCTTCGTAGGAGATGCCAAGCACTTCGCGCGCCGCGCGCCGTTCGTCGAGGTCGCGTGTCTTCACCTGCCGCGCAATCTCCTGTGCCTCGTCCCTCAGGTAGAACGAAGTCAGCAGTTTGCCGAGTCGGTGGTACATCGAGCAGATGAAAGCCTCTTCCGGGTCGCGTACCCCGACAAGCTCGCCGAGGTCGCGCGCGAGGATCGCGGCAAAATAGGAGGACACCACTTCGTCGCGCAGTTCTGCCGCCTGCGGCTTGTCGTGCAGATGCTCGAACAGTATCAGCGACAGCGCGAGCGAGCGTACCTGGTCGAAGCCGAGGATCGCCACCGCGCGCGAGACCGTGCTGATGGTTCCGCCGAACTGGGCGAAGCTGACGGCGTTGACCACCCGCAGCAGCTTGTTGGTGATCGAGAAGTCCTTGAGGATGCTGTTGCAAAGCACACTCGCGTGCTCGCGGTCGGCGGCCACGCGGGCCACGGCGGAAAGGGCCCCCGAGAGCGCGGGGAAATCGCTCTTGTGGCGCATCCGGCGCAGGAGGAACTCCAGCGTCCCGCGTCCCCGCGTCTCCGGGCCGGTCGCCATTTCCGGCTGCGGCGCGAGCCAAGCGTCGATCGCGGCCGCCATGGCCGCTGCGCTTTCGTATCGCTGCGCAGGATCTTTTTCGAGGGACTTCATGACGATCGCGTCGAGTTCCGGCGCGATGTCGGGGTTGGCGCGCGAGGGCGGCTCGAAAGGCTCGTGGACGATCCGGTGCATCGTCTGGTGCACGTTGCGTGAGCGCACTGGGGGGGATGCCGTGAGCATCTCGTAAAGCACCACCCCGAGAGAGAAGAGGTCGCAGGAAGCCTCGTATTTATGCGAGCCGATGTATTCGGGCGCCATGTAAGTCGGCGTCCCGCTGAAATCCGCCTCTTCCCCGCTGCCGCCGTGGATGGCGATGCCGAAGTCCATCAGCCTCGGCACACCGTCAGGCGTAAGCATGATATTGGCCGGCTTCAGGTCGCGGTGCATGACCTGCCGGGCATGGGCATATCCGATGCCCTCCAGCAGCGCGCGGGCAATGCGCAAGGCCTCGGCCACCGGCAGCCTCCCCTCCGCCCGGATGCGTTGCTGCAAGCTGAGGCCTTCGACGTACTCGAAGACGAGATAGGGAGTGCCCTTGGCCTCGCCCGCGTCATACAGCGTCACGATGTTGGGATGCTGCAGCCGGCTCACGATCCGTGCCTCGGCGAGCAGCGTGCCGACTTCGGATGCGGCGTCCGCCCCTCCGAGATGGAGGGTCTTCAGCGCGACCGGCCGACCGAGGGTGGTATCGGTAGCCAGATGCACCGCGCCCTGCGCTCCCCGGCCAAGTTCGCGCACCAGTTCAAATCGCCCAATGCGCGCAGCGCCATTCGCAGCCGGGGAAATCGATGCCGTTGCCGTGCTCATTTGGGGTCGCAGCGTGGGGACACCGCCACATTACGGCCCCGCGCGGGCCTTGCATGGTTCGAATAGCCCCGCATTTCGCCTTCTTTTCTGGGCTGCCGCAGGGGCGTCCGGTAGAATTCGCGCCTCCACCAGGGACATAACAATTACAACGACAACCATCTGGCAGCCGTAATACCTATAGGAGGGTAGAAAGATGAAATCACGCAGCATGTTGCTTGCCTTGGCGGCGGGCATCGCAGTTTCCGGCGCCACGTTCGCCCAGAACCTGTCGATCGCCACCGGCGGCACCGGCGGGGTGTACTACCCGCTCGGCGGCGGCATGGCCGCGGCGCTCTCCAAGTTCGTGCCCGGCATGCAGGCCACGGCCGAAGTCACCGGCGGCTCGGTCGACAACCTCAAGCTCATCGGCAGCGGCAAGCCCTACATCGCCCTGGCGATGGCCGATGCCAGCCAGGACGCCTTCAAGGGCGAAGACAAATTCAAGGGCAATGCGGTGCCCTTGCGCACGCTGATGATCCTTTACCCGAACCGCATGCACGTGGTCTCGATCGAAGGCCGCGGCGTTGCGAAAATGTCCGACCTCAAGGGGAAGCGCGTATCCACCGGCTCGCCCGGCAGCGCGACCGAGGTGATGGCCTTCCGCATCATCGAAGCGGCGGGCCTGGATAAGGACAAAGACATGAAGCGCGAGCGCCTCGGCGTCGCCGAATCGGTCAACGCGATCAAGGACGGCAAGATCGACGCGTTCTTCTGGGTCGGCGGCCTGCCCACGGCGGCGGTCACGGATCTCGCGAACACGCCGGGCACCAAGCTCAGGATGATCGACCATTCGGAAGTCGTCGCGGCGATGAACAAGAAATACGGCAACCTCTATGTCGAGGACACGATCCCGAAGACGATGTACAAGGGCATGGACACGGATAACAAGCAGGCCACTGTCATGAACATCCTCGTCACGCACGCCAACATGGACGACAAGACGGCCTACAACATCGTCAAGACGATCTTCGACAAGCGCACCGACCTGATCGCGGTGCACAAGGAAGCCGAGAACTTCAAGCTCGAGAACCAGAAGGCCTCGGCTTCGCCGATCCCGTTCCACCCGGGCGCGGCGAAGTACTTTGCCGAGAAGGGCTTCAAGGTCAACTAAGAGCGTCGCGATGAGCGGCCCGTCGAGCCTCGGTCCGAGCGAAGTCCCGACCATCATCCCGGGCTCGGACGCGGCCGTCAGCGACGAGGCGCTCAGGAAGGCCGAGTCTTACATCGAGGAGGAAGAGGGCGCGGCCAACAAGCTCGGCGGCTGGCTGGGCTGGTTCGTGATCCTCTTCGCGGTGGGGATCTCGGCTTTCCACCTCTACACCGCGTACGGCATTGTCGCAACGCAGACGCTGCGCCCGATCCACGTGGCGCTCATCCTTTCGCTTTCCTTCCTGCTGTTCCCGATTGCCAAGCGTTACCGGCATCGCGTCATGTGGTGGGACTGGATCCTCGCGGCGCTGTCGATCGCGGTGGCGGTCTACCTGATCCAGGGCGGGGACGACTTTACCGACCGCAATACGTCGCCCGCGCCGTGGGACATCTTCTTCGGCATCGCGCTGATCGTCATGGTCATGGAGGTCATGCGTCGCACGACCGGCTGGATCATGCCGGCGATCACCTTCGCCTTCATCCTCTACGCCCTTTTCGGCCCGTACCTGCCGCAGCCGTGGTCGCACAAGGGCTACGAAGTCGGGCGCCTCGTCGGGCACATGTACA
Source organism: Pseudomonadota bacterium (assembly GCA_031376265.1). Classification (GTDB taxonomy): domain Bacteria; phylum Pseudomonadota; class Gammaproteobacteria; order Burkholderiales; family SG8-39; genus SZAS-79. Next base: position 22,293 of record JANMDK010000274.1, read on the forward strand.
TGACCCTCGAGGGCATCTACGGCGTGGCGGTGGATGTGTCCTCGTCCCTGATCATCCTCTTCACGATCTTTGGCGCCTTCCTGCAGTACTCGGGCGCCGGTAAGTTCTATATCGATTTCTCGTTTGCCGCGATGGGCGGCAAGCCCACGGGCGCGGGGCGCACGGTGGTGCTCGCTTCCTTTCTTCTGGGCGGCCCGTCGGGGTCCGGGGTCGCGACTACGGTGACGCTCGGCGCGGTCGCCTATCCGATGCTCGCCAAGGCCGGGTACGAGAAGAACGCCGCCGGCGGGCTGCTCTCGGCCGGCGGCCTGGGCGCGATCATCTCGCCGCCGGTGCTCGGCGCGGCGGCCTTCCTGATCGCCGAATTCCTCAAGATCTCGTACCTCGACGTGCTGCTGATGGCGGTGATCCCCACGCTGCTCTTCTATCTCGCGCTCTTCCTCATGGTCGAGATCGACGCGCGCAAATACAACATGGGCAATCTCGTGATCGAGAAGCCCGACACGGTGTGGAACATCACGCGCAAGTACTGGTTCCACTTCCTTTCGCTGATCTCGATCATCGTCTTCATGATGTGGGGCTTCTCCCCGGTGCTCTCGGTCTTCTGGGCGACCGTGGTTTCGTTCGTCACCAGCTTCCTGCGGCGGGATACGGCGCTGATTGCGTACGATTTCTTCAGGGGCAAGCTGGGTTTCGTCGACGGGTTCCTGCGCTCGCCGCTCATGAAGGCGATGGAAGGCGGATCGGTGGGCGTGCTCAACGTCGCCGCCACCTGTGCCGGCGCCGGCATCATCGTCGGCGTGGTGACGCTTACTGGCCTGGGCCTCAAGTTCAGCTCGATCGTGATCGAGTACGCCGGCGGCTCGCTCTTCCTGACCGCCCTCTATACATCGTTCGTGGTCTGGATCGTCGGCCTCGCGGTGCCGGTGACCGCTTCGTACATCATCAGCGCGGTGATCGCTGCGCCTGCGCTCATCAAGCTGGGCGTGCCGGATTTTGCCGCGCACATGTTTATTTTCTATTACGCGGTGCTGTCCGAAGTCTCGCCGCCAACAGCGTTGTCGCCTTTCGCGGCGGCAGCGATTACCGGCGGCGATCCCTACAAGACCACGCTGCAGTGCTGGAAGTACACCGTGCCGGCGTTCCTCGTGCCCTTCATGTTCGTGCTCGACCCGAGCGGCCTTGGCCTCTTGCTCATGGGCTCGACCAAGGCGCTGGCCACGGCCAACTGGTGGATGATCGCCGAAGTGACGCTGACCGCAGCGGTCGGCATCGCCGCGCTGGCGGCCGGTTTCCAGGGCTGGGCGCTGCTCAAGACGAACGCGCTGGAACGCGCCCTGTTCATCGTTGCGGGTTTCGCGCTCGTTTATCCTTCGGCAGTCGCGGACGTGATCGGTTTCGGCGGCGTGGCTGTTGCGATCGTCCTGCAGGTCCTCCGTCGGCGCAGCATTCCCGCAGCGCCTGCCTAGAAGGTTTTCCGAATGCGTGAATTGTCGACCGACCTCCTGATCCTGGGCTCCGGCGGGGCGGGCCTCTTCGCTGCGCTGCATGCGCACCAGGCCTCGCCCGACCTCAAGATCACCGTGGCCGTCAAAGGACTGCTCGGCAAGTGCGGCTGCACGCGCATGGTCCAGGGCGGCTACAACGTGGCCCTGGCCGCTGGCGACTCGATCGAGCGCCACTTCATGGACACCATCGAGGGCGGCAAGTGGCTGCCGGACCAGGACCTCGCGTGGAAGCTGGTGACATTGGCGGTGGAGCGCATCCACGAGCTGGAGAACGAGCTGGGCTGCTTCTTCGACCGCAACCCGGACGGCACGATCCACCAGAAAGCCTTCGCCGGCCAGACCTTCGACCGCACGGTGCATAAGGGCGACCTCACCGGCATCGAGATCATCAACCGCCTCGCCGAGCAGGTCTGGGCGCGGGACATCGGGCGGCTGGAAGAGCATCGCGCGGTCGAGCTGGTGAAGACCGCTTCGGGAGATTCGCTCGCCGGCGTGCTCATGATCGACATGCGCACCGGCGAGTACGTCTTCGTCAAGGCGCGAGCCGTGCTGCTCGCCACCGGCGGCGGGCCGACGATGTACAAGTACCACACGCCCTCCGGCGACAAGAGTTGCGATGGGCTTGCGATGGCGCTGCGGGCCGGCCTCGCGTTGCGCGACATGGAGATGGTGCAGTTCCACCCGACCGGGCTGCTCGCTGGCCCGCACACACGCATGACCGGCACGGTGATCGAGGAAGGCCTGCGGGGTGCGGGCGGTTACCTCCTCGATGGCAACCGCGAGCGCTTCATGCACAAGTACGACCCGAAGCTCGAGCGCGCCACGCGCGACATCGTGTCGCGCTCGATGTACAGCGAGATGCGCGCCGGCCGCACCACGCCGCACGGCGGGCTCTATATCTCGATGGCGCATCTGGGGCCGGCGAATGTTACGAAGCAGTTCAAGGGCATGGTCGAGCGGTGCGCGGATTCCGGATTCGACCTTGCGGGCGGGCTGGTGGAAGTGGTGCCGACCGCGCACTACATGATGGGCGGCGTCGAATTCGGTCTCGACTGCACTACCGCGCTGCCGGGCCTCTTCACCGCCGGCGAGGATTCAGGCGGCGTGCATGGCGCCAACCGCCTCGGCGGCAATGGTGTGGCCAACTCGACGGTCTTTGGCGGGGTGGCCGGCGAGACGATGGCCGCGTGGCTGAAGTCATCTGGCGGTATGAGGGAACCCGATCGTGCGGCGATCGATGCCGCGGTGGAGCGCTGCGAGCGGCCGCTGCGAGCAAAGGGCGCTTCGCACGGCAACCTGGAAACGCTGCGCGAAGGACTCTTCGACCTGATGTGGGACAAGGTCGGCATCATCCGCGACGCGGCGCCGCTGGCCGAAGCGATGTCGGCCCTGGACGGCATCGACGCCGAGCTCGATGCGTATTCGCTCTCCGATCACCAGCGGGCCTTCAACCTTTCGTGGCACGACTGGATGAACCTGAAGAGCCTGGTGCAGGTGAGCCGCACGATCACGGAAGCATCGATTGCGCGCAAGGATTCTCGTGGCGCGCATTTCCGTGCCGACTTCCCGGAGGCCGGGCCGCTGGAAACCTCAGCCTATACCAGCATCACAATGGACGGCTCGGGCAAGCTCGCGATCGAGATGAAGCCGGTGGCGTTTACGCGAGTGAAGCCGGGGCAGACCTTGCTTAGGGACGCGGCTTAGCTACTGACATTTTTGGCGCTAAACCCTAGCGCTGGCGCGGTTCTCCAGCCAATCTACTGACATTTCAGGGCCAGAGGGGCAGGCCTGAAAGGCCAGCCGTCTCGTCCTGGCCAGTCATCAGGTTCGCGTTCTGCATCGCTTGACCTGCAGCGCCCTTGCCGAGATTGTCGATTGCGGAGACCGCGACCACCAACCCCGCATCCGGGTTTACCGCGTACGAAAGGAAGACGAGGTTCGAGCCGCTCGCCCATTTGGTGTGTGGGCCGCGGCCTTTATCGGCAGGCACAAGCTTCACGAATGGCTCCTTGCCGTACATCGCTTCCGCTGCGGCGTAGAGCTTGGCGCTGTCGAGCTGGCCGCGCGGCCTCGCGTAGCAGGTGGCGAGGATGCCGCGCGTCTTCGGCACGTGGTGCGGCGTGAAAGCCACGGTCGCTTTCGGTACTGCGTGGTGCGACAGCGTGCGTTTGATTTCCGGCACATGCGTGTGGCCGGCCAGGCCGTAAGCGAACAGGTCCTCGTTGGTTTCCGCATAGCCGAAATCGCTCGCGCCGCCGCGGCCGGTGCCGGTGACGCCGCTCTTGGCGTCGATGGCAATCCCTTCCGGCTCGACGAGGCCGGCCTTGACCAGAGGCGCAAGCGCAAGCAGCGACGCGGCCGGGTAACAGCCGGGGTTGGCAAGACGCGACGTCCTGGCGATGCGCTCGCGCTGGCCGGGCAATTCGGTGAGGCCGTAGACCCAGCCGTCGACATAGCGGTGGTCGCCGCCGACATCGACGATCTTCGTCGACGCCGGGACCTTGGAAAGCGGCACGCCCGACTTGCCGGTGGGGAGCGATGCGAAGAGCAGGTCGACGCCGGTGAGCTTCTCCGGCACGAAAGACTCGATCACCAGCTTGCCGGTGGGGTGGCCGTTGAGCGCAGGGAAGCGTTGGGCGAGCGTCTGCCCGACGGTGCTCTCGCCGCTGGCGTACACCACCTCGAATGCGGGATGGCCGACGCACAGGCGCAGCAACTCGCTGCCGCCATAGCCGCTGACGCCGACGATCCCGATGCGCACCTTGGCCATTGCCGGTTTTCCGCCTAGCCGAGGTGTTTGCGGAAGAACTCGAGCGTCCGCGTGCGGGCGGTCTTGGAGGCTTCCGCGTTATAGGAGCCTCGCTGATCGCAGTTGAAGCCGTGACCTGCGGCGTAGAAGTGAGCGACGATGCCCGTGTGCTTGGCGACTGCCGCCTTGGCCTGGTCCGGCGTCGGGGACTGGTCCTGCTCGCCGAAGTTGCACATCATCGGCACTTTCGGGCCTTCTTCGGCAAAGCTTGGGATGCCGCCGCCGTAGTACGGCACCGAGCAGGCGAGGCCCTTCGTGCGAGCCGCGGCAACCCACGCGACGGTGCCGCCCCAGCAGTAGCCCACAATGCCGACCTTGCCGCCGCCACTGGCCTCCTTCACCGCGGCATCGACGTCGGCCATCGTGTTCTTCCAGTCGAGCTTCTGCATGACTGCGAGGCCCGCCTGGATCTCTTCCGGCGAATAGCCGGTCTCGTAATTGCGCTGCACGCGGTCAAACATCGCCGGTGCGATGACCGAGCCCCAGGT
>JANMDK010000276.1:0-4166 GCA_031376265.1 Pseudomonadota bacterium
GGTCGACCTCTGCTCGAAGATCGTGGAGAAGAGAATTCGCCCGGTCGCCGCCGTGGTCGATTGCCACATGCTGGTGAAGATGCACACCTCGCGGCAGCCGGCGCGCGGCTTCGTCGACCGCATCATGGCGATGGAAGGCAAGGACGGCATCCTGTCGATCTCGGTCACCCACGGCTTCCCGTGGGGCGACACGCCGGAGATGGGCAGCAAGATGCTCGTCTATGCCGACGGCGACGAGGCGAAGGCGAAAGCGCTGGCGCGAAAGCTCGCCGACGAGCTGGTGAGCCTTCGCGACGGCCTCGACGTCCCGATGCCGGGGATAGACGAGGCGCTCGACCAGGCGCTCGCGTTTCCCGGCGGCCCCGTGGTGATCTCGGACGGCGCAGACAACGCCGGCGGCGGCGCGGCGAGCGACTCGACGTTCATCCTGCGCCGCATGCTCGAGCGCGGGTTGACCAACGCGGCGCTCGGCCCGTTATGGGACCCGGTGGCGGCGCGGATCGCTTTCGATGCCGGTCCCGGCGCCAACCTCATGTTGCGCATCGGCGGCAAGGTCAGCGCGGCTTCGGGCGACCCGGTGGACGCCCAGTGCAAGGTCAAAGCGGTGTTCAAGGACATGGCGATGACCGGCCTTTCGAACACCAAGGCGCCGCTCGGCGATTGCGTGCTGGTTGAAACAGGCGGCATCGAGATCGTGCTGATCACGACTCGGGCGCAGGCCGTGGACACCGACCTCTTTACCCAGCTAGGCTGCGACCTCGCCGCGAAGAAGATCGTCGTGGTGAAGTCCTCGCAGCACTTCTACGCGTCTTACTCGAAGGTTGCGAAGCACGTGATCTACGCGGCCGCGCCGGGCTCGGTCACCTTCGACCTCACCACGCTGCCCTACACGAAGCTGAAGCGGAAAGTCTGGCCGGTCAGCTAGTTTTCAGCTGACGGCGTAGGGGCGCCGCTCTTCCCGCCGGATGCGGGTGCGATACGAGCGCCGGAACACCGGGTCATTCGCGGCCCGATCCAGGCTGAGGAGCAGACGCGCAGCCAGCACCTTCGACGCCACGCCGAGCGCCACGGCAAGTCCACCGAGCAGGGCGGGCAGGATTCCGGCAAGCGCGTCGAGGAGGGGCATGCGGCCAGTCTAGGCCGGTCCCGGCGCGCAATCAACGTCAGGCGATGAGCGCCATGCCTTCGGTCACCACGAATCCGACGACGAACGCAATCGACAGGTACTTCGCGATCCTGGGCGGGTACTTGCCCACCGCGTCGGTGAAGCAGTAGGCCGTGACGGCGCCGAGCATGCACAGGTTGGCGTAGGTCTGCATTGGGTTGTCCGGGGACAAATGGTGAGGAGGAAATTGTCCCTCCCGGCTCTTGCTGAGCCCTGTCCCCGCACTGACTGTCCGCTGTCAGTTGTTGCAGACTCGTAACAGACGTCAGTTGGCCTTCAGGCCCAGCTTCTCCATCATCACCCGGTCCGTCTCGAACTGCTTCCTCGCGTACTCCGTGTACTCCGCGCCGGTCATGTACTTGGTCGGCTGGTCGTAGCGCTCGAGAGTCTTGAGGTAGTTCGGGTCGTCCATCGCGCGCCGGAAAGCATCGTGCAAGGTTTTAACGACCGCGGGGTCCATGCCCTTGGGGCCGGCGATGCCGAAGGGCGAATCCGAGACGATGCCGTAGCCCAGGTCCTTCAGCGTCGGCACCGTCGGCCAGCGCTTGGTGCGCTCGGCGCCCCAGGTGACCAGCAGCCGCGCGCGCCCGGAGTCGACCTGCGGCGCCCAGCCGGTGGAATCCGCAGTCACGTCGATGTGGCCGCCGAGCAGGGCCTGGATGTTCTCGGCCACGCCCTTGAACGGCACGTGCAGGAATTTCACCCCGTTGGCGGCGGCGATCTCCTCCATCGTGATGTGCAGGCTGGTGCCGGCGCCGGGCGAGCCGTAGGAGACCTTGCCCGGGTTGGCCCGCGCGTAGTCGATGAGGTCCTTAAAGGTTTTCCACTGCGAGTCCGAGCGCACCACCACGCCGAACGTGTAGCCGGTCATGCCGATGATGTAGGTGATGTCGTTGATCGGGTGGAACGCCACTTTCTGCAGGTGCGGGATGCGGAACACCGTGATTGGCGTCTGCGTGAGCGTGTAGCCGTCGGGCTTCGCGTTGACCATGGCGACCGCGCCCAGCGTGCCCGAGGCGCCGGGCTTGTTCTCGACCACCATCGTCTGGCCGAGCTGCTTGCCGGCGGCCTCGGCGAACGAGCGCAGCACCAGGTCGCTCGAGCCGCCGACCGGCCACGGGACGATCAGCGTGATCGGCTTGGAGGGGAAAGCCTGGGCGAGGGCGCCTGCCGTGAAGAGCGCGGCAGCGGCTCCGGCGAGGGCGGCGAGCATGCGGGCAAGCGGATGGCGGGTCATTCTGTCTCCTCCGTTCTAGTTGTGAACGAAGGGTAGCGCAAACGTCCGTCGCCGTCAGATTTCTGAACTTCTAAAACAGAAAAGCCAAGCGGGGCGCGGCTTCCAGGGCGATCGGCTTGCCGAAACAGGAAAGCGAACTACTCCGCGTAGCCGGGCATCTCCCGATCCAGCACGCGCATCATGGCCTCGAAATACAGGCGCTCGCGCTCGGCGCGCGGATGGCGGTCATCCGGCGGGGTCGATTGCACCTGCTTGACGATCGCATCCGACAGCACTTCCAGCGGCTGGCCGGAGCCCATGGCGAGCAGCTGGGCGCGGCACACCCGCTCGAGCTTGTAGAGGCGGCGGTAGGCCTGAGCGACCGTGTCGCCGGTGACCAGGATGCCGTGGTTTTTCATGAACACGGTATGGTTGCTGCCCATGAGCCTGGCGAGGCGCTCGCCTTCTTCCAGCGTGTCCGCGGTGCCGGCATAGTGGTCGTCGTAGGCGATGTGGCCGTAGAAGAACGAGGCGGTCTGGCTCGCCGGCAGCAGGCGGTTGTTCTTGAGCATGTTGAGCGCCACCGCCCAGGTCTGGTGCGTGTGCAGCACCACCCTGGCACCGGTGATCCGGTGGATCGGCGCGTGGATGCACTGGGCCGAGAGCTCGACCACGCCGTCTCCCTCGAGCGTCTTGCCCGACTCGTCGAACACGATCATGTCGCTGGCGCGCGCCTCGGACCAATGCAGGCCGAAGGGCAGGATCAGGAAGCGGTCGGTGTAGCCCGGGACCGTCATCGTGAAATGGTTGTCGATGCCTTCCTCGAGCTCGTCGAACACCGCGAGGCGGTGGGCGGCAGCGAGGTGGATTTTGGCTTGCGTAACCGGGTCGGGACGCGAGGACGAAAGCGGGTGGACGGACATGAGGGTCTCCCAGTGAGGATCGTGGATTATAACTACTGCATGTACCAGCCGTGGCTCACCACGATCGACTGGCCGGTGAGCGCATTGGTGGGGAAGGCGGCGAACATCAACGCCACCTGCGCAACGTCGGCGGTGGTGGTGAACTCGCCGTCCACCGTGTCCTTGAGCATGACTTTCTTGACCACGTCCTCCTCCGAGATCCCCAGGGTCTTTGCCTGTTCCGGAATCTGCTTGTCAACCAGCGGCGTACGCACGAAGCCCGGGCAGATCACGTTCGCGCGGATGTTGTGCGCGGCGCCTTCCTTGGCCATCGTCTTGCAGAGGCCGATGAGCCCGTGCTTGGCCGTCACGTAGGGCGCCTTGAGCACTGAGGCCAGCTTGGAGTGCACCGAGCCCATGTAGATCAGCGTGCCGCCCTTGCCGCTTTTCTTCATCTGCCGCACGCAAGCCTTGGTGGTGAGGAAAGCGCCGTCGAGGTGGATCGCGAGCATGCGTTTCCACTCCTCGTAGCTGAACTCCTCGATCGGGTGGACGATCTGGATGCCGGCGTTCGAGACCAGGATGTCGACGTTGCCGAAAGCCTGGATCGTCTTTGCAATGCCGGATTCGACCTGCTCCTCGCTGGTGACGTCGACTGCGAGACCAATGGCCTTGCCGCCTGCCTTGTTGATCTCCGCGGCCGCGGCTTCCGAGGCGGCGAGGTTGATGTCTGCAATAGCTACTGAAGCGCCCGCGCGGTGGTAAGTCATCGCAATTTCCTTGCCGAGGCCGCTCGCGGCTCCGGTGACGAAGGCGACCTTGCCTTTGAGTTCCATTTCGTATTCCTCTTTTCTAGATGAATTTTTCGCCCGGGGCGAGAAAC
>JANMDK010000283.1:0-1607 GCA_031376265.1 Pseudomonadota bacterium
CGTGGTTTCGCCGAAATCGATGCCGAGCCTGGCTTTGAGGTGATCGGCCGCCGCGAGCGAACCCTGCAGCCCGCAGGGCAGGCAGGTGCATATCGTGAGCTTGTGCTTGCCGGTCGGCTTCAGGTTGTACATGCCGTAGAACGTCGCCACCTCGTACACGGCGACCGGCGCCATGCCGAGCACGCCGGCGACTTCGTCCATGGTCTCGTTCGAGAGCCAGCCCTTCTCGTCCTGCGCGATGATCAGCGCGCCCATCACCGCGGACTGCTTTTGATCGACCGGATACTTTTGTACTTCTTTATTTATAAGTTCCAAAGCTTTAACTGAGAGCGTCATCGGTCCACATCCCCGAATACGATGTCGATGGTGCCGATGATGGCGACGGCATCGGCCAGCATGTGGCCCTTGGAGAGCTCATCCATCGCCGACAGGTGGGCGAATCCCGGCGAGCGCAGCTTGAGGCGGTAGGGCTTGTTGGCGCCGTCGGAGATGATGTAGACGCCGAACTCGCCCTTCGGATGCTCCACCGCCGCGTAGGCCTCGCCTTCCGGCACGTGCATGCCCTCGGTGAAGAGCTTGAAGTGGTGGATCAGCTCTTCCATGTTCGACTTCATCTCTTCGCGCGACGGCGGGGCCACCTTGTTGTTGGCCGTGATGACCGGGCCGGGGTTGGCGCGCAGCCAGTCGACGCACTGCTTGACGATGCGGTTCGACTGCCGCATCTCTTCGATGCGCACCAGGTAGCGGTCGTAGGTATCGCCGCTGCGCCCTATTGCGATGTCGAAATCGAGCTTGTCGTACACCTCGTAGGGCTGCTTCCTGCGCAGGTCCCACTCGACGCCGGAACCGCGCAGCATGACGCCGCTGAAGCCGAGCGCCTTGGCGCGCTCCGGCGTCACCACGCCGATGCCCACGGTGCGCTGCTTCCAGATGCGGTTCTCCGTGAGCAGCGTCTCGTAATCGTCGACGCAGGCCGGAAAGCGGCGCGTGAAGTCCTCGATGAAGTCGAGCAGCGAGCCCTGGCGGTTGGCGTTCATCTCGCCCAGCACGCGCGCATTGCGTGAATGCTGCGCGCGGTACTGCGGCATGGAATCCGGCAGGTCCCGGTAGACGCCGCCGGGCCGGTAGTAGGCCGCGTGCATGCGCGCGCCCGACACCGCCTCGTAGCAATCGAACAGGTCCTCGCGTTCGCGAAAGCAGTACAGGAACACGGTCATCGCCCCGAGATCCAGCGCCTGGGTGCCGAGGAACAGCAGGTGGTTCAGGATGCGCGTGATCTCGTCGAACATCACCCGGATGTACTGCGCCCGCACCGGCACCTCGATCTGCAGCAGCTTCTCGATCGCCATCACGTAGGCGTGCTCGTTGCACATCATGGAGACGTAGTCGAGCCGGTCCATGTACGGCAGGTTCTGCAGGTAGGTGCGGGTCTCGGCGAGCTTCTCGGTCGCGCGATGCAGCAGCCCGATGTGCGGGTCGGCGCGCTGGATCACCTCGCCGTCGAGCTCGAGCACCAGGCGCAGCACGCCGTGCGCGGCCGGATGCTGGGGGCCGAAATTCAGCGTGTAGTTGCGGATTTCGGCCAAGAGCTACTTCTCCTCGGCGTA
>JANMDK010000289.1:0-5570 GCA_031376265.1 Pseudomonadota bacterium
CCATTAGCACTCTAATCCACAGAGTGCTAAAATTTTGGGCAAAAGGAGATCCAGCCATGCAAGGTGCACTGAGTCTGCCGGCGCAATTTCCGGTTCCGATGCCGGCCGGAAGCCTGGATACGTATATCCAGACGGTCAACCGATTCCCTCTGCTTACGCTCGAGCAGGAGCAGCAGCTCGCGCGCAGGTACCGCGATAAGGATGATCTCGCTGCAGCGCGCGAACTCGTGCTTTCGCACCTGCGCCTCGTCGTGTCGATCGCGCGCGGCTATCTGGGCTATGGGCTGCCTCATGCCGACCTGATCCAGGAAGGCAACATCGGGCTCATGAAGGCGGTCAAGCGCTTTGACCCGGAGCGCGGCGTGCGCTTGGTCTCGTTCGCGATCCACTGGGTCAAGGCCGAGATGCACGAGTACATCCTGCGCAACTGGCGGCTGGTCAAGGTGGCCACCACCAAGGCGCAAAGGAAGCTCTTTTTCAACCTGCGCTCAATGAAGAAAGGCCTCGGCACGCTTTCGCCCGAGGACGTCGCCCGAATGGCGAAGGAGCTCAAGGTCAAGCCCGAGGAAGTCTCCGAAATGGAGATGCGCCTTGCCGGCCAGGAAATGACGTTCGAGTCGGACGAGGACGACGAGGGGTACGCGCCGGCCAATTACCTGGCGGCGGACGTCAACGCGGAGCCGTCCAAGGTGCTCGAAGCGGAGCAGTCCGAGCGCCTGCGCACCGAGGGCCTGGCCAAGGCGCTCGAGAGCCTCGACCCGCGCAGCCGCCGCATCGTAGAGTCGCGCTGGCTGCAGGAAAAAGGCGGCCTCACGCTGCACGACCTCGCGGCCGAGTTCAAGGTGTCGGCGGAGCGCATCCGGCAGATCGAAGCCAAGGCGTTGGAGAAGATGCGCAAGGTGATGGGGCCGGTGCCGGCGTAGTTTTCCGCCCAGCCAACAGGACGGCCGCGCGAGCGGCCGTTTTGCTTTCTAGGCCCGCTCTTTAAGCAGCGTGCGGATGTCGTCAACCAGGGTGCCGACCTGGTCGTGCTTCACGAAGAGGCGCAAGCGCCCTTGCGGATCGAACGCATAGCTGGCGGCCGTGTGGTCGATCGTGTAGCTCTCGGGGCTCGAGCCGGCGCGCTTCTCGGAAAACACCTTGAAATCCTTGGCCGTCTTTTGCGTAGCCGCCGCGTCGCCGAAAAGGCCGAGGAAGCGCGCATCGAAGGCCGGCACGTACTGCGAGAGGACCTTCTGCGTGTCGCGCTCCGGGTCGAGCGTGATGAAGAGGACCTGCACCTTGCCGGCTTCCGGCCCCAGCTTCTGCATGACGTCCTTGAGCTCGACCAGCGTGGTGGGGCAGACGTCCGGGCAGCGGGTGTAGCCGAAGAAGATCACCACGACCTTGCCGCGGAAATCAGCGAGCGTGCGCGGCTTGCCGGTGTGGTCGGTGAGGGCGAAATCCTTGGCGTAATCGGCGCCGGTGATGTCGACGTTCTTGAACTTGGGGCCACTGCCGTCGCATGCGGCCATCAACAGGGCCGCCGCGGCCCACGCCAGGCTACGCCACAAGATAGTGATCGACGAGCAGCGCCGCGAACAGCAGCGAGAGGTAGACGATGGAATAGCGGAAGGTGCGGCGCGCGAGGTCGTCGCTGTAGTTGGTGTAGATGCGCACCGCATAGCCGAGGAAGATGCCGCCGAGGATCAGCGCCGAGGCGAGGTACAGCCAGCCGTTCATGCGCACCACGAACGGCAGCAACGAAGCGGCGAACATGATGAGCGTGTAGAGCAGCACGTGCAGCCGCGTGAATTTCTGGCCGTGCGTGACCGGCAGCATCGGCAGGCCGGCCTTGGCGTATTCCTCGGTCCGGTAGAGCGCGAGCGCCCAGAAATGCGGCGGCGTCCACGTGTAGATGATGAGGAAGAGCATCATCGCCTCGGTGGTCACCTGCCCGGTCACCGCGGCCCAGCCGAGCACCGGCGGCATCGCCCCGGAGGCGCCGCCGATCACGATGTTCTGCGGCGTCGCCGGCTTGAGGATCACGGTGTAGACGATGGCGTAGCCAACAAAGGTGCCGAGCGTGAGCCACATCGTCAGCGGATTGACGAATTCGTTCAGCAGCCACAAGCCGAGGCCGCCAACAACGGCCGCGAAGACCATCGTCTGCAAGGGCGAGAGGTCGCCACGAGGCAGCGGCCGCCAGCTCGTGCGCCGCATGAGCGCATCGATCTTCTGCTCGACGAGGCAGTTGACCGCCGCTGCCGCGCCGGCAACGAGCGCAATGCCGATCGTGCCGGCAAGCAGGATCTGCAGCGGCACCATTCCGGGCGTGGCAAGGAACATGCCGATCACGGCGGTAAACACGATGAGCGAGACCACGCGCGGCTTGGTCAGCGCGTAGAACGATCGCGCCTTTTGGAGGAGCGATCGCGGCGCGGGCGGGGTCAGCGTCTGTGTGGACACGAGGTGTCGGGCGTGGCTAGCGGACAGCGCTGCGAGAAAGCGCAAGTCCATGGAAAGTAACGTAGTTTATCACGACGAGCAGCACCAGCAGCAGCGCCGCGCCTGCGTTGTGGGCCGCGGCGAGGGGCAGCGGTAGGCTGAACGCCACGTTGGCGACGCCGAGCAGGAATTGGCCAGCCAGCGCGGCCAGCAGAAGCCAACCGAGGGATCGCGTATCCACATTGCGCGCCATTCTCACTGCCAGCGTGCCGAGCACCGCGACGACGAGCAGCGCGAACAGGCGATGCGTCCAGTGGATCGCGACCAGGGCCTCGGACGAAAGCAGGTTGCCCTCCGGTGTCATGCCGAGCTCCCGCACGACATGGAAAGCATTGGCGAAATCCATCGGAGGCACGGCGGCGCCGCGGCAAAGCGGTAGGTCGGGGCAAGCGAGCGCCGCATAGTTGGTGCTCACCCAGCCGCCCAGCACGATTTGTGCGCAGAGGACGATCAGGCCGCCGACGGCGAATCTTCGCATTCCGCGGACAGCTACAGGGTCATGCGCCGGCTCGAATGCGATTTGGCGGACGGCCAGCCATGCGAGCAGCGCGAGCGTCGTCATTCCGCCAACCAGGTGCGCGGTGACGATCGCCGGCTTGAGCAGCATCGTGACCGTCCACTTGCCGAGCGTGGCCTGGATCGCGACCACGAGCACGATCGACGTCGCGAGCCAGGGCGATTGCCGCAGCATTGCGCGACGCAGCCACGCGAGAACGGCGGCCGCGAGGATCAGCAAGCCGAGCCCGCCGGCGAGATAGCGGTGACCCATTTCCTTCCACGCCTTGGGCATCGATACCGGGCCGTGCGTGCCGCCCTGGTCCTCCACCGCGCGCTGAATGTGGGCCTCGGCACTCGCCGGCGTGAGCTTTCCGTAGCAGCCGGGCCAATCCGGGCAGCCGAGGCCGGCGTCGGAGAGCCGCACGTAGGCGCCGACCACGACCACGATAAAAGTAAGGGCGGCACACACCAGCACCAGGAGGCGGTACGCCCTCATCCGATGCCGGAGACTTTCATGAGCCGCTGCAGGTCCTTCAGCATGCGCGAAGGATCCGGATCGCGCGGGAAGCGCATCATGAGATTGCCGTGCGGATCGACGAGGTAGACATGGTCCGCCGCTTCGCGATCCGCGGGGAATTCCGCCGCAATCGCGCTGCCGGCAGTGCGCGCGAGCCGGGTGCCTTCGATCGCCTCCAGCAGTTTCGGCGGCGGCGAAGCCGCGTCCGTAACCAGCCAGAGCCGCTCGACGCGCGGAGTGTCCTTGCCTAGCGCCTTGCGCACTTGCCGCATGAAGTAGAGCTTGCGCTCGCAGTACGCGCCGCAGGCGCCCGAATCGAACTGCACCAGGACCCACTTGCCCCGCAGCTCCGAGAGGCGAAAGGGACGCCCCTGCAAGTCCTGCAGCGGCGTCTCGGACAGCGGGCGCGCCTGGACCAGCGTGCCGTAGTTGGCGGTCGCGCCCGGTGCGAGGTCGAAAAAGTAGGCGACATACCCCGCGACGACCGGCAGCGCGAAGAAGGCCGCCAGCGCGAGCAGCTTGAGGCGGCCGCGCCGCACGTTGTCAGGAGGCAGCGGGGCGGTCACGTTCGAAACTCAGCACTAGGAAGAGGACTGCGGCGACAAGGGCGAAGAGGTACCACTGGATTGCATAGCTGGTGTGCTTCTCGATGCCGAAATCTGCCTTGGGCCAATCGCGCACCAGGCCGTCGGCCGAGCGCGAATGCTGCTTGAGGAAAACCGGCTGCAGCCTGAGGCCGGACCACTGCGCGAACTCCTCCAGTCCGACGTTCTGCCAGACGCGACCGGGCGGATGGCCGCCTCCCGGAGAGAACGCACGGGGAGCATGCGCCTGGCCGATGCCGTCGACGACGATTTCGCCGGGCGGCGTGACGATCTGCGGAATGTCTTCTCGCCGCGCCCCTGCGGCGATCCAGCCGCGGTTGACCAGGACATGCAACTCGCTGCCCGCGAGGCGGAGCGGCGTAACGACGAAGTAGCCCGGCCGGCCGCGATAGACCTTGTTGTCGAGCAGCAGCGTGAATCCGGGGACGAACTCCCCTTTGGCCGACAGCCGCTTGAATGCAAGTGCCTCCGAAGTGGCGGCCACCGCGGGCACCGGCACTGGCGCGGCGCGCTCCGCCTGCCCGAAGCGTGCGGCGAGGTCCCGCTTCTCGGCGGCGCGGCCAGTCTGCCATTGGCCAAGCGAAACGGTCACCGCGCAGGCCGCCAGGGCGAGCACGAACCCCCACAAGCGCGGTCTGAATCGCAGGCCCTGCATCAACCCTGTCATCGGTGGAACCGCTGCATCCGTTGGCGCATCTGTTGGAATAAACTGCCCCATGCGTTACGTCGTCATTGCAATGCTCATCCTGATCGTCGCCAGCCTGGCCTCGGGCCTGTATTTCGTCATGCACGACGAAGCCGGGTCAAAGCGCGCAGTCAAGGCGCTCGCCATCCGCGTCGGCCTTTCGATGGCGCTTTTCCTGATCCTGCTGGCAAGCCATTACTTCGGCCTGATCCCCGGCCGGGTTCCCTGACCGGCCGCGCAAAAAAAGATGCCGCACCAGGTGCGGCATCAAGCTTGCTACCTCCGGAGTCCCGGGCGCGCATCTTGTCGCACGTGCGCGGGACCCTCCTCCTCGTTGTACGAAAACTACAGCGAAAACTACAGCGTTCCTACAGCCAGTAAACGAATATGAACAGGCCGAGCCACACCACGTCGACGAAGTGCCAGTACCAGGCGACGGCCTCGAACGCGAAATGGTGGTTCGGCGTGAAATGCCCGGCCAGGCAGCGCGCGAAGATCACGGTGAGCATGATCGCCCCCAGCGTGACGTGGAAGCCGTGGAAGCCGGTGAGCATGTAGAAGGTCGAGCCGTAGACGCCGGTCGTGAGCTTGAGGTTGAGCTCCGAGTAGCCATGGCCGTATTCGATCGCCTGGCACACGAGGAAGATCACGCCCAGCGCGATGGTGAAGAACATGAAGAGGTTGAGCAGGCCGCGCTTGTTTTCCTTGAGCGCCCAATGCGCGACCGTGATCGTCGCGCCCGAGGACAGCAGCAGGAAAGTGTTCAGCGCCGGCAGGC
>JANMDK010000292.1:0-7693 GCA_031376265.1 Pseudomonadota bacterium
ATTTCTCCTCCGGCGTGGACCCGTCAACCTGGAACATGCTCGCCTGCATCGTAAAAGACGGCGAGAAGGTCGTCGACCATCGCATGTGCCTGCTGCCGCGCAAGGACTACGCGATCGTCGACGACTGGAACACACTCGGCATGTGCGGCACCGGCAGCAAGTCGGTCAAGGTGGAAGAGGTGTTTGTGCCGGAGCACCGCGCCCTTTCCATGTACACCGCGCGCGGCGGCTCCGATTTTCCGGGCGCCAAGGAGAACCCGAATCCGCTCTATCGCGTGCCGCTCGGCGCGCTCGGCTCGAGCTGCCTGGCGGGCTCGATCATCGGCAACGCACAGGCTGCGCTCGACCTCACCGTGGAATCGGTGAAGCAGCGCAGTACGAATTACACCGGCATGAAGATGCGCGACTTCCAGACCGTTCAGCTGAGGGTCGGCGTGGCCGGTTCCAAGATCGACCTGGCGAGGATGTCGCAGCACGCCGACTGCCTCGAGGGGATGGAATACGCCGCGGCCGGCGTCATGCCTTCGATGGCCGACAAGCTGCGCTTCCGCCGCAACTGCGCGCTGGCGGCAAGGCTGGCGGTCGAGGCGACCGACACGCTGCACGAAATGGCCGGCGCAAACGGCATCTACACCAAGTACCCGCTGGAGCGATTGTTCCGGGATGCGCACTCGGCCAGCGCGCATATCGGCTTCAACTGGGACGCCGGCATGTCGACCTGGGGCCTTGTCGCGCTCGGGGGCGAGGTGGTCAACCCGACGATGTAACTAGTCGGAAAGTCGAACTTTCTATTTCGGAAACCCGCGCCGTTATTGTCTCTCCGGTCAGTTGGTGTATCGGTACCGGTACATTCCCGAGCGCTGCCGCGCTTACTGCATTGCGCCGCGGGGCGTCGTCGGCCAAGCGAAAAATGGCGACAAGGGCCCTCATGTCCGGCTGGTTCAAGCCGATAAGGGGTGGACGCCATGTCTGCTCCCGACTATAACCTGCACGCCGAAGCGGTCGACCGACTGGTCGCCTCCATTGGCATCCCGCCATGCCCGGCGGTCCTCGCCAAATTGATTCGCGAGGCGCGCGCCGACGAGCCGGACCTGAGGACTTTCAGCAGCCTGATCGAATCCGACATTGCCCTTGGCGCCGCGATGCTCAAGGTGGCCAATTCCGCCCTATACGGCAACGGCGGCTCGCCGCTCGACTCCGTGCGCAAGGCCGTCCTGAGAATCGGCGTGGCGAATTCCGTCCAGCTGATCACCGGGTTGCTCCTGCGGCAGGCGTTCCCGGCCGGGGCGAATGCGAGGCTGGACCAATTCTGGGCTTCCTCGTCCCGTATTGCGGCCTTGGCAGCCCACATCGCCGGCAAGCTGGGCGGTGCCAGTGCCGACCCGGCGGAGCGCGAGCTTGCGTACACCTTCAGCCTGTTCCGCGATTGCGGCATGGCATTGATGCTATGCCGCTACGAGAACTATCCGAGGCTCCTGACGGCGCGCGTGAAGCTCGACCGGCGCCTGACGGACTTGGAGCATGCCCAATATGGGTTCAACCACGCGCAAGTCGGGCTGGCTCTCGCGCGCAGCTGGTTGCTGAACGAGGTGATCTGCCAGGCGGTCTTCCATCATCACAGCCCCGATGCAATGCGCGGACGCCGTAGCGACCTGACGCCAGCGTCCATGCGGCTTGTGGCCATCGGCGTGCTGGCAGAACGGGTCAACTTGCTGGAGCTGGGAGATGCCCCGGACCGGGAACTGGAAGTATCGGTCGAACTGTCCTTACGGCAATTGGGGCTGGCGCAGGATTCGCTATCCCAGTTCGCGCTCCACGCAGGGGAGACGGATTCCAACTGATACGGGCATGACTCGGCAGCCCTTCATGACCATTGCAGTGGCAGCAGGGTCCCGACCCGGTGCTTGCGAGCCAGCCGGTAAATCTCGATCGCCGCAGCCAGATCCTCAATGCCCAGGCCATTGATGAATACCGCGATGCGCTCTTCGGGCGCGTGCCGCAGCGCCATGTCGCTCGACGCGATCTCCGCCAGATCGGCGTCGACCCGCGCTACCGCGCCGAAGGCGCCTTCGTGCGCCTTCGAATGCATCAGCGCTTCGCGGTCGTCCGAAAAGATCCGGTTCATCGAGCGGGTCGCGCCGTCGGTGATGTAGGAGTCACGGTCCAGCGAGAGGAAGAGGCAGCCGGGTTCGAGCCAATCGGCCTCGATCTGCGGGGCTCGCGCCTTGGTGATCGGCCCGGAGGTCATGACGATGTCGGCGCCGCGTACTGCGGCCTCGGCGCTCTTCACAATCTCGATGTCCACACCAAAGCGCCAGTCCATCTCATTGCGAAAGGATTCGGCATGCGTTGGGACCGTGTCATAGGCGCGGCAGTGCTTGATCGAGGCTACCTCTCCCTTGATCGCCTCCAGTTGCAGCCGGCCCTGCAGCCCGCAGCCGAGGATGCCCAGGGTTTGCGCGCCTTCGCGGGCAGCCCTCCGCGCAAACAGCGCGCCCACTGCAGCAGTACGGATCGCGGTGAGCCAGCGCGCGTCCATCAGCGCGACCATGCGGCCGCCTTCGCTTTCGCAAAGCGCGTAGAGGCCCTGGATCGAAGGCAGCCCGCGCGAAGGGTTCGACGAGTCGCCGCTCTGGAACTTGCAGCCTGCGTAACCCAGAGGCTCGATCCAGCACACCATCGAGTTGAACCAAGGCGGGCCGTCCCGGTGGAAAAAAGTCATCGGCGGCGAGGTCACCCGGCCAGCGGCCTTGTGGCGAAAGGCGTCCTCCAGCACATCGGCCGCGCGGCCGATCGTGAGGCCCAAGCCCTGCAGGTCGCTTGCGGTGAGGTAGAGCAGGCCTTCGGCCATCGGCCGGCGCCGCTAGACGCGGCCGATCGTCAGGAACGCGGGGACCGCAAGCGAGGCGAAAGGCTGCGCGAGCGCTGCGGGTCCGGGACCGTAGCGCCCCTCATCGCCATTGAGGTTCATGGTGCCGAGGGTCTTGCCGCGATGGCGCACCGGCACGCACATGGTCGCAGTCACCCCGAGTGCGGCTAGCGCCGGGAAGTCGCCGAAGGTCGCGCGCATTTCCTTGGTACCGCTCACGATGAAGACTTCGCCGCGCTCGGCGAGCGCCTCGAACCAGCGCCCGCGCCGCATCGCCTTCTTGATACCGACCGGGTAGGACTGCGGCTGGGTGCAGTGCAGGCGCTCCATCTCGAACGTCCCGTAGTCGAACCGAAGGAAGGTGAACATGCGGCTGCCGATGAGGCGGTCCATCGAGCTGCCGATGATCGCGAGGGCCGCCGCGGGATCCTGCTCTTCCCGCACTGCGCGCGCTGCGCGCTCCAGCTCAGCCCAGGCTTCGGCGTTCAATCGGGCTTGGTGCCGGTGTCGCGAATGATCTTGCCGTAACGCGTTGCTTCGGACTGCATGAACTTCGCGAGCTGGTCCGGCGTGGTGCCGACCGATTCGACGCCCTGCTCGAGCAGGCGTGACTTGATCTCGGGCACGTTTACGGCTTTCGCGATCTCGGCGCTCATCCTCGCCACGATCTCCGGCGGCGTGCGGGCCGGGAAAAGCGCCGCATACCAGACCACGAGGTCGAGCTGCGGGTAACCGAGTTCGGTAAACGTCGGCAGCTCGGGCGCAGCGTCGCTGCGCTTCACGCTGGTCACTGCGATTGGCCGCAGCTTGCCCGAGCGCGCATGCTGGATCGAGGAGGGCAGCGCTGTGAATCCCATTTGCACCTGCCCGCCGACCATGTCGATGACCGCCGGACCCGCGCCTTTGTAAGGCACGTGCACGATGTCGATTTTTGCTGCGGTCTTGAGGATCTCGCCGGCGAGGTGCTGCGAGCCGCCGGTGCCGGCTGAGGCAAAGGAGAGCTTGTTCGGGTTGGCGCGCGCATTGGCAATGAGCTCCGGCAGGTTCTTGACCGGCAGCGACGGATGCACCGAGAAAAGCAGCGCCGCATGCGATGCATAGGAGACCGGCGCGAAATCCTTGATCGCGTCGTAGGCCATCTTCGGGTAGAGGTGCTGGCTGATCGTGAGCTCGGCCGAAGACGCGAGCAGCAGCGTGTACCCGTCTGGTGCCGCCTTAGCGACGAAATCGGCGCCCACCATGCCGCCGGCGCCGGAGCGGTTCTCGACCACGATCTGCTGGCCGAGGCCTTCCTGCAGCTTCGGCGCAAGCACGCGCGCGAAGAAGTCGAGCCCGCCGCCGGGCGGGAAAGGCACGATGATGCGCACCGGCCGCGAGGGCCAGGCTTGGGCGAAGGCAGTGGCCGAAGAAGCCAGCAGCGCGAGCGCGCCGAGCACACCTGCGAGTGCTAGGCGCGCGCCCGGCGGCACTGCGCGGGGCGAGCCCATCTACTTGGTCATCTTGATCGAGCGGTCGAGGAATTCGTTCGTGTAGGTCGTCTTCACGTCGAATTCCTTCTCCAGGCCGATGTAGTCCTTGACCAGCGCGTAGTCGGCGGTCATGCGGCTGTCGTCATGGATGCCGAGCGCAACGGACTTGGAATACTTGTCGCTCATGAGCACCTCGACGAGCTGCCAGTTGGTCATCTCGTTGTCGTACTTGAGGGCGCCGTTGGCGTCGACCAGCGCCTGCACGCAGGGCTTCGGATCGGTCACGCAGGCGGCAAAGGCGCGCTGCGTCACCTTGACGAACTTGTCGATCGCCGGCTTGTTCTTGGCGAGATACGCGGTGTTGACAACCACCGAGTTGCCATAGGGGTTGAGGCCTGCATCGCGCCAGGCAAGGAAGCCCAGGTCATCGCCCAGTTCCCTCTGGAAGACGTGGTGGATGTTGTAAAACGACGTGGTCGCGTCGATCGACTTGGCCTTGAGCGCCGCAAGCTTGGCATTGGCATCGATGTTCACCCAGGTGACCGACTTGGGGTCGATGCCGTTGTTCCTGGCCAGGGCCGGCCACATGGTGCGCGCACCGTCGCCTGCCGGGTTGCCGATTTTCTTGCCGGCGAGATCCTTGATGCCCTTTATCCCTGAGCTCTTGAGCCAGTACATGCCCTGGGGCGAGTTGGCGTAGACGTTGAACACGCCGACCATCTCGGCGCCTTTGCTGCGGCCGACGAGCACGTTGGCCATGTCGGCCAGGCCCACCGGGTTCGCGCCGGCGCCGACTTTCTGCACCGCGAGCATCGAGCCCTTGCCCGGCTCGAGGTTCACGTCGAGGCCTTCCTTGGCGTACCAGCCCAGCTTCTTGGCGTAGTAGTACGGCGCGTGGTCGCCGCCGGGCACCCAGTTGAGGATGAAGTCGATCTTGGTCTGGGCAGCCGCCTGCATGGAAAACGGCGTTGCCGCGAGCGCGAACAGCGCCGTTACGAATGCTTTTTTCATGATTTCCCCTCCTGCGTTTTAGTCGGTCGATGGTATCGGGCGCATCCTCGCGGTGTCAATGCGACCCCCACGGGAAATCGCAGTGTTTTGACTGCGCGGCGTTGACGCTCACAAGGGGGTCGGTTAAGTTAACCGGGCAGTTACTTTTCACCTCCCCGACCCTTCATGCCGCTGCTCTGGCCCGACCTGCCTGCCGACGTCCTTGCCGCCCTGCGGCAGGGCGCCGTGATCCCGGCCCACCCGCTCGCGCTGGACGCCTCGCGAAGGCTCGATGCGCGCCGCCAGAAAGCGCTCACCCGCTACTACGTCGATGCTGGCGCCGGCGGTCTCGCGGTCGGCGTGCATTCGACGCAGTTCGCGATCCGCGAGGTGGGGCTGTACGAGCCGGTGCTGCGCCTCGCGGCGGAAACCGCGCGCGAGTGGACGCAGAGCCCGCTCGTGATGGTCGGCGGGCTCTCCGGCAAAACCGCTCAGGCCGTGAAGGAAGCGCAGGTGGCGCGCGGCCTCGGCTATCACGCGGTAATGCTGAGCCTCGCGCCGATGAAGGGCGCGTCGATCGACGAGCTCATCTCGCACTGCTCGGCGGTTGCGGCCGAAATGCCGCTGGTCGGCTTTTACCTCCAGACCGCGGTCGGCGGCATTCCCCTGCCGATGGAATTCTGGAAGCGCTTTGCCTCGATGGAAAACGTGGTCGCAATCAAGATGGCGCCTTTCAACCGCTACCGCACGCTGGACGTGATCCGCGGCGTGGCGGCGGCGAGGGCGGAGGACCGCGTCACCCTCTACACCGGCAACGACGACCACATCGTGCTCGACTTGACGGTGCCGTTCGACGTGCCGCGCGACGAGAAGCCGGGGTCCGAAATGGTGCGCATCCGAATCAAGGGCGGCCTGCTGGGACACTGGAGCGTGTGGACCAAGTCTGCAGTCGAGCTGCATGCGCGCATCCATGCAGCAGTGGCTGCGAACAAGGTAGACGCCGACCTTTTGGCGCTGGATGCCAAGGTCACCGACGCCAACAGCGCGTTCTTCGACGTGGCCAACGATTTCGCCGGCTGCATCCCCGGGTGCCACGAGGTGCTGCGCAGGCAGGGCCTGCTGGCAGGGCTTTGGACCCTCGACCCGGATGAAGTCCTCTCGCCCGGCCAGTTCGAGCAAATCGATCGCGTCTACGCCGCCTATCCCGAATTCGCCGACGACGCCTTCGTGCGGGACAACCTCGAGCGCTGGCTGGCATGAGGCTGACGCCCCGGCAACTCGAGGACTTCCGGAACGCCGGTCATGTGACCGTGCCCGGCGTCTTCCGGCCTGAAGAGATGGAAGCGGTGATTGCCGACATCGAACTCTGGGGCGAGCAGTTCCTGGCCGAATTGCCGCCTGAGAAGCGCTACTGGTATGTCGATGGCGGCGTGAAAGCCAGGGAAGTGCTGCGCAAGCTCGACAATCCTCATTTCCAGCGCGAATCGGTGCGCAAATTGGCCTCGGATCCGCGTCTCACCGCGCTGGTCGAGTCGATCATCGGCCCGGGCGTCACGGTGTATTTCAGCCAGGTGTTCTTCAAGCCGCCCGAAGGCGGCGGCCCGAAGACGGTCCACCAGGACAACTATTACTTCGGCCCGCGCGACCCGGAGGGCATCGTTACCGCCTGGCTGGCCCTGGACGATGCGACGGTGGAGAACGGCTGCCTCTATTTTGGCGAGGGCACGCAGCGCGGCCCGGTCTACAAGCATGTCGCCCCCATAAATGCGCCGTTCGAATTGCATGTGCCGGCGGATGAGGCCTCGCGCCACCCGATGACCCCGGCGCCGGTGCCGCGCGGTGGCGTGTCCTTCCATCACGGCACCACTTTTCACCAATCCGGCCCGAACCATTCCAAGCGCTGGCGCCGCGCCTGTGCGCTCCATTACGTCAGCAACGACAACAAGTTCGTCACGCCCGCGCTGCCCTATGACGAAGCAGCCGTAGTGCGCATTACCTGAAGGAGTTCCCTGTGGACCAGACTCTTCCCCGCGCCGTGGAACGAAGCGATCAAACCCAGCGCTATCTGCTGGCGATCGCGTCGCACCTGACGCTGCTGCTTGCGTGGTATCTCTTCGTCAAGTTCGGCAACGTGCCCAAGTTCGTGATGCCCTCGCCCGAGGCGACTTTCGCCGCGCTGACCGACGGCAACTACAACTGGTGGGGCAACGCCCTGGTCACCGGGACCGAAATATTCGCGGGCTACTTCCTCGCGCTGGTGGTTGGTGTTGGCCTAGCGCTGGTATTCACCTGGTCGAAGCCCCTCGAGCAGTTCTTCCTGCCGTTGCTGGTGTCGCTGAACATGATCCCCAAGGTCGCGCTGGGA
>JANMDK010000301.1:0-10964 GCA_031376265.1 Pseudomonadota bacterium
GGGCCGCCAGGGCCAGGGCCGTCCTTGAAATGGAGCTTTCCGCCGAAGAGGTAAGGGAGTTCTGGCGCGATTTCTGCGCGCGCCACAAGGTTGCCGCCGACCTGATCGCCAAGGGCAACGCAAAGATCGACGCGGACCCGGACTACTGGGCCGACCACACGATGTGGCAGCTGCTCGAGGCAGTCGGCGGGCAGGCCGCGCGCAAAAGCTAAGGTTACGACCCGCGCGACCGCTTGAGCGTCATGAGCGCCTCGCGCACATGACGCAGCGCCGGCTCGTCGGGCTTGTCCGTCCTCTGGATCACCGCGAGGCTGCGCTTGAGGCGCGGCTTCAGGGGCCGCACCACCACGTCGGCGGCCGAGACCGCCACCACCGGCACGATCGCAGCCCCCAGGCCCGCCCCTACGCATTGGGCGATTGCCTCGATGCTCTCGATCTCCATGGCCGGCCGGATCAGCTGGCCCTGCGAAGCGAGCCAGTCGGACACCAGCTTGGCGGTCCGCGCGCGCTTGAACTCCATGATGAGCGGGTAGCGCGCCAGCTCCTTTGCCGAAATCGGCATGCCGGCACCGCGCTCGCCCGGCGGCAGGATCGCGACGAGCTCGTCGTCGAGCACGCGCGTCACCGAGAGCATCTTTTCCTCGACCGGGAGCGTCACCAGCCCGATGTCGATGCGGTTTTCCATCATGCGCTCGATCACGCCGGTGGTGGAGCCGGTGGAAACGACGAGCTCGAGCTTCGGGAACTGTTCGCGCAGCCGGCGCAGGACCTGCGGCAGGCGGTAGGTGAGGGCGGTGGCGCTGGCCCCTAAACGTACGCGCCCCAGCCAGCCTTCCTTGAAGCGCCGCATCGAAGCGACCGCGATATCGGAGGCGGTGCCGATTTTTTTCGCATGCTCGATGAGCTCGGCGCCCGCGGGCGTGGCGAAAGCGCGCTTGCCGATGCGCTCGACGAGCTTCACGCCGAGGCGGTCCTCGAGCTCGCGCACCTGCAGGCTCACGGCGGGCTGCGAGAGGTGCAGGCGGCGCGCCGCGGCGGAGAAGCCGCCGTGCTCGACAACTTCGACGAGGGTCTTGAGCTGGTCCGGGTTGAGGCTGCGCATCTGAAGGTTTTGCTTATGGTTTAGATAAGAACAATAAGGTTGCCTCATTGTAGGGGCGGGCGCAACATGGCCTTCATCGAACCCGGGCAAGCCCCGGAAGGAGCAAGGATCATGGAAAGCACCATCGGCAGCACCGTCGGCAGCAATGCAGGTTTCGGTTTCCCGGCGATTCACGGCGGCCTCGAGCGCTGGACGCGGTTGCTGGCCCATGCCCGCAGCGCGTTCCAGGCCATCGCAGCCCGCCATGCGCAAGCCCGCAAAGCCCGCGCAACGGTCCACGAGCTCTCGCGCCTCAGCGCAAGGCAGCTCGCGGACATCGGGCTCACGCGCGCGGACGTGGATTTCATGGACGCGCGGAACGGGCGCAGCTTGTTCTTGTAAAACGTGCGCGGCTTGTACTTGTAAGTCGCCCGCCGTATCGTGCGGTCTTTCCGAACAGGGGGCCGCACGAAATGTTCAACCTCAAAGGCAAGGTCGCGCTGGTCACGGGCGGCAACGGCGGGATCGGTTTGGGCATCGCGCGCGGCCTTGCGCGCGCCGGCGCGTCCGTCGCGGTCGTCGGCCGCAACAAGGAAAAGAACGGCGCCGCGGTCGCGGAACTCGAAGCCCTCGGCGTCAAAGCGATCGGCATCGTCGCCGACGTGACCGACAGGAAGCAAGTCGACGCCGCGGTGGCCGAAACCGTGTCCAAGCTCGGCGGCCTCGACATCCTCGTCGCCAACGCCGGCACCAACATCCGCAAGAAGCCCCAGGACTACACCAGCGAGGAATGGCACCAGGTCGTCGACACGAACCTCACCAGCATGTTCATCTGCTGCCAGGCCGCGTACCCGGAGATGGTCAGGCGCGGCGGCGGCAAGATCGTAACCATCGGCTCAATGACCAGCCTCTTCGGCTTCGACGTCGCGCCGATCTACGCCGCGACCAAGGGCGCCGCGGTGCAGCTCACCAAGAGCCTCGCCTCGGGCTGGGCCAGGGACAACATCCAGGTCAACAGCATCCTGCCCGGCTGGATCGACACCGACCTCACCAAGCGCGCGCGGCAGATCATCCCGGCGCTGCATGACAAGGTCGTCGATCGCACGCCGGCCAAGCGCTGGGGCGTGCCCGGCGACTTCGAGGGCATCGCGGTGTTCCTCTGCAGCGACGCGAGCGATTTCGTCACCGGCACCGCCATTCCCGTCGACGGCGGGTTCTCGAGCTCGCTGTTCTAGGCCCGCATGGACGACGCGCCGCGATGGCAGCAGCTGTGGCGGCGCAGGGTGCTGCTCGTCGTGCTGGTCGCCGCGCTGCTGGTCGTGGCCTGGAAGCTCGGCGTGTTCGAGACTTTCGGCAGCACGGCCAGGGTTCATGCGCTCATCGATTCCTGGGGCGTGTGGGCGTACGTGCTCTACGTGGTTTCGTTTGCGGTATTGATGCCCTTCGGCATCCCGGCCTTTGTATGGGTCGTGCCTTCCGGGATCCTCTGGCCTTTCGGGGTGGCATTCCCGCTATCAATGCTCGCCATCGCGGCGGGTTCGACCGTCGGTTTCTTCTTCGCCCGTTACCTGGCGCGTGACTGGGTCGCGGCGCGCATGCCGCCGCGCATCCGGCGGCTGGACGAGCGGTTCACGGCGCGCGGATTGCGCTCGGTGATCCTATTTCGCCTCGTCTTCCTGGCGGGCGCGCCGACCCATTGGCTGCTCGGCCTCTCGCGGATCGGATACGGCACGTTCCTGATCGGCACGCTCGTCGGCCTGATGCCGATCGTCGCGCTGGTGGCCTGGCTGGGGAATGACGTGGTGCACTGGATGGAGATGCATGTCGTGATGGCGGGCGCCATCTTCATCGCTCTAGTGGTCGTCGGCCTGGTCGCCCGCCGCATGATGAAGGCGCGGCAGGTGTAGATTGCGCCCATGAACAGGCGCGAATCGATTGCGGTGTTGCTGGCGCTAGGCGCGTCCGGGGCCGCCATTGCGCAATCCGCACGGAAGGTTCCGCGCATCGGCGTGCTGTTCCTCTCGTCGCAGGCCTCTACCGCAAGCGCGATCCAAGGCATGCGCGACGCGCTCCGCAGCCTGGGCTACGTCGAAGGCCGCAACGTCGAGTTCGAGTTTCGCTCGGCGGAAGGCCGCATCGAGCGCCTGCCGGCACTGGCCGCCCAGCTCGCGGCGGGCAAGGTCGACCTCGTGGTCGCCGGCGGCGGCAACGCCTCGGCGATTGCGATGGCAAAGGCCAGCGCTACGATCCCGATCGTGATGTCCGGCAGCGTCGGCGCGGTGGAGGCGGGGCTCATCGACAGCCTCGCGCGCCCGGGGCGAAACGTCACCGGCTTCTCGGTGCCGAGCGACATCGGCGCCAAGCAGCTCGAGTTGCTGCGCGAGCTCATGCCGACGCCCGCGCGCGTCGCAATCTTTATGCGGCACGACCCCGCCGCGGCCGAGCGGCGCGCCCGGGCGAAAGCGATGGCGCAGGAATTCCTGCAGATGACGCTCGATTTCGTCGAGGTGAACGAGCCCGAGGAGCTGGCGCCCGCGATGGCCCGAGCGCGCGCCGCGAAGCCCAATGCGATGGTGGTGGCGCCGGATCCGCTCTTGTTCCAGCAGATGGCGGAAATGCTGGCTTTCGCGCGAAGCGCCCGCCTAGTGGCCATCTACCCGATTCGCGAATTCGTCGAGGCGGGCGGGCTCCTGTCCTACAGCATCAGCCCGGCCGTGGCGTACCGCACGCTGGCGAGCTACATCGATCGCATCCTCAAGGGCGCGAAGCCCGCCGACCTGCCGGTGGAGGAGCCGCGCGAGTACGAGCTGGTGGTCAACATGAAGACGGCTAAAGCGATGGGGCTGAAGATTCCGCAGTCGTTCCTGGTGCGGGTGAACGAGGTGATCGAATGATGCGGCGATCTAGCCGCCCGGATAGCCGGCTTCGCGCTGGTGGCGTACCGCAGTAATTCGCACCAGGCCTTCCAGCGGGGCGTGCTAGTAGAGGGCAACGTAGCCACTGGCCCCGTAGGAGATCACGAGCTCCCGCAACGGCGAGCCTGCGACTGCGCGTCCCATCTCCGGATGGTTGGCGAGAATCGAAATGCCCTCGCGAATCCTGGAAATGTGGTCGAGTGCCGTCTCCGGGTCGCGGGCGAAATCAAATTCGAATATGCGCTCGAGGTCTGCGAGCGCCTCTTCGGCAAAGACAATCACGCGATCCGGCGTGCCTTCGGTCGCACCGCGGGCTTGCCGAGCGCGCGCCGCTCAAGGTAGTCGAACACCTCGTTTGCGGGAATTGCCAGTCCCGTGCGTTTCATGCGCACAAGACGTCTCCTGGCTTCCGCGTGGAACTCGGCTCGCGTCGCCTCGGCCTCGACCTTCTCGCGGATCGCCGCGAGCATGAACGCGTGCGACGTGGTGTCGAGCGCCTGGGCGAGCTTGGCGACCTTTTTCTTCACTTCCGGCGGCACTCGCAATGAAACGGCCATGTCGGGCTCGATGTATTACAAATGAACTACAGACATCTTAGAAGCCGTGGCGGGGCCGGTCAATGGCCTGTCATTCGATCACCCGGTCTGTGCGCAGCAGCACCGATTGGGGAATGGTGAGGCCGATGGCTTTTGCCGCTTTCATATTGATCACCAGCTCGAACGCGTTCGGCTCTTCTACCGGCAAGTCGGCCGGCTTCGCTCCGCGCAGGATCTTGTCGACGTAGTTCGCCGCGCGCTTGCCTAGCTCAACGAGATTCTGCGTGTACGCGACGAACCCGCCCTGGTCGATCCAGGCCGTCGAGTGATAGATGGCCGGCATCCGCACCCGTGCCGCGTTGTCGATCAGCACTTTGCGTTCCGTGGTTCCGGTCAGGCGGAAATAGATCATGGCGAGCACCGCATCGACCCGCTCTTTAGCGAGGCGATCGAAGAGGGGCGCCACGTCCGCCGGCGAGGCGATCGAAGCGAAGTCCGCGCGCAAGCCGAGCGCGGCGCCCAGGCCGACGAGGCTGTCGAGTGCGGCCTGATACGTCGGAGGAACGCCGTTGGGCGGCGGTGCGTCGCGCACGACGACCACGCGCTTCGCGTTCGGCAGCAGGTCTTTCACGAGCTGCATGCGCTTGGGGAGGAGCTCGGTATCCCTGGTGGATGCGCCGGTGACGTTCCCGCCCGGCCGCGCGAGACTGGCGACGAACCCTTCGCCAACCGGGTCACCGATGATCGAGAACACGATCGGCGTGTTCGGCGCCGCTTTGCGCGCGGCACGCACGGGGCTGGGCAGCAGCACGTGGAAGACATCCACGTTCTGCGCGGCGATCTCGCGTGCGAGCGGGTCGAGCCTGGTCAGATCGCCATGGGTAAATCGATTCACCAGGATGAGGTTCTTTCCCTCTATCCAGCCGAGATCGCGCAGCCGCGATTCGAATGTCGTCCTGAGAGGGGTGGGCTCGCCGGTGCCTATGTAAAGGCCACCGACGCGTTTGGGCGCAGTCGTGGCTTGTGCGAACGTCCGGGTAGCGGCTGCGCCCAGAGCCGCGCCGGTCGAAAGCAGGAATCGACGCCGCCTCATTCGATCACCTTCGTGGCGCGCAGCAGCACGGATTGCGGGATCGCGATCCCGCGCGCCTTCGCGGTCTTCATATTAATCACGAAGCCGAGCTCGCGCATGCGGGCGTAGAAGCGCGCGTAGGTCGGCAGCTCGCGAAACACGGTTTGCGGGCCCATGGCGACGATGCCTATCGTCCGCGGCTCGGCTGCTGTCGCAGGAAGCAATAGCAACAGTGCGCAAATTGCCAGCAGCAATGCGTGCAGCCTCATTCGATCACCTCGTCCGCGCGCACCAGCACCGCTTGCGGGATCTTGATCCCCAATGCTTTCGCCGTACGCAGGTTGATTGCCAGATACAGTCGTTCCGGCTCCTCGACCGGCAGGACGGCCGGCGTGGCGCCTTTGAGGATCTTGTCTGCGATCCCGGCCGCGCGCCGGGAGCCTTCCGCCGAATCGCTGTAATTGCTCAGCAGGGCTCCCGCAACGGCGAACTCGCGAAAGCTGCTGAACGTGGGTAGCTTTGCTCCCATCGCAAGGTCCGCCACCTGTTTTGCAATGCCGACATATTGCGGAGGCAGGATGAGAACCTGCGTCTTGCTGCGGACCAGCTCCGAAAACGCGCGCTCCATGTCCTCGGGCCCCTTCGCGCGCACGACGTTCAGCTTGTAGCCCAGGGCCGAAGCGGCCTGGCTCGAGTGCATGGTCACCCTCTTGGATACCAGGACACGTTCGTCTTCCAGGAGCGCAAGACGGCTGGCTGCCGGCAGCGTGTCGCGGATCAGCTCGACCAGCTTGTTCATCAACTCGAAGCGGAACGTGGTGCCCGTGATGTTCCCCCCGGGGCGCGCGAGGCTTGCGACAAAACCCTGCTCCACCGGCTCGCCGATATTGGTGAACACGATTGGCACGCTCAGCGTTTCCTTCTGCAGCGCCGCCGTTACCGGGCTGGAGATTGCAAATATAAGCGCCGGCTTAAGCGCAACGAGTTCACGCGCCGCCGTAGCCAGGTCTTCAGGTGTGCCGCCCCAGCGCCGCTCGAACACGACATCGCGGCCCTCGACGTAGCCGAGTTCCTTCAGTCGCGCGGAGAGGGTCGCGAAATTGGCGCGCGTCCAAAAGTTGTCCTGTGCACCGGTGGAAAGCCATCCGATCCGCCGCGGTGCTGGAGATGACTGAGCCTGCGCGCGTGCAGCCGTCAGGACGGCAGATGCGCCGGCCGCGAACATCAGGGAACGCCGCTTCATTCGATCCCCTCCGATTGATGCCATTTGTCCAAACTGATATCATTTCTTCGAATTGATATCAGGGAACTGCCCATGCCTAGAACCATCATCAGCCTCGACCCGGAAGACAGGGCATGGCTCAGTCGCAAGGCGAAGCGCGAGCGCACTCCAATGACGGAGCTGGTGCGCCGCGCCGTACGCCAATACCGCAAGCAATCCGGGCCCGAAAAGTCGGACCTCGACCGGCTGCTGGTCGAGACGGCGGGATTGTGGAAGCAGGGAGACGGCCTCGCGTACCAGAATCGCCTGCGCGGGGAGTGGAACCGGCGCAAGTGAAGCAGCTGCTCGATTCGGTCGTTCTCATCGACCATTTCAACGGGGTTGCGGAAGCAACGGAATACCTGTCCGGCTGCGCCGGGGACACCGCAATTTCGGTCATTACGCGCGCCGAAGTGCTTGCGGGATTCGACGGGCCGGCGGCGCGCAAGGCGAAACGGCTGCTCGATGCCTTTCCCACCCTGGACATCGATCTGCCGGTGGCGGACCTGGCGGCGACCCTGCGCCGGCAGCACGGTTGGAAATTGCCGGATGCATTCCAGGCGGCCCTTGCTCAGCAGAATGGCTTGAAGCTCGTAACCCGGAACGTGCGGGATTTTCCGCCCCGGCGATTTGCGTTCGTGGTCGTTCCGTACACCCTGTAGCCGCCGTTTCATTCGATCACCCGGTCCGCGCGCAGCAGCACCGCCTGCGGGATCGCGAGCCCGATCGCGCTTGCCGCCTTTCTGTTGATAACCAGTTCGAACGCATTCGGCTCTTCGACCGGCAGGTCTGCCGGCTTTGCGCCGCGGAGGATCTTGTCCACGTATTCGGCGGCCCGACGCCCTAGCTCGGCGAGATTCTGCGCATAGGTGGCGAGGCCGCCCAAATCGATCCAAGAGGAGGCGACATAGATTGCGGGGATGCGCACTCGCGCAGCATTTTCAACAACGACCCTGCGATCCGTGACACTTGCCAGGCGGAAATACAGCATGGCGATCACCGCATCGACCCGCTCGCGCGCCGCGCGGTCGAAGGCTGCGCCCACCTCGGCGGCCGACGAAATCAAGACGTACTCCACCCGCAGGCCGAGCTTCTCGCCTGTCCTGGCCAAAGTATCCAGGCTCGCCTGGTAGACCGGATCCCTCCCTGCGGGTGGCGGTGCGTCGACCAGGATGGTGACGCGCCTCGCGCGCGGCAGCAGGTCCCTCACAAGTTGCAGGCGCTTGGCAAAGAGTTCCCATTCCCGCGTGGAGGCGCCAGTGATGTTTCCCCCGGGCCGTGCGAGGCTCGCAACAAGTCCGTCGGCCACCGGATCGCTGATGATCGAAAACACGATCGGAGTGTCCGGATTGGCCTTGCGGGCCGCCCGCACCGGGGAAACAAGGGACGCATGGATGACATCCGCCTTTTGCGCGGCGATTTCGCTCGCGAGCGCGTCGAGGCGACTGAGGTCGCCATTGGCGAAGCGGTTGACGATCACGAGGTTCTTCCCCTCGATCCAGCCGAGCTCGCGCAGCCGCGATTCGAACGTCGACCGGAAGAGGGTTGGTTCGCCGTTGTTGGCGTAGAGCCCGCCGACGCGCTTCGGAGCCGGTGCGGACTGGGCGAGCGATCGGGTCGCGGCCGCGCCGAGGGCTGCGCCGGATGAAAGCAGGAACAGCCGCCGCCTCATTCGATCACCCGGTCCGCGCGCAGCAGCACCGCCTGCGGAATCGAAATCCCCAGCGCCTTCGCGGTCTTCATGTTGATCACGAATTCATACGTGGTGGGTTGCTGGATCGCGAGGTCGCCGGGTTTCGCGCCGCGCAGGATCTTGTCGGCATACACGGCGGCGCTTGCAAAGAATTCGATGTTCGATGGTGCGTACGAAGCCAGGCACCCCGACTCGACGTATTCGCTCGTCGCGCAAAACGTCGGCACTTTGTGTCGGATCAGTGCTTCGGCAAGCGCTTTGCGGCGCTCGGAGCGAAAGACACTGGAGGCGTGGGCCAGTTGCATGGCGTCGGCCCCTGCGCGCCTCAATTTCGTGAGCCACGCATCGTAGTCGCCGCTGGCCGGAAGCTCCGCCCACGTGTGCGTGATCCGGTACCGCTTGGCCGCGTCTTCCATCACTGCAAGGACTTTTCCGGTGGGCATGGGTGGATCGAAACCGAGCAGCACACGCCTGGCGCCGGGAATCAGCTCGGCGAGCAGTTCCGTGCGTTTCGCGTAGATCGAATGCAGCGTGGAGGAATTTCCGGTGATGTTGCCTCCCGGCCGGTTCAGCGCGGGCACCAGGCCGAGTTCCACCGGGTCGCCGGGATGAACCATGACGACCGGGGTCGCGGCAGTCGCCCGCTTTGCCGCCAGGGCTTCCCACGTGCCGACCGTGACGATCATCGTCACGCCGCTGCGCACCAGTTCCTGCATCGTCGCATCGAGTTTCGCCAGGTCGCCCGCCACGCCGCGCCCGACATATCGGATGTTCTCGCCCTCGCGCCATCCCAGCTCGCGCATGCGCGAGTAGAAGCGCGCGTAGGTCGGCAGCTCGCGAAACACGCTTTGCGGTCCCATCGCGACGATGCCGATCGTCCGCGGCTCGGCCGCGGCGGCCGGGGCCGCAATCGCTGCGAGCACAAATACGCAAACGAGCTTCACTCGATCACCCGGTCGGCGCGCAGCAGGAACGATTGGGGGATGACGATCCCGAGCGCCCGTGCGGTCTTCATGTTCACCACCAGTTCGAAACGCGTCGGTTGCTCGATCGGCAGGTCACCGGGTTTCGCGCCCTTGAGGATCTTGTCGACGTAGGCGGCGGCACGAAGCCACGTTTCGTCCGCATGGTTGGCGTAGGACATGAACCCACCGATTTCGGCCGCTTCGCTATACGAGTGGCTACTTGGCAGGCGCATTGCGTTCAGGGTCTCGACGATGACCTCACGGTTGACCCAGTTGGGAAACTGGCCGCCCACGAAAACCGCGCCCGGGCGCTGGCTCCGGACCAAAGCGAGTCCGCCCGAATAGTCCTTGGGGTTGGCCTCCGCAAAGATCATCGTGATGCCCATTGCCTGCGCGGCCTGCCTCGCGGCGAGCCCCGCGCTCGAGTCCCATTCCGTTTTCTGGCTGAGGTAGGCGACCTTGGTGATTCCAGGTACCGCATCCTTGAGCAGCTCGAGCCGCTTCGCCATCAGTTCCGGCCCCGTGGTGGCGGAGATGCCCGTGACGTTCCCGCCCGGCCGCGCCAGGCTGTTCACTACACCCAGGCCGATCGGATCGGCGACCGCCATGGCGATGATGGGCACTTCCTGAGAGAGTTTCTTGGCTGCAAGGGTCATCGGGTCGCCCAGAGTGACGAGCACATCCGGTTTCAGGCGCAGAAGTTCTGTGAGGATCTCGCCGAAGCGCTCGAATTTGCCTTCCGCCGAGCGTCGGTCGATGACCAGGTTGTCGCCTTCGGCATACCCCAGGCGACGTAACTCGCGGATGAAGGCGCGGAGCCTCGGATGTGCCGGCTCGGCACCGAGCATTTCGGCAAGCGGGGAGGTGGTCAGCACGACACCGATGCGGAACTTCTTTTTGGGCTGCTGGGCAAGTGCGTCGCGCGTCATTGCCA
Source organism: Pseudomonadota bacterium (assembly GCA_031376265.1). Taxonomy (GTDB): domain Bacteria; phylum Pseudomonadota; class Gammaproteobacteria; order Burkholderiales; family SG8-39; genus SZAS-79. The sequence continues at coordinate 10,458 of JANMDK010000301.1, forward strand.
CAGCGCAAACCGCAAGCAAAAACACGCGACGCCTCATTCGACCCCCGATCGCCCACGACGGGCCACTCTAGGCCCGGTTTCCGGAATCAGCAAGGCGCAAATAGGACCTTCGGACTAGCCTTGCGCCGCCGCATTATTTCGCGGACATTCGTTATCACCCAGTCCGGCGTCAAAGCCTCCGCGCAGGTGTAGTCTGGACCCCGACCGGGCGCGGCGGGCTCCGCTCGCCGGCGCCGGTGCTTGCGCTGTTTCGTGACGATTCTGGGGGGATCGTATGAACAGGCGTGAATCGCTGCACCTTCTGATCGCGCTCGGGATGATGTCGGTCCCGATTCGGGGTCGCGCGCAGGCGCCGAGAATGCGCCGCATCGGCCTCCTGCTGCCGAACGCGTCGCCGGCGATGAACGGAGCTTTCCGCAAGCGCCTTGCTGCGCTTGGCTGGGTCGAGGGGCAGAACCTGCTCATTGATTCCCTCTACGCCGAAGGCCGCAACGACCAGATGGCCGC
>JANMDK010000325.1:0-8241 GCA_031376265.1 Pseudomonadota bacterium
GCAAGCTCGCCGCAACGCTGTTCGCCGCGCTGTTCACCATTGCGGCGGCGCCGGCCGCACGCGCGCAGCAGACGATGAAATTCGCGCGCGACTACGGGTCCAACGAGCCGTATCACACCTGGGCGCTGTGGGCCGCAGGCGAAATCGCCAAGCGCACCAGCAACCGCTACACGATGGACGTCTTCCCGGCCTCCGCACTCGGCAAGGAAACCGACATCAACCAGTCGCTCACGCTCGGCACGATCGACGTGATCTACACCGGCCAGGCCTTCGCGGCGCGCACCTACCCGCCGCTTGCGATCGGCGGCGCGCCGTACATGTTCCGGGACTTCGACCACTGGAAGAAGTACTCCGAGAGTGCAGTGCTGCGCGACGTCCTGGAGGGCTACTTCAAGAAAGGCGGCAACAAGCCGCTCGCGGTCACTTACTACGGCGTGCGGCATACCACCGCCAACAAGCCGATCACGAAGCCCGAGGACATGAAGGGCCTCAAGCTGCGCGTTCCCGATGCGCCGCTCTACGTCATGTACCCGAAAGTCGTGGGCGCAAACGCAACGCCAATCGCGTTTGCCGAGGTGTACCTCGCCCTCCAGAACAAGACGGTCGACGCGCAGGAGAACCCGCTGCCGACGATCGAGGCGAAGAAATTCTACGAGGTGCAGTCGCACATCAACCTCACCGGGCACATCACCGAAATGCTGCTCACGATCGTGAGCGGCCAGCTGTGGGCGAAGCTCTCGGATGCCGACAAGAAGGCGTTCGAATCGATTTTCCGCGAGGCCGCGGCCAAGGCGACCGGCGAGATCGCTGCCTCCGAAATCAAGCTGGTGGACGACTTCGCAGGGAAGTACAAGAAGACGGTGGTGAAGTCCGATCGCGCGGCGTTCAAGAAGGTGTTCACACCCTTCCACCTCGGTGCCGATGCAACCTGGGACAAGGCGCTCTACGACAAAGTACAGTCCATCAAGTAGTTCGAACCCACGCAAAGGCGAGGCATGGCTACCAAGAAGAAGGACGGGCTGCGCAGCATCCAGTGGTTCGGGCGGGACGACATCTACGGCTTCATCTACCGCAGCTGGATGAAGAACAAGGGCATCCCGCACGACCAGTTCGACGGCCGCCCGGTCATCGGCATCTGCAATACGTGGTCCGAGCTTGTGCCCTGCAACTCGCACTTCCGCGTGATCGCGCAGCACGTGCGCGACGGCGTGCTCGAGGCGGGCGGCTTCCCGCTGGAGTTTCCGGTCATGTCGCTGGGCGAGACCTTGCTGCGCCCGACGGCGATGCTCTACCGCAACCTCGTCAGCATGGACGTGGAGGAGTCGATCCGCGCCAACCCGCTGGACGGCGTCGTGCTGCTGGTGGGCTGCGACAAAACCACGCCGGCCCTGCTCATGGGCGCCGCAAGCGTGGACCTGCCCACGGTCGCAGTTTCGGGCGGTCCGATGCTTTCCGGCAAGTATCGCGGCACCGACATCGGCTCCGGCACCAACGTCTGGTCGATGTCCGAGGACCTGCGCGCCGGCAAGATCACACAGGACGAGTTTCATGAGGCCGAGTCGTGCATGCACCGCTCGCACGGGCACTGCATGACGATGGGCACCGCCTCGACGATGGCTTCGATGGTCGAATCGCTCGGTGTCGGGATGCCGGGGAACGCCGCAATTCCCGCAGTCGATGCCCGCCGCTATGTGCTCGCGCGCGAGGCGGGCCGCCGCGCAGTGGAGATGGTCCGCGAGAAGATGAACCTCTCCAAGGTCCTCACGCGCAAGGCTTTCGAGAACGCAATCCGCGTCAACGCGGCAATAGGCGGCTCGACCAACGCAGTCATCCACCTGATCGCAATCGCGCGCAGGATAGGCGTGGACCTCAAGCTCGAGGACTGGGACAAGTTCGGCCGCGGCATCCACACGCTCGTGAACCTGATGCCGAACGGCAAGTACCTCATGGAGGATTTCTACTACGCCGGCGGGCTGCCCGTGGTGATCCGCGAACTCGGCAAGAACGGCAAGCTCCACAAGGACGCCATCACGATCAACGGCAAGTCGATCTGGCAGAACAACAGGGACGCGCCCTGCTACAACCGCGACGTCATCCACACTTTCGACAAGCCGTTCAAGAAGAACACCGGCATCGCTGTGCTGCGCGGCAACCTCTGCCCCGACGGCGCGATCATCAAGCCTTCGGCGGCCACGCCCAAGCTCATGAAGCACAAGGGACGCGCGGTGGTGTTCGAGAACATCGAAGACTTCCACACGCGCATCGACGACCCCAAGCTCAAGATCGATGCCGGCAGCGTGATGGTTCTCAAGAATTGCGGCCCGCGCGGCTACCCCGGCATGGCCGAGGTCGGCAACATGCCCCTGCCGCCGCGGCTGCTGAAGAAAGGCATTACCGACATGGTGCGCATCTCGGATGCGCGCATGAGCGGCACGGCCTACGGCACCGTTGTGCTGCATGCGGCGCCAGAAGCCGCGGCAGGAGGGACGCTCGCGCTGGTGGAGAACGGCGACATGATCGAGCTCGACGTCGCGAACAGGAAGCTCGAGCTGCTCGTCTCGGTTGAGGAACTCGCCAAGCGAAGGAAGAGGTGGAAAGCCCCCAAGCCGCCCCTCACCCGCGGCTACTGGAAGCTTTACAACGACCACGTGCTGCAGGCGAACGACGGCGCCGACCTGGATTTCCTGGTCGGCAAGAGCGGCGCGCTGGTGCCGCGCGACAACCACTGACCTGGCAGAGAAAGCGATGGCAGGCAATCCATCCGGCGAAAGCGAAGCGTCGGAGCAGATCCTCGGTGCCGACGGCGAGTTCCATATCACCGACGTCCCTGTCGACCTCAGCGTGTACGCGTGGGAAGACTGGGTGACGTTCGCGCTGTTCTGGCTGCTCGCCGCCACAGTCTTCTACCAGTTCTTCACGCGCTATGCGCTGAACGACTCGGCGTCGTGGACCGAGGAAATCGCGCGATACCTGCTTATCTGCATCGTTTTCGTCGGCTCGGCGATGTGCGTGCGCAAGGGCACCCACATCCACGTCGACATCTTCTATCGCTTCATGCCTCCCCCAATGGCCCGCGCGTTGTCCACGTTCGTCGACGTGATGCGAATCGTTTTCTTCGCGTATGCGGTCTACCTGACGTGGCTGCTGATCGGGAAGATCGGCAAGCAGCAGATGGCGATCATCGATTGGCCGATCGGCATCATTTACGGCTTCGTACTGTTCGGGTTCGCGCTGATGTGCTTTCGCTCCGTCATGATCGCGATCAGGCACTGGCGGCAGGGCTTCAGCGTGCTGGAGCGCCCGGAATACGCCGGCAGCGAGCAGGCATGACCGCCGTCCTGCTGGTTTCATTTCTCGTGCTGATGTGCGCCGGCGTGCCGGTCGCGCTTGCCATGGCCGGCGCCTCGCTCCTCTACGTGGTGCTGACGGGCAGCGTGCCCGACTTCGTCGTGATCCACCGGATGGTGAATGGCATCGACAGCTTCCCGCTGCTGGCGGTGCCCTTCTTCATCATGGCTGGCAACCTGATGAATTCGGCCGGCATCACCAACCGGATCTACAACTTCGCCCTCGCGCTCGTTGGCTGGCTGAAAGGCGGCCTTGGTCACGTGAACGTGCTCGGCTCGGTGATCTTCGCGGGCATGTCGGGCACCGCCATCGCTGATGCCGCCGGCCTGGGCACGATCGAGATCAAGGCCATGACAGACCACGGCTACTCGAAGGAGTTCTCCATTGGCGTGACGGCCGCCTCGGCAACCCTGGGCCCGATCATCCCGCCGTCGCTGCCGTTCGTGATCTACGCAATGTTCGCGAACGTCTCGGTCGGCCAGCTATTTCTTGCCGGGATCATTCCTGGCGTGGTCATGGCCCTGATGATGATGTGCACAGTGGCCTACTTCGCGCACAAGAACGACTGGGGCCGCGACGTCAAGTTCAGCTGGCGCAAGATCAACAAGGCGCTGCTGGAACTCGTGGTGGTCGTGGTCTTCCCGGTCGCGATCTGGCTTGCTACCGAAGCCGGTACGCAGCCGGCCCTTACGTTCTTCGCGGCGATGGCGCTGTTGCTGCTCGCAGATTACTACCTCAAGTTCAACGCGGTACTGCCGATCATGACGCCGGTCCTGCTGATCGGCGGCATGACCAGCGGCATCTTCACCGCTACCGAGGGGGCAATCGCGGCCTGCGTCTGGGCGATGTTCCTCGGCCTCGTCTGGTACCGCACCCTGAGCTGGAAGATGCTCGTGAAGGTGTCGATGGATACCGTCGAGACCACCGCCTCGGTGCTGCTGATCGTCGCGGCCGCGTCGATCTTCGGCTGGCTGCTGACCGTCACCAGGGTGACCGATGCCGTGGCGGAGATGGTCCTGGCCTACACAAGCAACCCGGCCGTTTTCCTGCTGCTGGCCAACCTGCTCATGCTGTTCGTCGGCTGCTTCCTCGAACCGACGGCGGCGATCACGATCCTCGTGCCGATCCTCCTGCCGATCTGCCATAAGCTGGGCATCGACCCAGTGCATTTCGGCCTCGTCATGGTCCTCAACCTGATGATCGGCCTGCTCCATCCGCCGATGGGGATGGTCCTTTTCGTCCTTGCGCGCGTAGCCAAGCTTTCGGTGGAGCGCACCACGATCGCAATCCTCCCGTGGCTGATACCATTGCTGCTCAGCCTTGCGCTGATTACCTACGTGCCGAGCATCTCGCTCTGGCTGCCGCGCCAGTTCTTCTGAGGGGCCCAACATGCTGCAAGCCGCAGACCTGACCATCCGGCTCAATCCCGCCGACGATGTGGTGATAGCGCGCGTCGAAATCCCGTCCGGGACGACGCTCGTCAAGGAATCCAACGTGCGCGCCGGCGCCACAGTGCCGGCGGGCCACAAGATCGCGGTCCGCGCCGTGGCCAAGGGTCAGCCGGTGCGCCGGTACGACCAGATCATCGGCTTCGCCTCGCAGGACATCGCGGCCGGCGACCACGTCCATGTCCATAACCTCGCGATGGGCGACTTCCAGCGCGACTACGCGTTTTGCGTCGATGCAAAGCCGACCCAGTACGTGCAGCCTGCGGCCACGTTCCAGGGCGTCGTGCGGCCCGACGGGCGCGTTGCGACGCGCAACTACATCGGCATCCTCACCAGCGTGAATTGCTCTGCCACGGTTGCCCGCATGGTGGCCGACCACTTCAGGAACCGCCTGGGCGATTACCCGAACGTCGACGGCGTGGTCGCGCTCACGCACAAGACCGGCTGCGGCATGGCCTCCGAGGGCGAGGCGATGGACGTGCTGCGCCGGACCATGGCCGGCTACGCCCGCCATCCAAACTTCCACACCGTGCAGGTCGTCGGGCTGGGCTGCGAGGCGAACCAGATCTCGAGCTTCGTGTCGACGCAGGAACTCAAGCGCAGCGACAAGTTCTCGACCTACACGATTCAGGGCAAGGGCGGCACGATGAAGGCGGTGCGCGAAGGCATCGCGCGGGTCGAGGCCGCGCTGCCGGAAGCCAACAAGGCCGTGCGCGTGGCCGTCCCGGCCAGCCATCTGACATTGGGCCTGCAATGCGGCGGGTCGGACGGCTATTCGGGGATCAGCGCCAATCCGGCGCTTGGCGCGGCCGTGGACCTGCTGGTGCGGCACGGCGGCACCGCGATCCTTTCCGAGACGCCCGAGATCTACGGCGCCGAGCACCTGCTGACGCGCCGGGCGGTGAGCCGCGAAGTCGGCGAGAAACTCATCCGCCGCATCCGCTGGTGGGAGGACTACACCAGCCGCAACGGCAACGAGATGAACAACAACCCCTCGCCCGGCAACAAGGCCGGCGGGCTCACCACCATCCTCGAGAAGTCGCTCGGCGCGGTGGCCAAGGGCGGCACCACCAACCTCGTCGACGTCGTCGAGTACGCGCAGCCGGTCAGCGTCAAGGGCTTCAACTACATGGACACGCCGGGCTACGACCCGGTCTCGGCCACCGGGCAGGTCGCCGGCGGCGCGAACATGATCCTCTTCACGACCGGCCGGGGCTCGGCGTATGGCTGCAAGCCGGCGCCTTCGCTCAAGCTGGCGACCAACAGCGCCCTTTATGCCCACCAGGAAGAGGACATGGACCTCAACTGCGGCACGATCGTCGACGGCAAGGAAAGCGTCGAGGAAGTCGGCCGCCGCATTTTCGACCTGATCCTCGCGACCGCCTCCGGCCAGAAGTCCAAGAGCGAGGAATGGGGCTACGGCGAAGACGAATTCGCGCCCTGGGTTCTCGGCGCGACGATGTAATTCCAGGAAAAAGGCCCAGAACCATGACCACCGGTTTTCGCATCCTCCCTTCGCCCAGGCCGCCGTCGAAGCAGCTGCTGGAGGCGTTCGCCAAGCTGCCGACGTCCAACATCAGCGACAACATGCTGCGGCACTATGGGGCCGGCGCGCGGCTGCGCCCCTACCACCGCGGCGGCGTCCTGATCGGCTCGGCTTTCACGGTCAAGACGCGGGCTGGGGACAACCTGCTCACGCACAAGGCGATCGACCTCGCGGCGCCCGGTGACGTGATTCTCGTGGATGCCGGCGGCGGGCTCGACCAGGCGATTATCGGCGAGATCATGTCCTCGCACGCGCGCAGCCGAGGCATCGCCGGCATGGTCATCGACGGCGCGATCCGCGACGCCGACGCGATCGGCGCGAGCGATTTCCCCGTTTATGCCTGCGGCGTCACGCATCGCGGGCCGTACAAGGACGGGCCGGGCGAGATCAACGTCACGGTGTCGATCGCCGGCATGGTGGTGAATCCCGGCGACCTCATCGTCGGCGATGCGGACGGAATCGTTGCGATCCCACAGGCCGAGGCCGAGCGCATCCTCGCGCTCACCGTGGCGCAGAACCAGAAGGAAACCGCCACCCTCGCCTCGATTGCCGCCGGCAAGCCGATCGACCGCAGCTGGGTCGACAAGATGCTGCGCGACAAGGGCTGTGCCCTGCCCTGACGGCGGATGCATGCGGGCGGGGGCTACGCGAATGAAGTGGATGGCGGCGGCGCTGTTAGTCGCAGCCGCGGCCATGTCACCAGCCGCTTTCGCGGCTTCCAAGGCGGCCGCCAAAGCCACCGGCGCCTTGGCTTATCACCGCGACTCGGGAAGCTTTGGATATGCGGTCAATGCCGCCGACTCGCGCGCTGCCCGGGTGGCCGCCCTGAACCAGTGCGCGCATCCCAAGTGCGAGGTGGTTGTCACATTGAGCAAGGACTGCGGCGCGGTGGCCAACGGCCCGAAGAAATTCGTCGCTTCCCGCGGCGCCACGAGGCAGGAAGCGGAGACGCGCGCGCTGCGCTTGTGCGGCGAGAGCTGCGCGATCGTCGGCTGGGCCTGTCCGCGCTGAGGCGGTGAACGTTTCAAACGTGCGGGGCCCACGTCAACGTCAAGACTTGCAAAATTCCATGAAGGATTGCAAAACCGCATGGACGCGGAGGGCGAGTATTTGTTCCAATGCACTCCATCATGCGCTTGTCGTTCTGCCTGGCTCTCCTCCTGCTGCTGTTCCAGGCAGCGATCGTTGCCGCGCCGCAGGCCGCCGAGAATGCGTCGATGGGCGATTGCCTGCGCATGACGATCAATGCCAACGACATCGCCGCCATCGGCGGCCAGCCGCGCCAGCACTACCGCATCAGCTTCCAGAACCTGTGCGAAACGGTGCGCGTGGTCTACTGGTGCGCCGAGCATCCGACGAAGACCCTCACGGTGAATTCCGTCTGTGCCCAGCGCGCCGCCTCGCAGGCCGGCGTCGCGGCGCCGCTCTACGCGGTCGGCCGCCAGCGCGAGTTCCAGTGGACGTTCCCGCAGGGGACCCGGATCAAGTTCGTCGACTGCGACGACTCCCGATTCCCGACCAGCGATTTCCGCTGTAGCCCGCCGGGCGCACGCCTGCGCTAGCTCCGGGTTTTGCGGGCATGCGAGAATGCCCGCGCAATGCCCGCCTCCTCCCTTACGAGCCATATTCCCGAGATCGCGCTCGCGGCCGCGCTGGCCTGGGGCAGCGGGCTGCGCCTGTACGCAGTGCTCTTCGCCGTAGGCGTGGCGGGCACGATGGGCTGGCTGGGCCTGCCCGAGCATCTCGCGGTCCTCCAGAACCCGTTGGTGCTCGGCGCGAGCGGGTTCATGACCGTGGTGGAATTCGGCGCGGACAAGCTGCCATGGCTCGACTCCCTGTGGGATGCGGTCCACACCTTCATCCGCATCCCGGCGGGTGCGGGGGTGGCGGCGGCGGTCT
>JANMDK010000279.1:0-4491 GCA_031376265.1 Pseudomonadota bacterium
CTTTTTGTCAGCCGAGGGCCAGGGCCATGACGCCGAGGGCAATGCAGGCTGCGCCGATGATTCGCGGCAGGCGGTCACCTTCGTTCAGGAGCTGGCCGCCGATCAGCGCGGCGAACAGCATCGACACCTCGCGCGCCGGCGCGACGTGCGAGAGCGGCGCGATCTGCATCGCATAGAGGACCATGACGTAGCCGATCGGGCTGACGGCCGCGACCACGAGCGCGTGCTTCCACTGCAACTTGAGGTGCCGCATCGCCGCGGTGCGATCGCGAAGCGTCGACGGCAGCAGGATGAACACCCGGATCAGCGTGCTGAAATAGTCGAGCAGGATCGGCGACATCGCCACGAACTTGACGGCGTAGCCGTCGATCACCGTGTAGCTCGCGATGAACACGCCGGTGAGGAGGCCATAGGCCATGCCCCTGCGTATTCCCGCGCGCTTGGCGGGGTCGTGCGCAGCTCTAAATAGCGACGGGCCGCCGGCGATGAAGAAAACGCCCGCGACGACAGCGAGGATGCCGGCAAGGCCGAACGGGGTGATGGCTTCGCCGAGAAAAATGATCGCGACCATCGAAGACAGCAGCGGCCCGGAACCGCGGGCCAGCGGGTACACCACCGTCAGGTCCGACTTGAGGTAGCCGCGCAGCAGCGTGAGGTAGTAGAGGACATGCACCACCGCGCTCGCCGCCACGAAGCCCCACTCGACCCAGCCCCACTTCGGCACCACGTCCCAGCCGAACCAGAGGCCGACGGGCGCATAGATGACGACGCCCATGATCGCGGTGAACGTGGCAAAGCGCGAATCGCCGCCGGCCTTCTTGGCGGCGATGTTCCAGATCGCATGGATGAAGCCGGCGAAGATCACCAGCGCGAGGGCCGAGGCGGGCATGAGCGGAATCTAGCGGATTCGGCGGACTTGCGTTTCCGGTCTTCTCGTAGAATCGGCCGCACCCTTTCGTTACCTGGAGCGACACAGTGCAGCCAACCATCCGACCGATCGAACATCGCGACCGCGCCCGCTGGGAGCCGCTCTGGGACGGCTACACGCGCTTCTACGAACGCGAGCCGCGCGAGGACATCACCGCCTACCTGTGGACCCGCCTGTTCGACCCGGCCTCTCCGGTGAGCGGCATCGTCGCCGAGGATGCGAAGCTTGGCGTCATCGGCCTAGGCCACTACTTCACGCACGACAGCACTTCTTTGCTGTCGCCTGTGTGCTACCTGCAGGACCTGTTCGTCGATCCGGCGGCGCGCGCGAACGGCGCAGGCAAGGTGATGATCGACTGGCTGGTGGCGAAGATGCAGGCCGAAGGCTGGTCGCGCCTGTACTGGAACACCAAGGAAAACAACTATCGCGCCCGCGGCCTTTACGACAAGTTCACGCCGCGCGACCCTTTCGTGCGCTACACGATCAACCGCCAACCTTAGGCGTGCGGCGTAGCCCGGATCGACTTGCGCTCGGCCAGCGCAGCGTACCAACCGGCCAGGCGCGGACGGCCGGACCGCCATTCGAGCTCGCCTAGGCGGAAGTCGATGTAACCGAGCGCTACGGCCATCGCCAAATCGCCCAAGGTCGGGGGCTCGTTGATCGAAGTTATGGAAGCGTCCCGCTCGATCGAATCGAGCGCGGTCTGCGCCGCGGCCAGCCAGCGCGCAGCAAGCGCAGGCTCGCCCGCCCCCGGATTGAACCGCCGCTCGATCACCGCGCCGAACGACGCATCTGTGAGCGTGCGCGCGAGCCCGTGCTTGCGAAGCATCGCCGTCCTCGAGCGCGGATCCTCCGGCACCAGCGCCGGCCCCGGACCAAGCCGGTCGAGGTAGTCGCAGATGCAGGCGCTGTCGATGAGCGTCACGCCATCATCGGTCACCAGCGCCGGCACGCGCGAAAACGGGTTCACCCGCGTAAGCGCCTCCGGGCTCTGCCAGGGATCGACCCAATGCAGCTCGAGACGGTCCGCGAGGCCCTTCTCGTGCGCCACCACCATCACGAGGCGCGCATAGGGCGACGGCTTATTCAGGTAGAGCTTCAATGAGTTTCCTTTCGTTGGTGGAGGTCCAGCCAAGTGCAACAGCGCTGGCGACCAGGACGAGCGCCGAGCCGATGAGCGCCACGTCGATGCTCCGCCCGGCAGCAGAGAGCGCACTCACCGCGAGCGGACCGGCGATCTGGCCGGCGGCGAACGCAGCGGTCATGGCCGCCATGAGGCTGCGGGCGTTCGCGCCGCCGACCCGCCGCGCCTCCTGCATGCCCGCCATCGTGACGACCATGAAGGTGCCGCCGACGCACCCTGCGGCGAGCAGCACCGCAGGCAGGCCCGGCGACAGCACCGGCGCCGCCACGCCGATCGCCATGACGAGGATCCCGAAGACCCACACGCGCCGGTTGCCGTAGCGGCCGATCCAGCCGGTTGCGGCAAGCGTCGAGACCATCGCCGCCAGCCCGAACAACGGCCACGACCAGCCGAACACCGCAGGGTCGGCCACGATCTGCCTCGCCATCGCAGGCACAAAAGTCGCGGGGATGATGTAGCCGAAACCGAAGATGCCGTAGCAGGCAACGAGCAGGCGCGTGTCGCGATCCCAGCGCAAGCGCCCGGCGGGAGCGCTGACCGGCACGGCCCGGGCTCCTGCCTGCGTTGAAAAGATCGGCCAGGTGAATACTCCGAGCGCAAACGATGCCACGCCAAGCGCCAGCCACGCGTCGGACGACCCAGAGCCGCGTTGCATCAGCAGCAGGCAAAGTCCGCCGGCCAGCGCAATGCCGGCGCCGACGCCTGCAAATACCGCACTTCCGAGCATCGGGCGCTTAAAAGGCGCAAGCCTCTCGAGGCACCACGCAGAACCGAAGACGAGCGTCCATGCGCTCGCCACGCCGGCTAGCGCGCGCAAGACGATCCAGGCGGCAAAGCTTTCTGCAAATGCCATGCCGATCGTCGCGACGGCAATCAGGCCGAGGCTGCCGCCGATGACCGCCTTCGGCGCCGCACGCCGCCAGACCGCCGAAAGCGCGCCTGCGAGATACCCCACGTAGTTGGCCGAGGCCAGCCAGCCACCTTGCGCGACCGTCAGGCCGTGGTCGGCGGCCATCATCGGCAGCAGCGGCGTGAAGGCGAACCGCCCGATGCCCATCGCCACCGCCAGTGCCGCGCATCCCGCGATTGCGACCCGTAATGCTTCCATTCGTCGAAACATGAGCCAGGGTAGGCTTCCCTTTCCATCCTGTATAATGAATAATTAGGAACGATTCAATCTCGGATTGAGAACCATGGACCTGGCATCGCTACGCGTGTTCAAGGCGGTGGTCGACGAAGGCGGCATCACGCAGGCCGCGCGCAAGCTCCACCGCGTGCAGTCGAACGTCACCACGCGCATCCAGCAGCTCGAGGCTTCGCTCGGCGCGCAGCTCTTCGTGCGCGACAGGCGCCGCCTGCATTTGTCGCCGGCCGGCGAGCTCTTCCTCGGCTACGCGAACGAGCTGCTGCGCCTGTCGGAGCAGGCAAGGACCGCGGTGTCCGGCGACTCGCCGCAGGGAACGCTGCGCATCGGCTCGCTCGAAAGTACCGTGGCCAGCCGGCTGCCGGCCCTGCTCTCCCGCTACCACGAGCGGTATCCGCGCGTGAGCATCGAGCTTTCGACCGGCACCAACGATTCGCTGATCGAGGCGGTCGCCACGCGCAAGCTCGAGGCCGCCTTCGTTGCCGAATGCAAGCCGGGCAGCGCGCTTGAAGTGCTGCCGGCCTTCAAGGAGCAGCTCACCGTGATCTCCGCGAGCTCGCACGCGCCGATCCGCAGGCCGCGCGACGTGCGCGGGGACACGGTGATTGCGTTTCCCACGGGCTGCGCCTATCGCCGGCGCCTGCAGGGCTGGCTGGCGACGGAGAGCATCGTGCCGGAAAGGACGCTCGAGCTCGCTTCCTACCACGCGATCGTCTCGTGCGTGGCTGCAGGCACCGGCGTGGCGTTCGTGCCGCGCTCGGTGCTGGATACTTTCCGCGGGATCGCGCAAATCGCCGCCTATGACCTGCCGGCGGCCGCGGCAAAAGTCACCACGCCGCTGGTGTGGCGCAAGGGCGAATCGTCGCTCGCGCTGAATGCGCTGCGCGATCTCGTGGCGCAGCACGCGAAACGGCAGGCTTGAGGCGCGCTGAGGGCCCAGCCCGCGCGGCGGGGGTCAGGGCAGACTGAGGATCCGACCGAAGCCTGCGATCTTGTCGTTGACGCCAGCGGTGCGCAGCGCGTCCCACATCATTGCCGAAGCGCTGGAGATTGCGGGCTTGCCGGCATCGTCCTCGAGGCGCTGGAGGATGTCGATGGTCGGCATGCCGACGCCGGTGAGGAAGATGGCCTGGGCCTCCGGTGTGTCGACCTTGCGGCCGAGCTCGTAGGCCCGCTCGGGCGTTTCGTCATAGATGTTCGAGACGTTCTCCAGCACGCCGTAGCCCGGCACCTGCACGCCGTGCGCCTCGAGGTAGGCCTTGCCCTTCATCATCG
>JANMDK010000349.1:0-9949 GCA_031376265.1 Pseudomonadota bacterium
CAACGACATCTACCGTTTCGGCATAGGCTCCGGCCAAGATTCGATCGTCGACACCGACACGACGACCGACAACCTCGACACGATTATCTTCGGGGCGGGGGTAACAAGCGGCAACATAACGCTGCAGCAGTCCGGCACGAACATGACGATCGCGATCACGGGCACGTCCGATCAGCTCTCGATCCTCTGGGACCCGGCAAACGGCTCGGCCATCGAGGCACTGCAGTTTGCCGATGGCACAAGCTTGAACCCGTCAGCGGGCGGAAATCTGCTGAGCGGCGGAACCGGCGCCGACACCCTGACCGGAAATGCGGCTACCCGTTTCCTCCAAGGGGGCGCTGGCGCCGATGTGCTCAACGCGGGCAGCCCCGACAGCCTCCTCTCGGGTGGGGACGGCAACGACACGCTGAACGGTGGGGCTGGGGACGACTTGCTCGCTGGAGGCGCAGGCAACGACACGATCGCCACCGGTGGAGGGCACAACGTGGTCGCCTTCAACGCGGGCGGCGGGGCGGACTCGGTATCGAGCGATACGGGGGCGTCCAACACGCTCTCGCTTGGCGGAGGGTTGCGCTACAACGATCTTTCCCTCTCCAAGGATGGCAACGACCTACTCTTGAACGCGGGTGGCAACGACAGCGTCCGATTGAAGGACTGGTACAGCGGCAAGGACACGATCCAGGATCTGCAACTGATCCTCGATGCGACCAATCAATACGACGCCAACTCGTCCGATTCGCTTTACAACAAGAAGGTGCAGACCTTCGACTTCCACGGACTCGTCGGCCAGTTCGACCAGGCGCGGGCGGCAAGCCCGGGGCTGTCCTCTTGGGCAGTGACCAACGCGCTCCTGCAATTTCACCTCTCCGGCGCGGACGACGCAGCGCTTGGGGGCGACCTCGCCTACTGGTATGGCCGCAACGGCGGCTTTACCGGCATCAGCCTGGCAGCCGCGCAGGCGGCGATCGGCGCGCCCGGCTTTGGAACCGACGCGCAGACGCTGCACGCCTTCAGCGGTCTCCAGGAGGGATTGGTCAAGCTCGCATGAAGGCGGATCCCGCCGATTTCGACCCGCCGCTCCTGCGCATCCAGGACCAGCCGCCGGCGCCGCTCGCCGGCTGGATGCACAAGGTCCTCGCCGGCCTTCTTGCCTGCCTCGGCCTGTGGGCGGTCTTCGGGCGGCTGGACATCGTCGCGGTGGCCGACGGCAAGCTCGTGCCCTCCACCTACCTCAAGATCGTGCAACCCGCGGAGCAGGGGATCGTGAAGGAGATCCTGGTGAAGGAAGGCGAGACCGTGCAAGAAGGCCAGGTGCTGATCCGCATGGACCCGGTAAGCACCGGCGCTGACAGGAACGCGATTCGCACCGAGTACCTCAACAAGGGCATCGCCTTGCGCAGGATCGATGCGCAAATGCGCGAGGAAGCCTTCGCGCGGGGCAGGGACGACCCGGCGGATCTTTTCCTGCAGGTCGAGGCCCAGTATCGCGCCAACGTGCAGGCGTACGCCAACGCGCTGGCGCAGGAGAAAAGCCTGCTCGAGAAGGCGAAGCACGACCTGGCCGGCGCCCAGGCCACGAAGTCGAAGCTCGAGCAGGTCCTGCCGCATTACGTCGACCAGGAAAAGGCGTTCGAGAAGCTGACCAAGGACGGTTTCGCGGGGCGCATCATGTATACCGACAAGCAAAGGGAGCGCATCGAGCGCGAGCAGGACCTGCGCACCCAGGAGTCGACGATCAAGTCGAACCTGGCCCTCATCGAGCAAAGCGAGCGAAAGATCGCGCAGATCACCGCCGACTACCGCCGCACTCTCCAGACCGAGCGGGTCGAGGCGGCAGCGCAGACCGAGAAAGCCCGCCAGGAGCTCGCCAAGCACGAGCACCGGTTCGACCTGCTGGAGCTGCGCGCGCCCCAGCCCGGCGTGGTCAAGGACCTCGCCACCCACACCGCCGGCACGGTGGCTGCGCCCGGCACGATCCTCATGACGCTGGTGCCGGAAAGCGACGAGATGCTCGCCGAGGTCTGGGTCTCGAACCAGGACGTGGGCTTCGTGCGGCCGGGCCAGGACGTGAAGCTCAAGCTCACGACGTTCCAGTTCCAGAAGTACGGGATGATCGAAGGCAAGGTGCGCCAGGTGAGCGCGGATGCGACCGAGGCCGCGTCGGCCAACACCCGCTCGGATGCGCTGAGCGGGCGCGACCGGCCGATGGGGCCGCTGACCTATCGCGCGCTCATCGACCTCAAGAGCCAGAGCCTGGACGTCGACAAGCAGCGTTATCGGGTGGCCTCCGGGATGCAGGTGGCAGGGGAGATCCATCTCGGCACCCGCAGCATCCTCGAGTACCTGTTGTCGCCGGTGCAGAAGGCGTGGCATGAGTCGGGGCGGGAGCGGTAGAGGGCGAGAACTTTCCCACCGCTGCCGTTTCGGCCGTAAAATGTCAGCAAGTTCCCTGGAGAATGGCTCCCAGCATGGCCCTCGATGAAGAAAATGTCAGTAGCTCCAAGCGCGCGAGAAGGCTGATCGCGCTTGCCCCGATGCTCGGCGAAGAGCCGCTGCGCGCCCACGACGCGGCGGAGACGCTCGGCGTCACGGTGCGCACCATCTATCGGGACATCGACGCGCTGCGCGATGCGGGCTTCGCGATCGAAGGCGATCCGGGCGTCGGCTATGTGCTCGCGGCGCAGCCTTCCAGCGGCCCGTTGTCGCTGACGAAAGACGAGCGCAGGGCGCTGATCGCGGGTGCCAAGCTCGTCAAGGGCGGCGGCGACGCGGTGCTGGCCAAGGCCGCGGCCAGCCTGCTCAAAAAAGCGCAGGGGCTCTAGCTAGTCCCATCCGGCGGGCAGCGACTCCAGCCCGTAGATCGCCAGCTTGTGATGGAAGCTCAGTTCTTCCATCGGGCGCAGAGGCTTCAATCCCGGCAGCCGCCGCACCAACGTCCCGATCGCTTCCTGCAATTCCATCCTGGCGAGCGGCTGGCCGATGCACTGGTGGATGCCGAACCCGAACGCAAGGTGTGCGCGGGGCTTCCGAGTGATGTCGAACTTGTGCGGATCGGGGAAGACGGCCGGATCGCGGTCGCCGGTCGCCTGGTGCATGATGATCGCGTCCCCCGCGCGGATGGTCACGCCGCAGAGCTCGATGTCTTCCTTCGCGGTTCGCAGGCGGCCCGAGTGGGTCACATCGGTGTAGCGCAGGATCTCCTCCACCGCGCCGCGAATCAGCTTCGGATCGTTCTGCAACAGGGCGAGCTGGTCGGGGTGATAGAGCAGCGCAGCCAGGCCGAGGCCGAGGGTACCGGTGGTCGATTCATGGCCAGCCGTGAGCATCAGGCGCGCGAGGCTCACGACCTTGTGCTCGTCGATGACGCCCTCGCGCAAGGGACCTGTGATCAGCCGGCTGAGCAAGTCGTCGCCGGGGGCCGCGATCTTGGCGCGCACGAGATCGGTGAGGTAGCCCTCGCAGAACTCCCTCTGCATCGCGGCTGCCTGTTCGTGCGAGTTGGTTGTCGACGAAATCTCGCGCGCCCATCCCTGGATCGCCGCATGGTCCGATTCCGGCACGCCGAGCAGGGTGCAGATGACATCGCAGGGGAGCGGCGAGGCGAAGTCGGCCACGAGATCGGCCGGCGGTCCCATCGCGATCATGCGATCGATGCGCGCCTCGATGAGCGCCTGGACCTTCGGACGCAGTTCTTCCACGCGGCGCACCGAGAACTCGTCCGAGAAAAGCTTTCGCTCGGCCGTGTGGTCGGGCGGGTCCATCTGCGCGAACACCTGGTAATCCTTGCGCACCAGTTTCAGCGCAGCGCTTTGCGCCGGGTAGGAAGGATTGGATGCGTCGGCGCTGGTACGCGGATCCGCGAGCATCGCGCGCACGTTGGCGTAGCCGGTGATGAACCAGGCAGGGGCACCGTTCCATTGCGTCACGCGCCGGACCGGCTGTGTTTCGCCGATCTTCGCGTAGTCCTCCGGCGGGTTCATCGGGTGCTGCCGGGGTAGCGGGAAGCGGCCCGTGGATTCGCCGGAGGTAAAAGGGCACTTGGCGGGGGCTGTCGGTTCGCTCATGGCGGAATAGTACGCAGCGCACCGGACGTAAATTGTCACCTACCGCACAATCCAGGTAGAGCGTGACCTGGGCCACCATCGGCCGAGAGTGCGGGCGTTAAGATGGCGTCATCAGATCCAAGGAGCATTGCCATGGCCGAGCTGTGGGACAACCCGATGCAGACCGACGGGTTCGAGTTCGTCGAATACGCCGCGCCCGACCCGACGGCGATGGGCGAAGTCTTCAAGCGCCTGGGCTTCAAGGCGATCGCTAAGCACCGCCACAAGGACGTGACGCTCTACCGCCAGGGCGAGATCAACTTCATCCTCAATGCCGAGCCGGATTCCTTCGCGCAGCGCTTCGCGCGCCAGCACGGGCCGAGCATCTGCGCGATTGCGTTCCGCGTGAACGACGCCAAGGCCGCGTACGAGCGCGCCGTGAGCCTCGGCGCATGGGGTTACGCGCAGCAGGCGGGGCCGGGTGAACTCAACATCCCGGCGATCAAGGGCATCGGGGATTCGCTGATTTATTTGATCGACCGCTGGCGCGGCAAAAACGGCAAGAAGGACGGCGAGATCGGCAACATCGGTTTCTACGACGTCGATTTCGAGCCGCTTCAGGGCGCAGAACTCCTCCCCAAGGGCCATGGCCTTTCCTACATCGACCACCTCACGCACAACGTGCACAAGGGCCGCATGAAGGAGTGGGCGGATTTCTACGAGCGCCTCTTCAACTTCCGCGAGGTGCGCTACTTCGACATCGAAGGGCAGGTTACAGGCGTGAAGTCGAAAGCCATGACCAGCCCCTGCGGCAAGATCCGCATCCCGATCAACGAGGAGGGCACCGAAAAAGCCGGGCAGATCCAGGAGTACCTCGACCAGTACCACGGCGAGGGCATCCAGCACATCGCGCTCGGCTCCAACGACCTGCCGGCGACCGTGGACCAGATGAGCGCAGTGGGCGTGCGGCTGCTCGACACGATCGACACTTATTACGAGCTCATCGACAAGCGCATCCCCGGGCACGGCGAGAGCGTCGAGGCGCTCAAGAAACGCAAGATCCTCGTCGACGGAAAGGCCGGCGCGCTGTTGCTGCAGATCTTCACCGAGAACCAGCTCGGGCCGATCTTCTTCGAGTTCATCCAGCGAAAAGGCGACGAGGGTTTCGGCGAAGGCAATTTCAAGGCATTGTTCGAGTCCATCGAGCTCGACCAGATCCGCCGCGGGGTGGTGAGCACAACCTAGGAAAGAGAATGCGACCGAAGATCGACGCGACACACAACCCAAAGCTCACCAGCTGGGTCGAATCCGCAAACGACGGCAAATCCGACTTCCCGGTCCAGAACCTGCCGCTGGGCATTTTCCGCGAGAAGGGGTCCAAGGCACCGCCGCGCGGCGGCGTGGCGATCGGCAACCAGATCTTCGACCTTGCAGCTCTCGGCATGAAGACCGGGCCGACGCTGAACGTGCTCGCCGGGGCGGGCCGTCCGGCATGGTCCGCCTTGCGCAAGCTGCTTTCGGAAACGCTGTCGAACCCGAAGCACGCGAAGAAATTCGCTAAGGCCCTCATTCCCATGAAAAAGGCCGAGCTCTTCCTGCCGGTGGCCGTCGGCGACTACAGCGATTTCTACACCGGCATCTATCACGCCGAGAACGCCGGGCGCATGTTCCGCCCGGACAACCCGCTGCTGCCGAACTACCACTGGGTGCCAATCGGCTATCACGGCCGCGCTTCGTCCATTGTTGTGAGCGGCACTCCGGTGACCCGGCCAAACGGGCAGACCAAGGCGCCGGACGCGCCTGCGCCTTCGGTGGGGCCGAGCAAGCGCGTCGATTTCGAGCTCGAACTCGGCTTCGTCATCGGCCCGGGCAACGCGCTTGGCAAAAGCGTGCCGATCTCGAAGGCGCTCGACCACGTCTTCGGCATCACGCTCTTCAACGACTGGTCGGCGCGCGACCTGCAGGCGTGGGAGTACCAGCCGCTCGGACCATTCCTCGCCAAGAGCTTCGCTTCCACCATGTCGCCGTGGATCGTGACCATGGAGGCGCTCGCGCCATTTACCACCGGCGCATTCAAGCGGGCCGAGGGCGCACCGGCGCCGCTGCCCTATCTCACAGATGCAGCCGACCAGAAGCAGGGGGGCTATGACATCGGCATGGAGATGTACCTCTCCAGCGCGAAGATGCGCGCCCAGAAGATGGCGCCGATGCGCCTCTCGCGAAGCAACTTCCGCCACTCGTACTGGACGCTCTCGCAGGTCGTCGCGCACCAGGCCTCCAACGGCTGCAACCTGCAGCCCGGCGACCTGCTGGGCTCGGGAACGATCTCGGGTCCGGACAGGGAGTCGCTCGGCTCGATGCTGGAGCTCACCCAGGGCGGCAAGTCGCCGATCACGCTGCCGAGCGGCGAGACGCGCGCGTTCCTCGAGGACGGGGATGAAGTGATCCAGCGCTCGCGGTGCGAGAAGGAGGGCTACACGCCCATCGGATTCGGCGAGGCGAGAGGCACGATAAAGGCCGCGGCCGCGGGAAGGCGATGAGATTTCTTGCCGGTTCGCTGCTGCTCGCGCTGGGAATCGCCACTGCCCTTGCGCAGGACTACCCGAGCCGCCCGATCAAGCTCGTCGTCCCCTGGCCCCCGGGGCAGGCCACCGACATCACCGCGCGCATCGTCGCGGAGAAGCTCAGTCCCGTGCTCGGGCAGCCAGTCGTGGTCGACAACCGGGCCGGTGCCGGCGGAGTGGTCGGCACCGAGTGGGCGTCGAAGGCGCCGGCCGATGGCTACACGCTGCTGATGGGATCGAGCGGGCCAATCACCATTGCCCCGAGCGTGCAGAAGGTGTCGTACGAGCCGTCGCGGGATTTCGTGCCGATCAGCCTCGTTCAGACCGGCAATTACGTGCTGGTCGTCAACCCTTCGCTCAAGGTCAATAGCGTGAAGGAGCTGCTCGCGCTGCTCATCGCCAACCCCGGCAAGCTCTCGTATTCATCGGCTGGCACAGCGAGCACGCAGCACCTGTGCCTCGAATTGTTCAACTTCATGACCGGCGTGAAGGCCATCCATGTCCCGTACAAAGGCAGCGCGCCTTCGCTCACCGATCTCGTGGGCGGGCAGAACACGTACACCATGGACACCGTGACCGCAGTAGTAGCGCACGTGAAATCCGGCCGGCTCAAGGGCCTTGCGGTCTCCAAGGCGCAGCGCTCTGGTGTGTTTCCCGATCTGCCGACGATTGCGGAAGCGGCCAACCTGCCGGACTACGACATGTCCGGATGGATCGGCCTGATGGCGCCGGCCGGTACGCCGCGGGAAGTGACCGACCGGCTGGCGGCCGAGGTACGCAAGATCGTTCGCGTGCAGGAGGTCATCGACCGCATGGTGTCGCTCGGAATGGACCCGGCCGGCAATACGCCTGAACAGTTCGCGGTGTTCATCCGGCAGCAGCATGCGCGCTACGGCGCGATCGTGAAGCAGGCCAACGTGAGGGTGGATTGAGGCCGGCTCGCAAGAATTGAAACGAAATCAAAAGGAGACATTGATGGCAACCGGAACCGTAAAACTGCATCGCGTGCTGCGCACCAAGCCGGAAAAGGTCTACAAGGCTTTTCTCGACCCGGACGCCATGGCGAAGTGGCTGCCGCCCTACGGCTTCACCTGCAAGGTCCACCACTTCGAGGGCAAGGTGGGCGGGACGTTCAAGATGTCGTTCACCAATTTTTCCAGCGGCAACGGCCACTCGTTCGGCGGCAAGTATCTCGAGCTGGTCCCGGGCAAGCGGATCCGCTACACCGACAAGTTCGACGATCCGAACATGCCCGGCGAGATGACGGTGACGGTGCTGCTGAAGCAGGTTGTGTGTGGCACCGAAATCGAAATCACACAGGAAGGCATCCCGGAGATGATCCCGACGGAGATGTGCTATCTCGGCTGGCAGGAGTCGCTGCTGCAGCTGGCGAACGTCGTCGAGCCTGACATACCTGGATAAATGTCAGCAAGTTCCCCGGAGAGACGCGCCAATGCTGGAGATTGGCTCAGGAAATGTCAGTAGCGGCTTTTAGCGGCCATCCTTAGGAACAATCGTGCTCGTTTTCGAGTGGGATCCGGAAAAGGCGCAGGGCAACGAGCAAAAGCACGGTGTCGGCTTTCTCGAAGCATCGGAAGTATTCGACGACGATCACTCGTCAACCGTTGGTGACCCGGACCATTCGCAAGCGGAGCCGCGCTATCTTATCTTCGGCTCATCAAAGAGCGGAAAATGCTTGGTTGTGTCTTATACTGAGAGAGAAAATCGCGTTCGTTTGATATCCGCCCGACAAATGACCCCGCGCGAGCGACGAGCCTATGAAAAGTGACAAAGACACCCTTAGGGAAGAGTATCCCGAAGAATTGATCGCCTCGGGATCGCGCGGGAAGTACGCGAAGAGCTACCGCGAAGGCACGAATGTCGTCTTGATCGATCCCGATTTGCACGAGCTTTTCCCCGATTCCGACGCTGTGAATCGTGCTCTGCGCGAGTACGTTTCGTCCAAGCGGCCGGCGCCTTAGGCGAGGGGTGGCGCGTACGCGCGCTTGTGCGCGGCGCCGGCATAGTTGCCTAATCTATTCGTCATCGCCGGGCCGAACGGCGCCGGAAAATCCACCTCCGCACCAAAGCTGTTGACCGGACCCCGTCGCGTTGCCGCTTTCGTAAACGCGGACGACATTGCGGTCTCGGAGAACGTAGGCGAGATCGAAGCCGGCCGGATTATGCTGCGAAGACTGGACGATCTTGCGCGTCGGCGGCAGGACTTCGCCATCGAAACCACTCTCGCGAGTCGAAGCCTTCGTCCTCGAATAGAGGCGCTGCGCGAGGCCGGGTATTTCTTCCATCTGACCTAGGTCTGGCTGCCGAGCGCGGACATGGCCGTCCAGCGCGTTGCCGCGCGCGTTCGCGCCGGAGGGCACGCGATTCCCGAGGTCGTCATTCGGCGGCGATATGAGCGTGGGCTGGACAACTTCTTCAACCTATACATGCGGATTGCGGACGCATGGCAGATGGTCGACAATTCCTCGCGCGGCAAGCGCCGGGTGATCGCGATGCGCAATCCGGGCGGTCCGATTCGCGTTTACGATCCTGAGCTTTGGCAACGACTCTCGCGAGATGCCATGAAACCAGTCCAAAAAGCGGAACAGAAACTACCCATCACTTCCGCAACGCAGTTCGATGGGGATGAGGTTGTAGCTGCGATGGACTTGGCTGTGCTCGAAGCCATCGCCCGCCACAAGGCGCTTGGGCAGTCCATCGTAATTTGGCGCGATGGAAAGGTTGTGGTCGTTCCGCCGGAAGAAATCGAGCTCTAAAGCTCGATCCCTAGCACTCCGGGCAGTGCCTCGCGAAGCGCCCGTACACGCGCTTCACATTACCGCTGAAGATTTTTTCCTTGTCCGCGCCGGTCAGCCACCCGGCGTTGTCGATGTAGCGCTTGGTGTCGTCGTAATAGAAGCCGGTCTCCGGGTCGATGCCGCGCACCGCGCCGACGACCTCCGAAGCAAACAGGATGTTGTCCGCCGGGATCACCTTGAGCAGGCAGTCGATGCCCGCCTGGTGGTACACGCAGGTATCGAAGAAGACGTTGTTCAGCAGCAACTCCTTCAGCGGCGGCAGGCCCATATCCTGCGCAAGCCCGCGGTAGCGCCCCCAGTGGTACGGCACTGCGCCGCCGCCGTGCGGGATGACGAACTTGAGCGTCGGGAAGTCCTTGAACAGATTCTTCTCGATCAGCTGCATGAAGGCCGTCGTGTCGCCGTTGATGTAGTGCGCGCCCGTCGGGTGGAAGTTGGGGTTGCACGAGCCGCTCACGTGGATCATCGCCGGCACGTCCAGCTCGACCATCTTCTCGTAGAGCGGATACCACCACTTGTCGGT
>JANMDK010000351.1:0-19027 GCA_031376265.1 Pseudomonadota bacterium
GTGAAAGGTTTCCTGGGCGATCGCGGCGAATACCGTCCCTGGCTGGAACTCCCTCACCTGCGGGTGATGGTGGCGCAGCCGGAATACCTGCTGGCGATGAAATGCCTGGCATTCCGGATCGGTGCCGAGTTCCATGACGAAGACGACGTTCGCTTCCTGCTGCGCCTGCTGGACATCAAGAGCTACGCGAAGGCCATCGATACGATCACGCGCTACTACCCGCGGGAAAGGTTTCCGCAAAAGACGCTTTACGCGCTCAGCGAGCTGCTGCCGGAAGTCTGAAAGACAACTGGCCGAAGCCGGCCTCACCACGCCCCAGTTCCTCGTCCTCAACCTGCTCGATGCCTACCCCGGGCATCCGGCGTGGCGGCGGCGCGATGCAGCTTGAATTATTACAAAATACAGCGCAGAATATTGCATCAGTATTTTGTACAGGATCCGCTAATGGCCGCCCCCCCCACCATGAGTATCGTTCCCATCTCCCGCGCGCGTGCCCAGCTGACCGAGCTCGCCGACGACGTATCGAAGACCGGGCATGAAAAGATCTTCACCAAGAACGGCGAGAGCTATGTGGCTCTGATCACCGCAGATCAGCTCGACGACTACCGCCGTTTCAAAGCCGCGGAGCACCTGTCCATGCTCAGGGCGCTGGTCGAAGCCGCCGGGGACATCGAGGCGGGGCGGGTCTATGCGTGGGACGAGTTCAAACCCCGGCTCGCCCGGTTGCGCGCCAAGGCGAAACGCATAGCTGGCGCATGAACACGCTGCGCCGGTTGCCGGTGGTGGCGACACGGCGTTTCGAGCGCGCCCTCGAGGCGTTGCTCGACCACTACGACAGCCTGCGCCACTTGCACCCTGACGCGGGCGCGCGCGCTGTGCAGCTGATTGATCTGGTCGAAGGCGACCTGCCTCGACTCCTGTCCGTGCAACCGGACATCGGCAGGCCCGCGCAGCTCAGCCTGATGCAGAGCGAAGCTGAGAAGAACTGGCTCCTCCTCCTCGCGCCACTGACGGCGCGCCGGCGTTTGCAGGCGCGGGAGTGGTTGCTCGGCGAGTTCTGGATTCTCTACTATCGGGGTTCCACGGCGGTGTACCTCGCATCCGCCCGGCACGAGCGCGAAGCGCAATACTGGTAGGTCCGCATCAAAACCGCGTTTACGGTCGGAGGGCACGGAAAAACACAGGCAGATCGGAAAAAAACGTGTCGCTTATAGAAGTTTCGCTGCCTCCGGCCCTTTCACCGGGACCTCCATCAGGTCCGCGCCGAAGACGATGTTCCCGGAGTAGATCTCCGCCATTTCCCGCACCACTTTCTCCCGCACGCCGGGCTGGTCGATTTGCTCGGTGACGTGCGAGATGACCAGGGTCTTGACCTTCGCCCTCTCGCCCAGGCGCGCGAGCTCCAGGTGGCCCATGCACGACTCAGCGAATTCCTCGCAGAGCTCGGTGCCGGACAGGTACTGGCACATGTGCACCATGACATCGGCATCCTGCGCGAGCCTCTCCATCGAGGCGCAGGGGCCGCTGTCGCCGGAATACACGAACGATCCCTCGGGCGAGTCGAAGCGGAAACCGTAGGAGGTCAGCTGCGGGCCGAAGTGCGCCACGCCGACCGCCTTCACCGTCCAGCCTTTGCCCTCTACTACCTGGTTGGGTTTCATCTCGGTGACTTCGGGCACGGGCTTCCTGCGCTCGCCGACGCCGCCGCGCGCGTGATAAATCGAGACGCTGCACATGTGCTCGGTGCGGGCCACGAGGTCCGGCCAGAACGCGCCGCCTTCTTCGAACAGCGCGCTGGTCACCTTCTTGATCGGCGGCGGGCCATAGACTTTCAGTTCAGGGATCTTTCCCGCGCCCTGGTCCCAGCGCGTGAGCAGCAGGCGCGGGTAGTCGCCCATGTGGTCGTAGTGCAGATGGCTGCAAAAGAAATGCGTGACCTTGGTCGGCGGGATCCCGAGTTCGAGCAGCCGGTGGTGCGCGCCGAAACCGTGGTC
The DNA here is from genome assembly GCA_031376265.1 of Pseudomonadota bacterium. Taxonomy (GTDB): domain Bacteria; phylum Pseudomonadota; class Gammaproteobacteria; order Burkholderiales; family SG8-39; genus SZAS-79. Next base: position 1,995 of record JANMDK010000351.1, read on the forward strand.
GAAAACGATGACGTCAGTGCCGATTTCGACCACATAACCGGAACACATGCGCTGCAACGACGGGGTCGGGGTGCCGGTGCCGAGCAGTCGAATTCTCATGGGGAGTTTCCTTTGCCTATTCGGGCTTGATGCCGAGCTGGGCAAACAGCTTCTGCCACTTGTCGAGGTCGCGGCGCAGGAACTCGACGAACGGGGCCGATTCGCTCGCCACAATTTCCGCGCCCTGGGCGCCGAACTTGTCGCGCAGGTCCGGCGTGTTGAGGATGGCCACCATCTCCCGGGTCAGGAAAGCGTTGACCGCCGCAGGCGTCTTTGCCGGCGCGAAGATGCCGTGCCAGCCATAAGCTTCATAGCCGGGCACGCCCTGCTCCGCCAGCGTCGGGATGTCCGGTGCCCCGGGCGCACGCCTGGATCCGGTGATCCCGAGCGCAATCGTTTTCCCACCGCGCGCATGCGGCAGCCCCTGGGCCAGGCCGGGCGCATTCAGCGCGACCTGCCCGCTGATCGTGTCGGTCACCGCCTGGCCGCTCGACTTGTACGGAATCTCTTCGATCTGCACGCCGGCCAAAGACTTGAACAGTTCCACCGTCAAATGGCTCGGCGTGCCGCGCCCGGACGATGCGTACTGGAGGTTTTTTGGCGAAGACTTGGCCAGCGCGATGAACTCCCTGAGGTTCTTCACTCCGAGGCCGGTGCCGACAAGGAAGATGTTCGGCGTCTGCGCGATCTGCGTAACCGCGTAGAAATCGGTGAACGGGTCATAGGGCAGTTTTACGCGCAGGACTTTGCCCAGCGTGAAAGCGTTCGATGCGAGCATCAGCGTGTAGCCGTCGGGCTCGGACTTGGCCACCGCATCGGCGCCGATCGAGCCGGCGGCGCCGTCGCGGTTCTCGACGATCACCGACTGGCCCCAGCGCTCGGAGAGCTTCTGCGCGATGATGCGCGCGAAAACGTCCGAGGTCGTGCCGGGCGAATAACCGACGACGATGCGCACCGCCCTCGAAGGAAAGTCTGCGGCATTCGCAGCGACCGTCAATTGCAAGATGGCAAGCGCAGCCGCGAATCCCGCCTGGAACAGTCGTTTCATTCATTCACCTCGACACAATGGCATCGCAAAGCATAGCATCCGGAAAAACGATTTCACTCGGCATGCAGCGCTTCTCCCTCCTCAGCCTCCTCAAGAACTCGCTTTCGGGCCACACGGACTGGAAGCCGTTCTGGCGTGATGCCGCGCCCAAGCAGAAGTACGACGCAATCATCATCGGCGGCGGCGGGCATGGCCTTGCAACCGCGTATTACCTGGCGAAGAACCACGGCATCACAAACGTCGCGGTGCTGGAAAAGGGTTGGATCGGTGGCGGCAACACCGGGCGCAACACGACCATCATCCGCTCGAACTACCTCTGGAACGAAAGCGGCGCGCTCTACGAGCACGCGCTCAAGCTCTGGGAGGGCCTCAACGACGACCTGAACATCAACCTCATGTTCAGCCAGCGCGGCGTGATCAACCTGGCGCACAACCAGGCCGACGTGCGCGAGAGCATCCGGCGGGTCGAGGCCAACCGCCTCAACGGCATCGACGGCGAATGGCTCACCCCCGGGCAGGTGAAGGAGTTCTGCCCGATCATCGACATCTCGCGCACCGCGCGCCATCCGGTGCTCGGCGCAACACTTCAGCGCCGGGCGGGCACCGCCCGACATGACACCGTTGCCTGGGGCTATGCACGAGCGGCGGACAGCCTGGGCGTCGACATCATCCAGAAATGCGAAGTCACCGGCATCCTGCGCGAGAACGGCCGCGTTACCGGCGTGAGAACGACACGCGGCACGATCATGGCCGATAAGGTCGGCGTCGTGGCGGCCGGCCACACCTCGGTCGTTGCCGCGATGGCCGACATCCGCCTGCCGCTGCAAAGCCATCCGCTGCAGGCGCTGGTGTCCGAGCCGATCAAGCCGATCCATCCCTGCGTGGTGATGTCGAACGCGGTCCACGTCTACCTCAGCCAGTCGGACAAGGGCGAACTGGTGATCGGCGCAGGCATCGACACATTCAACTCCTACAGCCAGCGCGGGTCCTTCCACGTGATCGAGCACCAGATGGCGGCACTGATCGAACTGTTCCCGATCTTCAGCCGCGTGCGGATGCTGCGCACCTGGGGCGGCATCGTCGATGTGTGCCCCGATGCCTCGCCCATCGTTTCCAAGACGCCGGTCAAAGGCCTGTTCCTCAATTGCGGCTGGGGCACCGGCGGCTTCAAGGCCACGCCGGGCTCCGGCTGGGTGTTCGCGCACACGATCGCTACCGGCGAGCCCCATCCGCTGAATGCCGCATTCTCTCTCGACCGGTTCACCAGCGGCGCGCTGATCGACGAGCACGGCGCAGCTGCCGTGGCCCACTGATGCTGAGGATTTCCTGCCCCTGGTGCGGCGAGCGCGAGGAGATTGAGTTCTCCTACGGCGGCCAGGCGCACGTCGCCTATCCCAAAGACCCTCACGCGGTGTCCGATGATGACTGGGCGCAGTACCTTTTCATGCGCGACAACCCGAAAGGCCTTTTCCTCGAGCGTTGGGTGCATGCGCACGGCTGCCGCCGCTGGTTCAACATGGCGCGCCACACCGTGACCCATGAAATCTCGGCGGTCTATAAGCCGGGCGAACCGCCGCCCGCAGGCGGCAAATGAGCAACGCGATGCGCATTGCCGGCGGTCGCGTCGATCGCAAGAAGCCGCTGGCGTTCACTTTCAACGGCAAGCGGCTGCAGGGCTTCGCCGGCGACACCCTGGCCTCCGCCCTCCTCGCCAACGACGTCCGCCTCGTTGCGCGCAGCTTCAAGTACCACCGTCCGCGCGGCATGCTGACCGCCGGCAACGAGGAACCGAACGCGCTGGTTCAACTGGAGCGCGGCCCGTACACCGAGCCCAACCTGCGCGCGACCGAGATCGAGCTCTACGAGGGCCTCGAGGCGTCGAGCGTCAATTGCTTCCCGAGCGTCGACTTCGACCTGCGCGCGATCAACGGGCTCGCTTCCTCGATCCTCGTGGCGGGTTTCTACAACAAGACTTTCATGTGGCCGAAAGGCTTCTGGAAGAAAGTCTACGAGCCGGCCATCCGAAAGGCCGCGGGACTGGGCATCGCGCCTGACGCGCCCGATCCCGATACCTACGACCGCATGCACTGGCATTGCGACGTCCTGGTCGTCGGGGCCGGGCCGGCAGGGCTTTCGGCGGCACTCGAAGCCGGGCGCCAGGGCGTGCGCACCGTCCTCGTCGAGGAAGCTTCCGAAGCCGGAGGCAGCCTCCTGCAGCGTCCGGCGGAAATCGAAGGCATCAAGGGCGCCGAATGGGCAGCGCGAGCGGTGCGGGAACTCGAGGCCCTGCCGAACGTGCTTTTCCTGCGGCGTACCTCGGTCTTCGGCTACTACGACCACAACTACCTCATGGCGGTGGAGCGTCGCACCGACCATCTCGGCCCGGGACGCACGGACGGCGTTGCGCGCAAGCGACTCTGGCATTTCCGCGCCGGACGCGTGATCCTCGCCACCGGCGCGCACGAGCGGCCGATCGTCTTCGGCAACAACGACCTGCCCGGCATCCTGCTTGCCAACGCGGCCTGCACTTACGCCACCCAGTACGGCGTATCGCTGGGCAAGGTCGGCATCGCCTTCGTCAACAACGATCAAGGGTTGTCACTTGCCCTGGATACCCACGAAGCCGCGCGCAACATCGCGTTGATCGTGGATGTGCGCGCCGACCCTGGCGAAGCAATGATCAAGCGCGCGATCTCCCTCGGGGTGCGGATCCTGCGCGATTCGGTCGTGGTCTGCGCCCACGGCGGAAGGCGCGTCTCCAGCGTCGACATCCAGCCCACGCGGGGCGCCGGCATGGTGCGCGCCACCTGCGATCACCTCCTCGTCTCGGGCGGCCTCAGTCCTGCGGTCCACCTCTACAGCCAGGCAACGGGCGCGTTGCGATTCGATGAGAAGCTCGCCTGCTTCCTGCCGGATACCTGCCGCCAGGCGGTCGAAGTGGCCGGCGCGCTCAACGGGCGATTCCTGCTGGATTCTTCGATTGCGGACGGAAAAGCCGCAGGCGCCAGGACGCTTGCAGCGCTTGGCAAGCCCGTCGCGGCCGCGGCATCCCCGGCCTTGGATGCGCTAAACATCCTGCCGCTGTGGTCGGTGCAGGGAATGCTCGGGCTAAAGCTGCCCGGCAAGCATTTCGTCGACTACCAGAACGACGTGACCGAGCCGGACATCCTGCTCGCTTCGCGCGAGGGCTTCCGGTCGGTGGAGCACACCAAGCGCTACACGACGACCGGCATGGCGACCGACCAGGGCAAGACCTCGAACGTCATCGGCCTCGCGATCCTCGCGGGCTCGCTCGGCAAGACGATTCCTGAAGTCGGCACCACCACTTTCCGCCCGCCGTTCACGCCGGTGACTTTCGGCGCAATCGCCGGGCGCGACCGGGGCAGCCTCTCCGACCCGGTGCGCGCAACGCCGATGCATCCGTGGCACGTTGAAAACGGCGCGGTGTTCGAAGACGTCGGCCAGTGGAAGCGGCCTTGGTATTTCCCCAAGCCCGGCGAAGACCTGCATGCCGCGGTGGCCCGCGAGACCAAGGCGCTGCGCACCACCGCCGGCGTGATGGACGCGACCACGCTGGGCAAGATCGACATCCAGGGCGCGGACGCCGCCGAGTTCCTCAATCGCATCTATACGAACGCGTGGACCAAGCTCGCGGTCGGCAGCTGCCGCTACGGCATGATGTGCAAGCCGGACGGCATGGTCATGGACGACGGCGTGACCGCGCGACTGGCCGACGACCGCTTCCTCATGACGACCACTACCGGCAACGCTGCGCGCGTGCTCGACTGGCTGGAGGAATGGCTCCAGACCGAGTGGCCGGAGCTCAAGGTCTACTGCACCACGGTCACCGAACAATGGGCCACCACGGCGGTGGTCGGGCCGAATGCGCGCAAGATCCTCGAGGCACTCGCGCCCGGGATGGATTTCTCGAACGCCGCCTTCCCCTTCATGACTTTCCGTGAAGGCATCGTCGGCGGGCTGCAGGCGCGCGTGTTCCGCATCAGCTTCAATGGCGAACTCTCGTACGAGATCAACGTGCCTTCGTGGCATGGGCTTGCGATGTGGAAGGCGGTGATCGAAGCGGGCAAGCCGCAGGGCCTCACGCCTTACGGCACCGAAACCATGCACGTCGCGCGCGCCGAGAAGGGCTACATCATCATCGGCCAGGAAACCGACGGCACGGTCACCCCGGACGATGTGGGCTTGGGCTGGGCGGTGTCGAAGCAGAAAGATTTCATCGGCAAGCGCTCATTTGCGCGCGCGGATACCAGCCGCAAGGGACGCAAGCAGCTCGTCGGCCTGCTGCCGCAGGACAAGAGCTTCGTCGCCGCGGAAGGTTCGCACCTCGTCGCGAGCCCCGAACGATCGACTTTCGATCCGGCGCGCGGCAGCCCCTCGATCGGCCACATCACCTCGAGCTACTACAGCCCGAACCTCGAATCCGCATTTGCACTTGCCCTGATCGCCGACGGCCGCGCGTTGCTCGGCCAGACCGTGCACGCGGTCAAGGGCACGGACCTCAAGCCGATGACGATCGTCGACCCGGTCTTCATCGACAAGGAAGGAAAACGCCGTGACGGCATCGACTGACCGTGGATCGACTAACCGCGTTTCTCCGCTGGGCAGCTGGTCTACGCGATTTGCGTCGGCGAGCGCTGCGCCCGCGCAGTTCTCGATCCGCGAAGTGGCTTTCGCGACCCAGGTCAATCTGCGCCTCGACTCTGCTTCGCTCGGAACGAGAGTTCGCCCTGTACTCGGCTGCGATCTACCGGCCGCTGCAAACACATGGAACGCCGGCACTGACTGCGCTGTGCTCTGGCTCGGGCCCGACGAATGGCTGGTGGTCGCGCCGGACGGCCGAAGCGAGGCGCTCTGCGCGGAACTGTGCACGGCCCTCTCCGGCGCGCATCACTCCGTGGTCGACCTGTCCGCCAACCGTACGATCATCGAGATCTCCGGATCGGATGCACGGCTGGCACTGGCCAAAGGCTGCCCGCTCGACCTTCACGGCAGTGCATTCAAGCCGCCGCAATGCGCGCAGACGCTGCTCGCCAAGTCGCAAATGATCCTGCAGTGCGTCGACGCGCAGCCAGTGTTCAGGGTGTTCGTGCGGGCCTCGCTCGCGCCGTACGTGGCCGAATGGGTGCTCGACGCGGCCGCGGAACTCGCAGCATCACGCACCATCGATACCCAACGCATCGCGATTCGACTCGCCTGACCTGCCGGTCAGCCGGGTGGAATGCTAGGCTCCGCCTTATGAACGCAAAAGAGCACTTCCTCACCCTCCAGGAAATCGTCGCCGCGGCGCGCCGCAACCTTTCGCCCGGCCCCTGGAACTATCTCATCGGTGCGACCGAGACCGAGACCACGCAGAAGCGCAACCGCCAGGCACTCGACTCGATCGCCTTCCGACCGCGGGTGCTCAATGACGTCAGCAAGGTCGATTCGACCGCGCCCTTCCTCGGCAAGCCGGTGCGCCTGCCGGTCATGCTCGCGCCGGTCGGCGGCATGGAATCTTTCGCCGAAGGCGCTGCGGCCGCCGCAGCCAAGGGCGCGGCCGAATTCGGCATCCCGCAGATGCTCTCCTCCGTCTGCCAGCCCGGCCTGGAAGCCACCGCAGCCGCTTCTGGAAACAACACCCGCGTCTTCCAGCTCTACGTGCGCGGCGACGACGCGTGGACCGACGACTGGGTTCGCCGGGCCAAAGGCAACGGGTTCACCGCTTTCTGCTTCACCGTCGACAGCGCCTTCTACAGCCGGCGCGAGCGGGACATCGCCGGCCGCTTCACCAAGCCGTGGCGCCCGGTGGACAACAGCGGCATGCAGTTCCAGGCAGCACTGTCCTGGGACCAGGTCCGGCGCTACAAGCAGAAGCACGACCTGCCGCTGATCCTCAAGGGCGTTGCCACCGCGGAAGATGCGGAAATCGCGGTCAAGGAAGGCGTCGAGGTGATCTACGTCTCCAACCACGGCGGCCGGCAGCTCGACCACGGCCTCGGCAGCGCTGCGGTGCTCCCGGAGGTGCTTCAGGCGGTCGGGGGCAAGGCCGAGGTCTGGGTCGACGGCGGATTCATGCGCGGCTCGGATGTGGTGAAGGCAATTGCGCTCGGCGCCAAAACCGTTGGGCTTGGACGGCTTGCCTGCCTTGGCCTCGCGGCCGCCGGCGTGCCGGGACTGGTGCGTACGCTGGAATTGCTCGAGGAAGAAGTGCGCATCTGCCTCGGGCTGCTCGGCGTGACTTCTTTCGCCGCCCTGACACCGAAGCATGTCACCAAGGCACTTCCGGTCGGCGAGCCAGCCGCGTTAAGCGCCTTCCCCCTGATCGACGAATTCCCGCCGCTGGACGGCTAATCAGGGACAGACCACGTTTTATTTCCAGGCCGGCGTTCGGGAAAACGTGGTCTGTCCCCGATTAGACCTTGTAGCCGCGCTGCTCGCCAAGCACCGTGGTGCGGAAGAACAGGCGGTGCGCGCCCTTCTCGAAATCGCTGAGCGCGATGTGGATCAGGCTGCGGTTGTCCCACATGATGAAGTCGCCCTTGCTCCATTTGTGCCGGTAGGTGTAGAGCGGATCGACCGTATGATCGAAAAGGAAGCGGATCAGCGGTTGCGATTCCTCAGCCGTCATGCCGACGAAATGGGTGATCAGCGTCTCGGCGATGTAGAGCGCCTTCTTGCCGGTGACCGGATGGGTGAGCACTATCGGCTGCGCCACGGGGCTATGGATCTCACGTAACCGCTGCAGGACTTCGGGGCTCTTGAGCTTCTGCGTCGGGGTCGCGAGGTAGTCGTGCACGCCCCACAGGCCGTCGATGATCTCCTTCATCTTGTCCGAGAGCGAATCGTAGGCCGCGACCGTGTTCGCAAACAGCGTGTCGCCGCCGACCTCCGGCACCAGCTGGCAATGGAAAAGCGACCCCATGGCCGGGTGCAGCGTGTAGGACAAGTCCGAGTGCCAGTGCCGCCCGACGTTTTCGCTCGCCGACGGCTTGCCGTTCACCGGGATGGTGCTGACCATGAAGATCTCGTCGTACTGCGGATGGCGGAAAGGCTCCAGCGCCTCGTGCTTGTCGAGCGCGCCGAAGCGCCGGCTGAACTCGATATGCTGCTCGGGGGTGATCGATTGTCCCCGCATCAGCACGAGGCCCTGCTCGTTCCAGGTCTTCCAGATTTCGGCGATGGTTGCGTCGTCGATCGGCTTCGAGAGGTCGAGCCCGAGGATCTCGACGCCGAACTTGTGGGAAAGGCGCTTGGTCTGCAGGGCCATGGCCGCTCCTAGACCGCCGCCGTGACGATGATTTCCACGAGGATTTCGGGCTGCGCGAGGTTGCACTCTGCCGTCGCGCGCGTCGGCGCGTTGCCAGGCGAAACCCACGCATCCCAGACCTCGTTCATGCCGGCGAAGTCGTTCTTGATGTCCTTGACCCAGATCTGTGCTGTGAGCAGCTTGCTCTTGTCGGTGCCGATCTCGGCAAGGCGTGCCTCGATGCGCTTGAGCACGTCGCGCGTCTGTGCACGGATATCGGGCGTCTTCTCGGCCGCGGTGGTGCCGGCGAGGTAGGCGACGCCGTTGTGGATGACGGCTCGGCTCATGCGCGCGCCGGATTCAATGCGTTTAATATCGGCCATTGGGTTTCCTTCCTGTGGGAGAAACGATGCAGCCGCATTCTAGCCAGACGAGCGCATGGATAAGGGTGGGTTGTGCGCTCACGTTCGCCATGCTGGCCGCCCTGGCGTTTCCAGCCCTTGCGCAGGAGTACCCGGCCAAGGCCATGCGCTTCATCGTCCCCTACCCGCCCGGCGGCGCCTCGGACGTGGTGGCCCGCCTCATCGGCCAGCACATGAGCGACACCTGGCGCCAGCCGGTGGTGATCGAGAACCGCGCGGGCGCCAACGGCATGATCGCGCTTTCGTTCGTGGCGCAATCCGCGCCCGACGGCTACACGCTGCTCATGACCAACGTGGGCCCGAGCGCGATCAACCCGAGCATCTACGCCAAGGTCCCGTACGACGCGGTGAAGGATTTCGTGCCGGTTTCGCTGACCAACCTCGTGCCGCTGATGCTGGTTGTCAACTCGTCGCTCGGCGTGAGCTCGATGGCCGACCTGGTTGCGAGGGCCAAGGCCTCGCCGGGCACGCTGAGCTACGGCACCGGCGGCACCGGCACCGCCGGGCACCTCGCGATGGAACTGTTCATGACCAACGCCGGCATCCGCATGGAGCGCGTGAGCTACAAGGGGGATGGCCTCGCGCTCAACGACGTGCTCGGCGGGCAGATCACCACCATGTTCACCACCGTCATCTCGGGCGAGCCGCATGTGCTGTCGGGCAAGCTCAAGGCGCTCGCGGTCACCACCACGAAGCGACTGGCCGCCAAGCCTGACCTGCCCACGGTCGCAGAATCGGGCATGCCGGGGTTCGAAGCCGTCTCCTGGGGCGGCGTGATGGTGCCGGCCAACACGCCGCGGCCGATCGTCGTCAAGCTCAACGCGGAGGTCAACCGCATCCTCAAGCTGCCCGATTTCCGCGAGCGCCTCGCCAAGGTCGGCGCCGAAACCGCGGGCGGCACGCCAGAGGAGTTCCAGGCCTATCTCGCCGCCGAGAGCGAGAAATGGGCCAGGGTCGCCAAGACCGCCAATATCCGCGTCGAATGACCAAATCGGGGAACTGTCAATGCACGCAGCCGCAAGAAAGTTAGCCGCCCTCTTCGCCGGCCTGGTCGTGATGACGTCCGCCTTCGCGCAGGACTATCCGCCCTCCAAGCCGGTGCGCATCATCGTTCCTTTCGCGGCCGGCGGGCCTTCCGACATTCTCGCTCGCGTGCTCGCGCAAAAACTCGCAGCCAGCTGGAGGCAGTCGGTCATCGTGGACAACCGCGCGGGCGGGGGTGGATCGCTCGGCGCCAGCATCGCAGCGAAATCCGCACCCGACGGCACCACCTTGCTGCTCTCGGACACCGGGATCCTCACGATCGGCCCGGCGCTCAACGCCAACCTGCCCTACGCACCCAAGGACATTGCCCCGGTCATCAACCTCGCCAAGAACTGGCTCGTGCTCGTGGCGCCGGCCAACTCGCCCCTCAACTCCATGGAAGACATCATCGCGCGCGACAAGGCCAGGCCCGGCAGCGTCAGCTGCGCCAACGCCGGCACCGGCTCCACCCCGCACCTCGCAGCGGAAAAGCTCGCCGCCGCCGCGCGCGTGAAATTGACGCATATCCCCTACAAGGGCAGCGGCCCGGCGCTGAACGACGTGATCGCAGGCCAGGTCGACACCCTCATGACCAGCACCGCCGCCGCAATGCCATTCATCAAGGGCGGCAAGCTCAAAGTCATCGCGGTAACGTCGCTGCAGCGGCTTGCGCTGCTGCCCGATGTCCGCACCGCCGCCGAATCCGGGCTGCCGGGCTTCGAGGCGGTCGGCGCGCAAGGGCTCTACGCGCCGGCGGGGACGTCGCCGGAGTACGTGCGAAAGCTCAACGCCGAAGTGGCCGCGATCATCCGGCAGCCCGACATGCAGGAGCGCTGGAACCAAATGGCGCTAACGGCTTACGACAACACGCCGGAGCAGTTCGCGGGGTGGCTGGCGGAGCAGTCGGAGCAGTGGGGGAGGCTGATCCGGGAGGCGGGGGTTAAGGCGGAGTGATCTATTGAATTTGAACTTCTAGATCTCCCTACTTTGTGCATTTTTTCGTTTGCGCGGACGCGCAAACGTACGAAATGCACAAAGTAGGGAGACATGGGCGCACAGCAACGGGGATGACTCCGATCAGGCAGGCTCTCCGTCATGCCGGAACTCAAGCAAACTGGTTCTTAAGCTCCTTCTCCCCCCGCCACATCCGCTCCAAATTCTCCATCAGCAGGTCGAGCACGTTGTCCTCGTACTTGCGCGTCTCGCCGGCAGTGTGCGGGGTGATCAGCACGTTGGGGATCGACCAGAGCGGCGAGGTCGCGGGCAGGGGCTCTTCCCATACGCAGTCGAGCGCCGCGCCGGCGATGCGTTTTTTCTCCAATGCTTCCAGCAGCGCGGGCTCGTTGACCACCTTACCGCGCGCAACGTTGATCAGGTAGGCCGAATGCTTCATCGCGGCAAATGCCTTGGCGTCGATGAGGTTTTCGGTCTTCGGCGTCAGAGGGCAGGTCAGCGCAACGAAATCGGCCTCGGGCAGCACGGACAGGAGGTCGCCCTCGCCCACTACCCGGTGGGCGGCGCCGGCGCCCTTGGAGACGTCTCGCTTGGTGCCGATGACTTTCATGTCGAAGGCCTTGGCCAGCGTCGCAAGCCGCGAGCCGATGCGGCCCATGCCGACGATCACCAGCGTCTTGCCGCCGAGCTCGTCCTCGCGCTTCGAGATGTCGCCGATCATGCCGCGCCATTTCTTCGCGGCCTGATTGTCACGCGCCTCGGGGATCAGACGCGCCATCGCCAGGATCAGGGCGATCGCATGCTCGGCCACCGCGCGCTCGTTCGATCCTTGCGCACTAGCCACGCGAATGCCTGCCGATTGGAGCGCCTCCTTGCCGTACTGGTCGGTGCCGGCGCTGATCGACTGGATGAAAGCGAGCTTGGGGGAGGTCGGGATGAACTCGTTGCGCCAGAGCCCGGAGCACACGACCACGTCGGCCTCGCCGATGCGCGCCTTGAGGTCGTCGAGGTTGCGAACCTCGAAAGCGTTGATGCCGGTATGGCGCGCGGCAAAGCGATCGCCCATGCGATAGGCGACGTGGGCGAAGCAGACGGTGAGTTTTTCCTTGGGAGGCAGGGCACGGGCGGGCATTGGGGTTCTTTCTTGTTGGGGACGCTCGGATAAGGAGCGAGCAGATTGTCGCGTTGCAAAAACTTTGTCAATCGGGCGCGCCGTGTCAACCGGTGAAGCCTCGAGGGCGTTAGGGTCAGTCCACCGGTAACGTGCCGGCCAAAAGGAGGTTCACATGAAAAAGTTCTTTGCCCTGCTGCTGGTTTTAGGAATGGCTTCGTTCAATGCGTTGGCCGACGTCAACATCAACTCCGCGACGCAGGCACAACTCGAGACCCTGCACGGAATCGGCCCCGGCAAGGCCAAGGCGATCATCGACTACCGGACCAAGAACGGTCCGTTCAAGACGCTGGCTGATATCGAGGAAGTCGACGGCATCGGCCCCGGCACATTCAAGCACATCAAGGGCGACATCAAGCTGAGCGGTGAAACGAAGGTCAAGGCAGCCGACAAGGGCGAGCACAAGGGCGCCACCAAGGCCGCTGAGAAAAAGGCCGAGGCGAAGAAGCCCGAGCCTGCCAAAGCCGAGCCGGCCAAGCCCGCGATGAAAACCGAACCCGCCAAGCCCGCGAACCCGCCCGCCCCGGCCAAAGCCGAACCCGCCAAGCCCGCCGCGCCGGCTACCCCGGCTACGCCGCCAGCCAAGGCCGAACCCAATAACGCCGACAAGGGCAACAAGAAGTAGTTCGCCCCTTCCAGGACGGCCAATGCAAACCCCGCTTCGGCGGGGTTTGTTTTTTCAGCCGGGTATTCCGGCTATCGCCCTCTGGCGCGCGGCGATCATGCGGCCGAGATTCTCCTTCCGGCTGCGCACCGGGTCTGAGCCGAAAGCCGTCTTGGCGGCAACATAGTCCGGGTCTCCGTAGCGCGAAAGCAGTGCCTGGTAGGCCGCGTGCACGCGCGCATCGAATGCGCGCTCGCGGCCTTCCGCATCGCGAGCCGGGTGCGCCGGGTAAAGCGTAAGGCACGGCAGGAACCCGGCCGGCACGGGAATGTTTGCGTCATGCACCCTGCGGCGGCGGATCAGCTCCGGCATGAGGTGCGTGTGGGGGCCGTCGGGCGAGACGCCCCCGGGCGGCGGGATCGAGTTGCTGATCTCGACGCGCGCGAGGCGCGATTCGACCACGCGCACCGGCGCGGCCGCCACTATGGCCGATGCGAGCACCGAGTCGTCGAGCACTGAGCGCCCTTTCGCGGCCGCCAGGAGGCCGATCAGCGACGGGTCGCTAGTGCGCACGCAAAAATTCACGCAGCGGCGCCCGAGGCCAAGATCGAAGAGCCGCTCACCGCGCGCTTTCGCGAAAATCGCGTCCCCGTCGGTGCCCAGGTCAGTGATGCCGACGCGCAAAGCCATGATCGCCTCAGGCTCGGGCAGGCAGAAAGCGATGCCATGGTTCCAGAGCCGCGGGTTCGGGCTGGGCGTCTCATAGGCGAGAACGCGCACGTTCCCCGTGGGCCTGATGCGGATTGCACCCCCGAGTGTTGCGGCGGTAAATGCCTCGCCGCTGGGTGCGAGCGGCGCCGCATGATGGAATTCTGCCAGCACCCCGAACTCGCCGACGCTCCAGCTGCTCGTCGGTTTGCAAAGATGCTCGGCCAGCAACGTATCGATGTACATTGCCATTTATGGAAATAAAATAACCGTTCTAGCCAACAACGGAGCGGTTCTGAAGGAATGAATGTTAGACATTCTTTATCGACCTCCAGCCAGAAGATCGATAAAGGCAGAAGGCTCGACTTCCCCTTTGCCTTCTGCCACCAGTAGCCGAAAACGCTCGACCGCCGCCCGTGCCATGGGGAGCGGCACACCAGATTCCTCGGCAACCGCCAGCGCGTTTAGCAGGTCCTTCAGCATCACGTTGACCGTGCCGAGCGCCGGCTCGTAGGCGCGCGAGGCCATGCGCGGGCCGAACACCTGCAGCGGCTTGGAATCGGCGAAGCCCCCACTGAGCGCCTCGGGAATCTTTGCGGCATCGACGCCCGCCGCTTCGGCAAGGCGCAGCGCCTCGGCAATCACCGGGAACAGGCTCGCAACGATCACCTGGTTGGCCAGCTTGGTGACCTGCCCGGTGCCGGAATCACCCATGCGCGTGAAGCGGCTCGCAAGCTCCGCGACCAGCGGCCGCACGAACTCGATGTGCTCCGCGCGGCCGCCAGCCATGATCGCAAGCGTGCCCTGCTCCGCGCCGACCGTGCCGCCCGAGACCGGCGCATCGATGTAGCCGATGCCCTTCTCCCAGAGTTTTGCCGCGTACTCCCGCGCGGCGGCTGGCGCGATGCTGGAGAAGTCGATGACGATCCTGCCCTCCGCCGCGCCCTCGGCAATGCCGCCCGCGCCGAACAAAACTTCCTTCACCGAATGCTGGTCGGTGACGCACATCATCACGATGTCGGCGAAGCGCGCGACCTCGGCCGGCGAGTCCTTGGCGGCCGCACCCTTGACCGTGACCGGGGCGAGCTTCCCCTTGCTGCGATTCCAGACGGCCACCTTGTAGCCGGCCGCAAGCAGCCGCAAGGTCATCGGCTTGCCCATGAGGCCGATGCCGATAAAGCCGAGTCTCGGCTGGCTCATGGTTTTCCTCCGCGATGCGTGACTGCGCCCAGGTTGGCCGGGCCGACCAGGGCTGCGTACTTCTCGAGTGCGCCGCTGAGGGGCTCTCGCTTCGGCGGCTGCCAGGCCTTTCGGCGCCTGGCGAGTTCGGCCTCCGTCACCTCCAGCGTAAGGCGGCCTTTCTTCGCGTCGATCGAAATGCTGTCGCCCTCCTTCACCAGCGCGAGCGGCCCGCCCGTGCCTGCTTCGGGCGAGACATAGCCGATCATCATGCCGCGGGTCGCGCCCGAGAACCGGCCGTCGGTCAGCAGCGCCACTTTCTCGCCCATGCCCTGCCCGTAGATCAGCGCGGTCACGCCGAGCATTTCGCGCATCCCGGGCCCGCCCCGAGGCCCTTCGTAGCGGATCACCAGCACCTCGCCTTCCTTGTAGGCCCGCGCGGCCACGACCGCGGCGCAGTCCTCCTCGCAATCGAACACTCGGGCCCTCCCCTTGAACTGCAGGTTCTTCAGGCCCGCCACCTTGATCAGCGCGCCGTCCGGCGCAAGGTTGCCCTTGAGCACCACGAGGCCGCCGGTCTCCATGATCGGCGCCTTGCGAACCACCTCGCCGTCGGCGCCGGGATGGTCGGCCAGCTCCTCTTCGAGGGTCGTGCCGAAGATCGTCAGGCAGTCGCCGTGCAGCACGCCGCGCTCGAGCAGCACCTTGAGCACGTTGTAGACGCCGCCGACGGCATGCAGGTCCTTGGCGAGGAAACGGCCGCCGGGTTTCATGTCGGCTATGAGCGGCGTCTTCTTCGAGATCCGCGCCAGATCGTCGAGCGAGAACCTGATGCCGGCCTCGTGCGCAATGGCCGGGATGTGCAGCCCCGCGTTGGTCGATCCGCCAGTCGCCGCAACGGCTGCACACGCATTCTCCAGGCTTTTCTTCGTAACGAGGTCGCGCGGACGGGGGCCGTTGCTGCGCAAAAGCTCCATGACCACGCGGCCGGCTTCCCGCGCCGTCGCGCCGCGCTCCTTGGCCATTGCCGGCATCGTGGCCGAGCCCGGCAGCGCGAGGCCGAGCGTCTCGGACACCATCGCCATCGTATTGGCCGTGAATTGGCCCGGGCACGAGCCGAGCGTCGGCAGGCAGACGCGCTCGAGCTGGTCGAGCTCGGATTTCGGCATGTCGCCGGCCATCACCGCGCCAACCGCCTCGAAAGTATCGAGCACCGTCACGTCGCGGCCTTTCCACCTGCCGGGTGAGGCCGAGCCGCCGTACATGAACACCGAGGGCAGGTTCAGCCGCACCATCGCCATCATCATGCCGGGCAGCGTCTTGTCGCAGCCGGCGAACGTGACCAGCGCGTCGTAAGCATGGCCGCGGCAGACCGCCTCGACGCCGTCGGCAATGATCTCGCGCGAGGCGAGCGAGAATTTCATGCCGGCATGGCCCATCGACATCGAATCGGCCACCGCGATCGAAGCAAAGTCGAAGGGCACCCCGCCCCACTCCTTGATTGCAACGCAGGCTTCCCTCGCGAGTTCACCAAGCTTGGCGTTGCACGGCGTCACGCGCCCATCGGTGCTGGCCACGCCGATGAAAGGCTTGGCGATGTCCTCTTCCGTCAGCCCGAGGCCGCGCAGGAAAGCGCGGTGCGGCGCGCGGTCCAGGCCCTCGACCGTAATGCGTGACGGAAGATCCTTGAAGCTGGCGGGCTTGGCCCGTGGCCTGGCTCTGCTCACGATGCCCTCCCTTCGATGTATTCGGAAACGATTTCTTCGATGTTCGCGCTGTGCTTGAACCCGAGTCTCGCGGCGCGCGCCGAGAATGTCGAGCGCGGCACCGAATCCATGAGCGCCTGCGCCGCAGGGTCCGGGTCGAAACGGACCTGGCCGACCGGCAATTTACCGCCGGTGCCGTCGGGCAGGCTCCCGGCCGCCTTCTGCGCTGCGGTCAGCATCGCCTGCGCCGAAACCGGGATGCCGGTGAGCAGCAACGTGCAATCCCCGCCTACCTCGGCGGCGGGGAGTTCCATCGCATGGATCAGCGACGCAACGACCCGTCCGACCGAGATGCACGCCATGCGGGTATGCGGCGCGACTGGGCAAACGTAGTCGCGTCCGGCGAGCGGTTCACGGATCAGCGCGCTCGACCAGCCGGACACCGCAGTGTTCGCTGTGCCCGGACGAACCAGGACAGTCGGCAGTCGGACGCTGCGGCCGTCGACATAGCCGCGGCGAGAGTAGTCGTCGATCATGACTTCGCACATCAGCTTCTGCGCGCCGTACGACAGCCGCGGCGCCGGGCGGGTCTCGTCGGTCACCTCCAGGTTGACGCCGCGATAGACAGCGATCGACGAGGCAAACACAAACCTCGGGACGTTCCCCGCAGCGCGCGCCGCTTCGAGCAGGTCGCGCGTGGCATCGAAGTTGATCTTCATGCCGAGCTCGAAGTTCTGCTCGGCGCCGCCCGAGACCAGCGAAGCGAGGTGGAAGATCGCGTCCACGCTGCCGTCGACGATCGACCGGGCCGCCGGCGCATAGGCGAGATTGCCGGTGGCGGCCTCGACCTTGGGATGCTTGGCTGCGGGCGAAGCGGCCGGCGCCACCTGGTCGAAGGCAACTATGCGCTCCACATCGTCGCGCCGGGCCAGC
>JANMDK010000023.1:0-1949 GCA_031376265.1 Pseudomonadota bacterium
GATCTTGCCGAGCGTGCCGGTGCGGATCGAGTCGGTGACGATCACCTCGCGCGGCACCTTGAACTTGGCGAGCGTCGCCCGGCAATGCGCGATGACGCGTTCAGCTGAGTCGGCGGGCGCGCCTTCCTTGAGCACGACGAAGGCGACGGCCACTTCGCCGTAGACCGGATCGGGCTTCGCGACGACGGCCGTCTCCTTGATGCCCGCGACGGCCATCACGGTGCGCTCGATCTCCGCGCCGGAGACGCCTTCGCCTCCGACCTTGATCATGTCCTTGACCCGGTCGGCGAACTGGATCCAGCCGTCCTCGTGCAGCGTGACCCGGTCGCCTGTGCGGAAATAGTCGTCATCGTCGAACGCTTCCGCCGTCGCCAAAGGATTGCCAAAGTACTCAGCGAAGAGTGAAACGCCGCGCACGCCCTTGACCAGCAGGTTGCCCGTGCCGCCAGGCGCGACCCCCTGGCCTTCCTCGTCGGTGATCTTCATCTGCAAGCCGGTCGAGGGGCGGCCGATCGATCGCGGGCGCTGCGGCGCGTGCAGGTCGCCGATGATGCCCTGCGTGACGACTTCAGTCATGCCCCACCAGCCGACCATGCGTGCGCGAAAGTGCGCTTCCTGCTCGGGAATCCAGGCCGAGGTGCCCCAGAGCCGGAAGCGGTGCTCTTTCGGCACCGGCTGCTGCGCCATGACGGCGGCGGTGAACTGCACGTGCGAGGCAACCGTCGAGCCGTGCTCGAGCGCCACCGGCCAGAGCCGCGAGGCGGAAAACTTCGGCTGCAACACGACTGTCGCGCCGGCCCACAGGCTCGCGAGCACAGACCACGACAATCCGACTACGTGGCACAGTGGGAGGAACACCTGATAGACGTCGCTCGGGCGCAGCCCAAGCTGGAAGGCGCCCATCTGCGCGCCCCAGAGCGCATTCGCATGGGTCCAGAGCACGCCCTTGGGCCGCGACGTAGTGCCGGAAGTGAACAGGATCGTCGCGCTCGCGGAGGCATCCGGCGCGCGGGCGGGTACCGGAGTCGCGTGCAAGGCGTCGAAACCCTTGCCGGTCGTCGCGAGCCAGCCGAGCTGCGGGCAATGTTGGGCAAAGAGCGGCTCGAAGTGCGGCTGGGTAAGCGCGCCGACCGCGCCGGTCATCTGCGCGAAATACTCGAGCTCCGGGCCCGCGCTGGCCGCGTTGGTGTTCACGCTGATCGCACCTAGGTGCGCGCAGGCGAACCACGCCAGCAGCAGCTCAGGGCAGTTCTCCATGTGCACGATGACGCGGTCGCCCGGCTTGACGCCCCGCGCCGCAAGGCCGCCGGCGATCCTGGCGGTTTCATCGGCGAACTGCGCGTAGCTCCAGGTCCGCGCCGGGCCGTCGAACGGCGCCCACACGAGGAAGGGATGCGAGCCGCGCTGCTTCGCGCGCGACGCAAGCAGTACATGTATATCAAGGCCGGTATAACGTATGAACGGGGCCAGGCTCAATTTTCATCCAGAAAAAATGGGGTCAGAGTCGAATTTTCCCGAACGATTCTTGCTAATCGGCGAACGCAGCGGAAAATCGACTCTGGCCCCATTTTATTTCTTGCCCCAGAGCTCGGCGAGGCGGGCGTCGCGGCCGCAGCCGGTGCGGTAGAACTTGTAGCGCACCGGGTTCTTCTTGTAGTAGTCCTGGTGGTACTCCTCCGCCGCCCAGAACTCGGCCGCCGGCTGGAGCTCGGTCACGATCGGGTCCTTGAAGGGCTTGGACTTCTCGAGCTTCGCGCGCGACTCCTCCGCGAGCTTTTTCTGCTCGGGCGAGAGGTAATAAATGCCGCTGCGATACTGGCTGCCGCTGTCGCAGAACTGCTTGTCCTTCACCGTCGGGTCGATGTTCTTCCAGAAGACCTCGAGCAGCTTTTCGTAGCTGACCTTCTTCGGGTCGTAGATCACGCGCACCGCCTCGGTGTGGCCGGTGC
>JANMDK010000121.1:0-14783 GCA_031376265.1 Pseudomonadota bacterium
GACGAAACGAATCAGCGCGAACCTACAGGGATTCGCGCTTTCCGACCGGGCCTCGCTCGAACAGGCGCTTTCGAGCGTGAGGTCCGCATGAGCGCCCTGGCAGGCAAGGTTGCCTTGGTCACCGGCGCCTCGCGCGGCATCGGCCGGGCAATCGCCATGGCGCTCGCCGCCGAATCGGCGAAAGTCATCGGGACCGCCACCAGCGAGGCAGGCGCGAAAGCGATCGGAGAAGCCCTTGCGGCCTCCGGTGGTGCGGGCCGGGTGCTGGACGTGCGCGATGCAGGCCAATGCGATGCCTTGCTGGCGTCGATCGCGAAGGAATTCGGCGACATCGCGATCCTCGTGAATAACGCGGCGGTCGTCCGCGACAACCTCGGACTTCGAATGAAGGACGAAGAATGGGACGAGGTCATCAACACCAACCTGCGTTCCGTATTCCGCCTTTCGCGCGGCGTGCTGCGCGGAATGATGAAGGCGCGCTGGGGCCGCATCATCAGCATCACTTCGGTCGTCGGCGCCGCCGGCAACCCGGGGCAGATGAATTACGCGGCCGCGAAGGCGGGCGTCGTCGGGATGACCAAGTCGCTCGCGCGCGAAATCGGCAGCCGCAACATCACGGTCAACTGCGTTGCGCCGGGCTTCATCGACACCGACATGACCCGGGCCTTGTCGAACGAGCAGAAGACGGCGTTGCTCGGGCAGATCCCGCTCGCTCGCCTCGGCGCGCCTGAGGACGTGGCATCAGCGGTGGGCTTCCTCGCCTCGCCGGCGGCGGGCTATATCACAGGAACCGTGCTGCATGTCAACGGCGGCATGTACATGGCGTAGGTTTGTTTATCGCGCATTCGGCCTGTCGGTGCTTTTGGTAAAATGCGCGGCTTGAGCACGGCCCCGCAGTGCCCCACTACTTGGGAAGGAGCAGGATAATATGGATAACATCGAACAACGCGTACGCAAGATCATCGCCGAGCAGCTTGGCGTCAATGAAGCCGAAATCAAGAACGAGTCTTCGTTCGTCGACGATCTTGGCGCCGATTCGCTCGACACCGTCGAGCTCGTGATGGCGCTCGAGGAGGAGTTCGAGACCGAGATTCCCGACGAGGAAGCCGAGAAGATCACCACCGTCCAGCAGGCCATCGATTTCGTTCAGGCGCGCCAAAAGGCCTAGCATCCGAGCCCACCACCACCCAGCGGGGCCGAATTGACACGCCGCAGAGTCGTCATCACCGGGTTGGGCGTCGTCAGTCCCGTCGGTAACACGGTGTCGGCCGCCTGGGAGAACCTGGTCGCCGGCAAGTCGGGGATCACGCGCGTGACGCGGTTCGATCCCTCCCGCCTCACTTCGCAGATCGCGGGCGAGGTCAAGGGATTCGACATCACCGAGTACATCTCGGCCAAGGAAGCGCGCCGGATGGACACGTTCATCCATTACGGCATGGCGGCCGGGCTGCAGGCCTGGAAGGATTCGGGCATCGACATCGCGAAGGAAGATCCCGAGCGCGCCGGCATCAACTTCGGCTCCGGCATCGGCGGCCTGCCGATGATCGAGAATACGCACAACGAGCTGCTCAAGAACGGGCCGCGCCGGATCTCGCCGTTCTTTATCCCGAGCACCATCATCAACATGATCGCGGGCAACCTGTCGATCATGCTCGGGACCAAGGGCCCCAACCTGGCGATCGTCACTGCCTGCACGACTTCGACGCACTGCATCGGCGAGGCCGGCAAGTCGATCCGCTACGGCGAGGCCGACATCATGATCGCCGGCGGTGCCGAAGCGACGGTGACCGAGCTTGCGATGGGCGGGTTCGCTTCTGCGCGCGCTCTCTCCACCAGAAACGACTCGCCGGAGGCCGCCAGCCGACCCTGGGACAAGGATCGCGACGGATTTGTGCTGGGCGAGGGCGCAGGCGCCGTGATCCTCGAAGAGTACGAGCACGCCAAGGCGCGCGGCGCCCGCATCTATTGCGAGCTTGCCGGTTACGGCGTCAGCTCGGATGCCTTCCACATGACGGCACCGGCCGAGGACGGCGACGGCGCCTTCCGTTGCATGCGCAATGCGCTCAAAGACGCCGGCATCAACACGGACGCAATCGACTACATCAACGCCCACGGCACTTCGACGCCGCTTGGCGACATCGCCGAGACGATGGCCGTCAAGAAGCTGCTCGGCGACCGCGCAAAGAAGGTTGCGGTGAATTCGACCAAGTCGATGACCGGCCACCTCCTCGGCGCAGCCGGCGGCATAGAGGCGATCGCCAGCGTGCTCGCGATCCGCGACCAGGTTTCGCCTCCCACCATCAATCTCGACACTCCCGACCCGCAATGCGACCTGGACTACGTGCCCAACACCGCGCGCAAGATGGAGATCCGCACCGCGCTGTCGAATTCGTTCGGGTTCGGCGGCACCAACGGCACGTTGATCCTTACCCGCCTTTGAGCGGACGCCGTTGCGCCTCGCGCCGTTGCAACTCACTCTCCGCGCTTCCCCAGCCCTGACCCTGCTTACCGCGGCAATGCATTGCGCCGCTGCAGCCGTGCTGTTTGCCGTCCTGCCGTCGCCCGCGGGCATTCCCGCCGCCATCCTGCTGATCGTCCTCGGAACGCTTGCCGTGAGGGAGCGAACGCTGCTCACGGCAGCGCGGGCACCGGCCAGCCTGGTCATCGGCCATGGCGGCGCCATTTCGCTGGGATTGCGCGATGGGCATGAGCTAATCGGTCAGGTTTCTGCAAGGCGCTATGTGAGCCGCTGGCTCGTCGTCCTAGCCATCGAAGCGCCGTCGCGTGGGCGCCGCACAATCCTCATCGCGCGGGATATGCTTCCTGCCGGGGAGTTCAGGCACCTGAAGCTCTGGGCGCTGTGGAATGCGCTGCCCGGGTCGCGTGCGCCGCGTGCCGCCTGCGCCGCCCAGGAGGCCTAGGTGAGCGGAACGAACTATTTCCCTGGATGCCTGTCTGTGCCACATGAGCGTAATTTGATCGGTGAGCGTAAATCGCCGGGCGGGGTCGCCTGGCGATGAGCGATCGCGAAATCGACCAGGAGCTGGTCGAGCGTGCCCAGAAAGGCGACAAGCAGGCTTTCGGGCTGCTGGTGGACAAGTACCAGCGCAAGCTGGCGCGGCTCCTGTCGAGGTTCGTGCGCGATCCGTCCGAGGTGGAGGATGTGACGCAGGAAGCATTTATCAAGGCGTATCGCGCGTTGCCGAAGTTCCGCGGCGACAGCGCGTTCTACACTTGGCTGTACCGGATAGGGATCAATACGGCAAAGAACTACCTGATGGCCGCGGGCCGCAGGGCGCCGACCTCGACAGGGGTCGACGCGGAAGAGGCCGAGAGCCTGGAGGAAGGCGAACAACTGCGCGACATCAATACGCCGGAGAGCCTGCTTCTGAGCCGGGAGATCGGCGACACGGTGAACTCCACGATGGAATCGCTGCCAGAGGAATTGCGCACGGCGATCCAGCTTCGCGAAATCGAAGGCATGAGTTACGAAGACATAGCACAGATCATGAATTGCCCGATCGGGACCGTCCGCTCGCGGATCTTCCGCGCGCGTGAGGCGATCGCCGAACAGCTAAAGCCGCTGCTGGACACCGGCGACGACAGGAGATGGTGAATACCATGAAAGACAGGATTTCGGCGTTGATGGACGGCGAGCTCGGGCAGGGCGAGGTCGACGCGCAGTTGAAAGCGCTGCGCGAAGGCGGCGAGGCGCTCGAGACGTGGCGCCGTTACCACCTCATCAGCGACTCGATGCGCGATTCGGCGGTTCTCTCGAGCGGATTTTCGGCGCGCTTCGCCGAGCGCCTCGCGAAAGAGCCGACGATCCTCGCCCCGGCAAGCATTCCGCAGCGCGCGCAAAAGAAGCGCATGTGGATCCCCGTGTCCGCGATGGCGGCCGGTCTCGCGGCCGTCGCCTTCGTCGGATCGATGTCGTCGCAGTTCTTCAACGCGGACGTGCAGCAGGTGGCGCAAGTCAAGACGGCCGAGCGGGCCCAGCCCGCGGCGCTCACGGTGGTGCCGATGCCGGGGGCGGTCAACGACTACCTGCTGGCGCACCAGAACTATTCGCCCCGCAGCACGCTGCAGGGTGTGGCGCCGTACGTGCGCACGGTCTCCGACTCTTCCCGCGCGAGGTGATTCGCGCAATGAGGGCGCTGGCTTTCTTCCTGCTCCTGCTGCCCGGTTTCGCGTTCCCGCAAGCCCAGCAGCAGCCGGCGCAGGACGCCGCCGCCTGGCTGCGCAAGATCTACAACGCCTCGCTCAAGCTGAGCTACTCCGGCACGTTCGTCTACCGGCAGGGCGACCGGAGCGAGTCCTCGCGCATCACGCGGATAGTCGATGCCAATGTCGACACCGAAAAGCTCGAGGCCCTGGACGGAGTGCGCCGCGAAATCGTGCGCAACGGCGACGAAGTCCGCTGCTACCTGCCCGACATCAAGACCGTGAAAGTCGACCGTCGCTCCAGGCACCCGACGTTTCCGGCGCTGGTGCCGGCGCAGAACTCCTCGCTCACAGACCAATACGTCGTAAGCAAGGACGAGACTGCGCGCATTGCGGGCTACGATTGCCAGGCCATTTCGCTCAAGCCGAAGGACGAGTTCCGCTACGGGTACAAGCTCTGGGCCGACGTTGCGACGGGCATGCTGCTCAAGGCCCGCATCGTCAACGAGCGCGGCGAAGCCGTCGAGGAATTCACGTTCACCCAGCTCATCATCGGCGGAAACATCGACCGCGAAATGGTCAAGTCCTCGTTCGCCGTCCAGAGCAAGCAGTGGAAAGTCGAGAATGCCGGCGTGGTCAGGGCCGATCTCGCGCGCAGCGGTTGGACGGTCAACCCCGGCATCCCGGGCTTCCAGAAAGTCATCGAAATCCAGCGCCAGCTGCGCCAAGCGCATCGCGTGAGCCAGGTCGTCTACTCCGACGGCCTCGCCGCAGTGTCCGTCTTCATCGAGCCGATCGAATCCGGGCAGGAAGTCCGCCAGGGCCTTTCGAGCATGGGCGCAGTCAACATCTATACGCGCGAGCTGGCCAGGCACGTGGTGACGGTCGTGGGGGAAGCGCCGGTGAAAACGGTGCAGCAAATCGGCGACCTGGTCGAATATCACCGGCCATAACCGGTCGTGGAACGTAAGGGGAATAAGACAATGATCCGCGTATTGAGAATCGCGATGGCCGCGCTGGCGCTTGGCGTGTCGGTGCCGGCGCAGGTCCAGGCCCAGCCGCGCGAGCTGCCCGATTTCACCGAGCTCGTCGAGCGCCATGGCCCGGCGGTCGTCAATATCAGCACCACGCAGGCCTCGCGCCGCTCCGCGACGCCGAATGTTCCGCAGATGCCCGAACTCGACGAGAACGACCCGTTCTACGACTTTTTCCGGCGCTTCATCCCCCGCCAGCCGCCGGGACAGGGCGGGCAGGCCCCGCGCCAGCCGGAGAGCCGCTCGCTCGGCTCCGGGTTCATCATCAGCGCCGACGGCTACATCCTCACCAACGCGCACGTGGTCGAGAGCGCCGACGAGATCAACGTACGCCTCACCGACAAGCGCGAATTCAAGGCCAAGGTGATCGGCGCGGACAAGCGCACCGACGTGGCGCTGATCAAGATCGAGGCGACCCAGCTGCCCGTGGTGCGCATGGGCGACCCGATGAAGCTGAAGGTGGGCGAATGGGTGCTCGCTATCGGCTCGCCCTTCGGGTTCGACAACACGGTGACCGCGGGAATCGTCAGCGCCAAGGGACGCTCTCTGCCGCAGGAGAATTTCGTCCCCTTCATCCAGACCGACGTGGCGATCAATCCGGGCAACTCCGGCGGGCCGCTCTTCAACATGCGCGGCGAGGTGGTCGGCATCAACTCGCAGATCTACAGTCGCACCGGCGGGTTCATGGGGCTCTCGTTCGCGATCCCGATCGACGTCGCCCTCGACATCCAGAACCAGCTGCGCAGCAAGGGCCGCGTGTCCCGCGGCCGCATCGGCGTCGTGATCCAGGAAGTCACGCGCGAGCTGGCCGATTCGTTCGGCTTGCCGAAGCCCACCGGCGCGCTGGTGAACCAGGTGGAGAAGGGCAGCCCGGCGGACAAGGCCGGCATCGAAGCCGCCGACATCATCGTCAAGTTCGACGGCAGGCTGATCGAATCCTCGAGCGACCTGCCGCGCGTCGTCGGCTCGACGCGGCCGGGAGCCACCGCGACCGTCCAGGTGCTGCGCAAGGGCGCAACCAAGGACCTTAATCTGACGGTGGGTGAGCTACCGGAAGATCGAGTGGCATCCCGTGAAACGCCGCGGGCGGCCAAGCCGGTCGAGGCGGCTGCGAACCGCCTCGGGCTCGTGGTCAACGAGCTCACCGCCGAGCAGAAGAAGGAGCTCAAGCTGCCGGCCGGGCTGTTCGTGAGCGACGTGAAGCCCGAGGTTCGCGGAGATTTCCGCAAGGGCGACGTACTGCTCACGCTGGTCCATCGCGGCCAGCAGACCGAGCTCAAGTCCGTCGACCAGTTCAACAAGGTGCTTGCCGCACTCGACAAGAACGCCACGATCACGCTGCATGTGCGGCGCGGCGACTCCGCCGCCTTCGTTACGGTGAGCGGGCTGGCGGACAAGGGCTGAGGCCGCCGGGTTGGCCGGGCGCCTGACCCTTTACGGGCGCTCGTATTGCCACCTCTGCGAGGAGATGGCACAGGCGCTCAGGGCGCTCCAGCCGGAGCTCGGCTTCGCGTTCGAAATCGTCGACGTGGATGCGGATCCCGCGGACGAGGAGCGCTACGGCGAGCTGGTCCCGGTCCTGACGGACGCCGGCGGCGCCGAAATCTGTCACTACTTCCTCGACGCAGCCGCCTTGCGCGCCCGCCTTGCGGTAAAATGAGCGCCGAATGAAGAAGGGTGCGCCGATGCAATTTCGGGCGCCCTTTTTATTTATCCATGTCCCAAGACCTGATTCGCAATTTCTCGATCATCGCGCACATCGACCACGGCAAGTCGACGCTCGCTGACCGCTTCATCCAGTTCTGCGGCGGCCTTTCCGAGCGGGAGATGGAGGCCCAGGTGCTCGACTCGATGGACCTCGAGCGCGAGCGGGGCATCACCATCAAGGCGCAGACGGCGGCGCTGCGCTACAAGGCGCGCAATGGCGAAACGTACGCGATGAACCTCATCGATACGCCGGGGCACGTCGATTTCTCGTACGAAGTGAGCCGCTCGCTGGCCGCGTGCGAGGGCGCCCTGCTGGTGGTCGACGCCTCGCAGGGGGTCGAGGCGCAGACGGTGGCCAACTGCTACACCGCGATCGAGCAGGGGGTGGAAGTCATCCCGGTCCTCAACAAGATCGACCTGCCGTCGGCCAACCCCGAGCAGGCGATCAGCGAGATCGAGGACGTCATCGGCATCGATGCCAAGGATGCCATCCACGCCAGCGCGAAGAACGGCATCGGCATCGAGGACATCCTCGAATCGGTCATCGCAAGGGTGCCGCCGCCGCAGGGCCGGCTGGATTCGCAGCTCAAGGCGCTGATCATCGATTCCTGGTTCGACAACTACGTCGGCGTGGTCATGCTGGTGCGCGTCGTCGACGGCGTGCTCAAGCCCAAGGACAAGATCCTCCTCATGAGCACCGGGGGAGTCTTCCTGTGCGAGCAGCTCGGCGTCTTTACGCCGAAGGCGCAATCGCGCGACACCCTCTCGGCCGGGGACGTGGGGTTCATCGTCGCCGGCATCAAGGAGCTGCGGGCAGCGAAAGTGGGCGACACCGTCACGCTCGCCGACAAGCGCGCTACCGAGCCGCTTCCCGGCTTCAAGGAGGTCAAGCCGCAGGTATTCGCCGGCCTCTACCCGGTCGAAGCCAACCAGTACGAGAACCTGCGCGAAGCGCTCGAGAAGCTGCACCTCAACGACGCCTCGCTGCATTACGAGCCGGAAGTCTCGCAGGCGCTCGGTTTCGGCTTTCGCTGCGGGTTCCTCGGCCTCTTGCACATGGACATCGTGCAGGAGAGGCTCGAGCGCGAGTACGACATGCAGCTGGTGACCACGGCCCCCACGGTCGTCTACCAGGTCGAGCAGCGCGACGGCACGGTCGAACTGATCCAGAACCCGGCCAAGATGCCGGACCCCTCGAAAATTATCGAGATCCGCGAGCCGATCATCTCGGTCACGATCTTCACGCCGCAGGAGTACGTCGGCGCGGTCATCACGCTTTGCACGCAAAAGCGCGGCGTCCAGGAAAACATGCAATACACCGCGCGCCACGTCGTGCTGAAGTACGACCTGCCGCTGTCCGAGGTGGTGCTCGACTTCTTCGACAAGCTCAAGTCGCTGACTCGCGGCTACGGGTCGCTCGACTACGATTTCAAGGAATACCGCGTCGCGGACATGGTGAAGCTCGACGTGCTGATCAACAGCGAGAAGGTCGACGCGCTTTCGGTCATGGTCCACCGCGCCAACTCCCAGTACCGCGGGCGCGACCTGGTCAGCCGCCTGCGCAGCCTGATCCCGCGGCAGATGTTCGACGTGGCGATCCAGGCGGCCATTGGCGCGCACATCGTCGCGCGCGAGAACGTCAAGGCGCTGCGCAAGAACGTGCTCGCCAAGTGCTACGGCGGCGACATCTCGCGCAAGAAGAAGCTGCTCGAGAAGCAGACGGAAGGCACGCGGCGCATGAAGCAGGGGGGGGCGGTCGAGATCCCGCAGGAAGCGTTCCTTGCCGTGCTGCAGATGGAAGACAAATAAGAAGGTGTCCATGAGCTTCGCCCTGTTCCTGTTGCTGCTGCTCGTCGTGACCGGGCTGGTGTGCCTGATCGACCTCCTCTGGCTGCGCAAGAAGCGCGCGGAGGAGGCCAAGGAGCCCTGGTGGGTCGAGTACTCGGTCAGCTTCTTCCCCGTGATCCTGATCGTGTTCCTGCTGCGCTCGTTCCTCTTCGAGCCCTTCAAGATCCCCTCCGGCTCGATGATCCCGACGCTGCTGATCGGCGATTTCATCCTCGTCAACAAGTACGCCTACGGCATCCGCCTGCCGGTGATCAACAAGAAGATCGTCGACATCGCCAATCCCGAGCGCGGCGACGTGATGGTGTTCCGCTACCCGGATGACCCCTCGCTCGACTACATCAAGCGCGTGGTCGGCCTGCCGGGCGACCGCGTCGAATACCAGGGAAAGCGCGTCTCGATCAACGGCCAGCAGCTGCCGGTCAAGCAGATCGACGACTACCTTTCGAGGGAGCGCATGCAGTTCTCGCGGCGGTACATCGAGACGCTGGGCACGCGCGGCCACGAAATCCTCCTCGACGAGGATTCGCCCCCCTTCATGCCGCAGTCCCGCTCGTTTCCGAATGCGGGCAATTGCATCTACAATACGTCCGGCCTGACCTGCACTGTGCCGCCCGGCCATTATTTCGTAATGGGGGATAACCGGGACAATTCGAGCGACAGCCGGGTATGGGGTTTCGTGCCCGACGAGAACATCGTTGGCAAGGCGTTTTTCATCTGGCTCAACCTGAACGAGCTCGGCCGCTTCGGCTCCTTCAGATAGCGGGACGCATCAATAAAAGCATCGGGGAGATTTTCATGCGCAACAAGCAGACCGGCGTCAGCCTCAGTGGCCTGATCATCGTATTCGTCATCCTGATCTTCCTTGCGCTGCTGGGGTTCAAGGTCGGCCCGGCCGTGGCCGAGTTCTTCACTGCCAAGAACCACATCAAGGCGATCGCAAACGACAAGCGCGGCGCCAGCGTTGCCGAGATCCGAAAGGCATGGGACCAGCGCACCATGATCGATTCGGTCACCGTGATCACGTCCAAGGATCTCGAGATCACCAAGGACGGCAGCGACGTCGTCATCTCCTTCGCGTACAAGAAAGAGGTGCCGCTGTTCGCGAACGTCGGCCTGTACATCGATTTCGCCGCGAACTCGAAAGAGTGATCCCGGCGCACGCCCGGTGGCGCGGACCCCGCCCCTAGAAAAGCGCATCGCCTACCAGTTCAAGAGCGCCGAGCTCCGCGAACAGGCGCTGACCCACCGCAGCTTCGGCTCGCCGCACAACGAACGCCTCGAGTTCCTCGGCGACGGCGTGCTCAACTGCGTCGTGGCCGAAGAGCTCTACAACCGTTTTCCTACGCTCTCCGAGGGCCAGATGTCGCGCCTTCGGGCCAACCTGGTGCGCAAGGAGTCGCTCTCCGGCATCGCGCTGGCGCTTGGGCTCTCCGAGTTCCTCAGGCTGGGGGAGGGCGAGCTCGCCAACGGCGGCGGCAGCCGGCCTTCGATGCTTGCCGATGCGCTCGAGGCGGTCTACGGCGCAATGCTGATCGATGGCGGATACGCGGCGGTGCGCGATTCGATCCGCCACACGTTCGAGGGCGAGTTCGCCAAGCTGGACCCCGCAAAGCCCGCCAAGGACGCGAAAACGCTCCTCCAGGAGCACTTGCAGGCGCACCAGAGGAAACTACCCGCCTACCGCGTGGTTGCAACCAAAGGGGCGGCGCACAGTCAGACTTTCGAAGTCGAGTGCGTGGTCGAGGAGCTCAAGCTCATCGCCACGGGCAGCGGCAGCACTCGCCGGATCGCGGAACAGAACGCAGCAGGCAAGATCCTCAAGCAGATCGGATGACGAAACTTTGAGCAAAAGCGCGGAATTCCGCAGCGGGACCATCGGCATCACCGGCCGGCCGAACACCGGCAAGTCCAGCCTGCTCAACCGGTTCGTCGGCCAGAAGCTGGCGATCGTCTCGCCCAAGGCGCAGACCACGCGCCACCTCGTGCGCGGCATCCTCACCACGCCGGACACGCAATTCGTCTTCGTCGATTCGCCCGGCTACCAGACCCTGCACAGCAACGCGCTCAACAAGACCCTCAACAAACGCGCCACCGAGGCAACGCGGGACGCAGACGTGGTGCTCTGGGTGGTCGAGGCGCCGAGGATTTATGAGGCCGACCGCGACCTCCTGGCCAAGATTCCGGCCGGCCAGAAAGTCATTGCGGTGGCCAACAAGGTCGACCAGGTCAAGGACCGCGAGCGGATGTTCCCCTTCATCGACCGCCTCTCGAAGGAGCGCGACTTCGTCGCCATCGTCCCGGTCAGCGCGAAAACAGGCAAGAACAGCGAAGAATTGCTGCGCGTGATCCGCGATGCCCTGCCGGTGGCCGAGCCAATGTACCCGGACGACCAGCTCACCGACCGCGACGAGCGCTTCTTCGCCTCCGAACTGGTGCGGGAGAAGCTCTTCCGCGAACTGGGGGAGGAGCTGCCGTACCGGTGCGAAGTCGCCATCGACAGCTTCAAGGAGGAGGGCGCGCTCCGCCGCATCGAGGCGACGATCTGGGTCGACCGCGAGAGCCACAAGCCGATCGTCATCGGCGACAAGGGCGAAAGGCTCAAGCGCATCGGCACCGCCGCGCGCAAGGACATGGAGCAGCTCTTCGACGGCAAGGTGTACCTCGGCCTCTGGGTCAAGGTGAAACGAGGGTGGACCGAGGACGCCCGCGCCCTGCGCTCGTTCGGCTACACCTGAATCGATGGCGCAAGCCCGCCGCCGGGTAGAGCACGAGCCCGCCTTCGTCCTGCACAGCTACCCGTACAAGGAGACCAGCCTCATCGTGGAGGCGTTCTCGCGCCGGGTGGGTCGCACCGCCTTGATTGCAAAAGGGGCGCGCAGGCCGCGCTCGGCGATGCGGGGCGTGCTGCACGCCTTCCAGCCGCTGCGGCTCACCTGGACAGGCTCGGGCGAAATCAACACATTGGTGGCCGCCGAGTGGCAGGGCGGGATGCCCTTCCTGCGCGGCTTCGGCCTGATGTGCGGGTTTTATGTCAACGAGCTGATCCTGCGACTGCTGCCGAGGGAAGATTCGCATGAGGCCCTGTTCGATGCCTATTCGGGCAGCCTCGAGCGCCTGGGCCGCGGCGAGCCCACCGCGGCGGTGCTGCGCGGATTCGAAAAGCGCCTGCTGGCCGAGCTCGGCTACGCGATGCTGCTCGATCGTGATGCGGCGAGCGGGGCGCCCATCGACCCGTCAATGCAATATCTGTACGATCCCGAGCGAGGACCGATCCCCGCAGGTGCGGGCGCGGAGCCGGGTGGCGAGATGGTGGTGAGGGGCAGCACGCTCATCGACCTCGACCGGGACGATTTCGGCAGCGCGCAGACCCTGCACCAGGCGCGCTCGCTGATGCGGGCACTGATCGGCCAGCGCCTGCACGGCCAGACTCTGCATACCCGCAGCGTCCTAATGGAGCTTCAGGACCTATGATCGAACTGGGCGTCAACGTCGACCATGTCGCCACCGTACGGCAGGCCCGCCGGACCTACGATCCGGATCCCGTCTGGGCCGCCGTCGAGGCGCACCTCGGCGGCGCGGACGGCATCACGGTGCACCTGCGCGAAGACCGCCGCCATATCCAGGACGAAGACGTGCGCCGCCTGAGGGAGCTTACGCACATCAAGCTCAACCTCGAGATGGCGGCCACGGCCGAGATGGTCGGCATCGCCCGCAGCATCAAGCCGGAGATGGCGATGCTGGTGCCCGAAGGCCGCCATGAGATCACCACCGAGGGCGGGCTCGACATCCTCTCGCAGGAAGCCCCGCTCAAGGAGGCGGTTGCGCGCATCGCCGATGCGGGGATCATGGTGTCCGTGTTCATCGACCCTGACGAGAAGCAGATTGACGCGGCCCACCGCATCGGCGCGCGGGTCTGCGAAGTGCACACCGGGCCGTACGCGCACGTCTTCCATTCACAGGGGCGCGACGCAGAAGTGCCGGCGGTGATTGCCGAACTCGACAAGCTCGCGCGCGCCGGCAAGGCCATCCGCGACCGCGGCATGCGCTTCAACGCAGGGCATGCGCTCAACTACAACAACGTCGAGCCGGTGGCGCGCCTGCAAGGCATCCGCGAGCTGCACATCGGCCATGCGATCGTGAGCCGCGCGATCTATGTCGGCATGCGCGAGGCAGTGCGCGAAATGAAAAGGCTCATGACCGAAGCCCGCTTCGTGATGGGGGCCGGGAAGTGATCTACGGGGTGGGCACCGACATCATCGAGATTCCGCGCATTGCCGCGGCGCTGGAGCGTTTCGGCGAGCGCTTCGCAAAGCGCATCCTCTGCGAACCGGAGCTCAGGCGATTCGCCACTCACCGCCTGCCGGCCGCATATCTCGCCAAGAGGTTCGCGGCCAAGGAGGCGTTCACCAAGGCGCTCGGCACCGGCATCCACGCGCCGGCCAACTGGCACGGCGTTTGGGTGACCAACCTTAAATCAGGCAAGCCGACGCTCGAGTTCACTCCCGCGCTCAAGACCCTCATGGACACGCGCGGCGTGACCCGCGCCCATGTCTCGCTCACCGATGAGCGGGGCCTCGCGAGCGCGACCGTTATCCTGGAGACTGGCCCATGACACAACGCCTTCCGCTCGGGCCGGTAATGGCGGACGTAGCGGGTCTCACTCTCGACGATGCCGAGCGCCGCCGGCTTTCGCATCCGCTGGTTGGCTCAATCATCCTTTTCGCACGCAATTTCGAGAGCCCTGAACAGGTCAAAGCGCTGACCGCGGAGATCAAGGCGATCCGCACGCCCGAGCTCGTCATCTGCGTGGACCACGAAGGCGGGCGCGTGCAGCGCTTCCGCAAAGGATTCACCGCGATCCCGCCGATGCGCAAGCTCGGAACATTGTGGGACAGCGATCGCGCCGCTGCGGTGAGGTCGGCCGAAAGCACCGGCTTCGCCATTGGGGCCGAGCTCGGCGCGCACGGCGTCGACTTCAGCTTCACGCCGGTCCTCGACCTCGACTACGGCGCCAGCTCGGTCATTGGCGACCGGGCCTTCCATTCCTCGCCTGAGGCAGTCGGCGCCCTGGGCGCATCGCTGGTGCGGGGCCTCGCCGCCGCCGGCATGGGCGCGGTGGGCAAGCATTTTCCGGGACACGGTTATGCCTCGGCAGATTCGCACGTCGCGATTCCCACCGACGACCGCTCCCTCGACGAAATCATCGCTACCGACGTGGCGCCTTACCGGCCGGTGATCGCGGCCGGGCTCGCCGGCGTCATGCCCGCGCACGTGATCTACACGGCGGTCGACCCAACGCCTGCCGGGTTCTCGACATTCTGGCTCAAGGAGGTCCTCCGAAAGCAGCTCGGGTTCGACGGGGTCATCTTCAGCGACGACCTCAGCATGGAAGGCGCGAGCGTAGCCGGCGACATGGTCGCCCGCGCCCAAGCGGCCCTTGCAGCCGGGTGCGATGTCGTTCTCGTCTGCAATGCGCCCGACGCGGCGGATGACCTGCTTGCGCGCCTGCCGCAGCAGGCCTACCCGACGGCGAGGCTGGAGCGTATCCGCCGCGACAGCGGCCGCGAAGTCAGCCTCGCGGCCGACAGCTATCGCGCCGCGCTCAAGGACGTCACCGGGCTCGCGTAGCAGCCGGCGAGCATGAGCGAGCCGTTCGACGCCAAGGCCTTCGTCACGGGGCTGCCGAACCTGCCCGGGGTGTACCGCATGCTCGGCGCTGCGGGAGAAGTGCTCTACGTCGGCAAGGCGCGCGACCTGCGCAAGCGCGTCTCGAGCTACTTCACCAAGACGCAGCAGAGCCCGCGCATCGGGCTCATGGTCACGCAGATCGCGTCGATGGAGACGACGGTCACTCGCTCCGAGGGCGAGGCGCTGCTGCTCGAGAACAACCTCATCAAGAGCCTGACGCCGCGTTACAACATCCAATTCCGCGACGACAAGTCCTATCCCTACCTGATGATCACGGGGCACGACTTTCCACGGCTGGGATTCCACCGCGGGCCGAAGGACAAGCGCAACCGCCACTTCGGC